>SHZD01000013.1 GCA_009692465.1 Myxococcales bacterium
TCCTTGTCGAGCGACAGCGAGCGACAGCGAGCGACAGCGAGCGACAGGGCACTGGCATCCCAAATCGGGGGCCGCGGGGAATTTCGGTGGTGTTTGGGTAGCCAACCCATGTTCCCCAAGTCGTGTTTTGGTGTTACACTTGCGCCCCCGCCGACTGGCTCGGCCCGATTCGCGCTTTGGCTACACTTTTTCACTACGCCGATTGTCCGTACTGCTTTCGGATTCGCGCCTTTATGGCCGAGCGGCAGGTGGACTACGCCAGCAACTTGTGCGATCGCGACGCCCCGCCGCCTGAGCTCTTTGCGCTGTCGCCATTGGGCAAGCTGCCGGTGTGGGTGACGGATAAGGGCCGGCCGATTTTTGGTTCGCGCACCATTGCCCGTTTTGTCGACGCTTTAGCCGTAGGACCGGCGCTGTTTCCGCCTGATCCGTTGCAAAACGCACGAGTAGCGATGGCTGAAGATCTGGTCGACGAGGCGCTGCTGCCGGCGTTGATTCGATTGGACCGCGAGATTGGCGGCAAGCCTTCAGAGCAGTGGAACGTCAAGGCCTACCGCGAAGAGACCACAATTGTTCGCCAAATGCTTGCGCTATTCGAGCAACTGCTGGGCGGCAGGCAGTGGTTGGTGGGCGATACCTTGACGGCCGCCGATCTGGCGCTGGCCCAGCCGCTGACGATTTTGGAGCGCTACGGCTTGGACCTGAGCGGGCAACCCGCCCTGGCCGACTTGGCTGAACGCCTGGCCAAACGGACTTCGGTGTTGGCCGCGCGCCAACCAGCCACGGCTGGCAACAACAAGCCACCGCCGCCGCCGCCGCAAGCACAGATGCCCAAGCTACCGGCCCGCAATGATTCGATAACTCCTGAGGTTCCATGATTTTGTATCGTCCAGTTCGCCATACTCTAGTGGCACTTTTGAGCCTAGCCGCAGCTTACTGCCTCGTTGCGACCCCAGTTTTGGCGGCGCCCGCAGAAAAGGGCCGTCGTCCGCCACCGGCCGCGGTGCCGGCGCCAGCAGCAGTTACGGAAGCAACGGCCGCACCAACTGCTCCGGGTACGCTGGTTCTGGTGGCCGATGCCGATGATTTGATCGCCGAAATCAAGCCAGCAGGCGGCGAAGGCAAAGTCGTCGGCCTTAAAATCGGTGAAAATAGAGTTGAAACGCCCGCTGGCGATGCCACGGTCGCGGTGAGCACCAAGACTGGGCGCAAGGTGGGCGACTACAAAGTGACCATCGTGGGCGGTGAGGCGCAAAACCTGCCCATCGTCAGCCGCGGCACGCTGATCGTCAAGCTGGCTAAAGACGCCAGTCTGGCTGTCGACGACATGGATATCGAGTGGGAAAGCGACCAGTTCACCGTCAGCGTCGCGCCGGGCCTGCACAGTGTTATTGTGCAACGGCCTGGATTCTTTGGCCAAAAAGGTCAACTTGAAGTGACCTTGGGCAAGACCGCGACCCTAGTGCCGACATTGGATGAGTTTGATGCGGGCGGCAAAAAGACCTTCGCCTGGGTAGGCATCATCGGCGGCGGCGTTTTGGTGATCGGCGCCCTAGTGGTGGACGCGACGACTCGATTCGACGAATTTGGCGGCGATACAGTGCGTTGGACCTTGTTGGGTGCAGGCGCTGCGGCGTTTGTCGGTGGCACCGTGATGCTCAAGAACGCGATGGATGAGGTCGCGCCGATCAACGACGCTACGTTTTCCATCCGGCTCGCGCGCACCCCCGGTGGCGGCTTGGTTGCGCTCCGCACCCAGTTCTAGCGTGCCCGCCTGATCAGTTTTAGGAACTGTCCCAGAATAAGTCATTGTGGGACTGGTTGCGTTTGCTTGCTTTGTTGGTCGCTAAGCTCGCGTCCCCAAAGGCCGACTCGCCGCTCCTGTGTTGCCCAGATCGATCGAGTTATTTGAGGACAGTCCCTTGCGTCAGAAGCTTCTGGGTTGTTTCACCAGTCGCGAGCGATCAACCGGCTGGGTCAGCAATTCGGCACGGAAACGGGTTGTCAGTCCGGTTCCGAAAATACCCGCTGAGCCGTCCAGCACCGCCGTAGGTGAATTTGGAATTTTCGTTTGATATCAACGAAGTGAGCGACGGATTGTGGGTTGGTCCTTGTCCGACTTCGCCTGAACGCATTGGCAGCCTGCAAAAGCGCGGGATCACCGGGCTGGTCAACGTCCAGACCGACGCCGATCTGGCCAACTGTGGCATGGCGTGGCCGTTGATGTGGCGCTTTCTGATGGCCCAGGGCATCGTGCCTGAACGCAAGCCGATTGTAGACTTCGACGATAAGGCACTGTTGGCCGGCTTGACGGGTGCAGTCGACGCGGTAACCGAAATGGTCGGCGCCGGCCGCGTCGTCTATCTGCATTGCACCGCAGGCATCAATCGCTCGCCGACCGTGGCAATCGGCTATTTGGCCCGCCATGGCGGCATGAGCCTCGACGCCGCTTGGGATCAAGTGTGTAGCCGCCGCACGTGCATGCCCAACCGCAGCGTGCTGAGCCGGTGGCAGGCTGCCGGCCACTGCCCTCGCTAATTCGCCATTGAGCTGCCCAGCGGGAGGCCGCCGTGACAGCTCTAAGGGCCCGTGCAAATTCAAGGTGATTTTGCACCCCAGCCCATTGATTGCTTGGTGGGTCGCTAACTCGGGGCTTTGCCAGCCGACTCGACGCTCCGCTCCGATCGCGGATCGATCCGCAAATTCTTGCGCACGGCCTAATTGGGCAAGCGCGCAAATTTGCGAGCGATTGTCAGGGTAGTCTTGTGCGCAAGCGCCAAGTCGCTATTCTGGCCAAACCGAAGTGACAGCGGCGCAAGGCTGCTGTGCAACCGTGTATTGCCCAGTGACCGCCGATGAACCAACCGCCAAAGTCCACTGCTGCCACCGCCATTGCCCGCCAGCCGCAACGCCAAGTTGAGGTGCAGTTGGGCCATTTGTGCAACAATCGCTGCGTGTTTTGCGTGTCTGGGCAGCTCAGCGAGCAGCGCCGGGCGCCGCAACTGCTTTTGGAACCGATCTTGCGCCAATTGGCGGTGGCGCGCGCAGAAGGTGCGACGAGGATTACCCTTTTGGGCGGCGAACCGACGATTCAGCGCGGCTTTCTCGAAGTTCTGCGTTTCGCCGTAGACCAGCAGTTTGATGAAATCGTGGTGTTTACCAATGGGGTGATGACGCCGCGCGAGACTTTTCGCAATCGCGTTTTTGCGGTGCTCGATGACCTCGGTGCCGATGCCCAAAAGCGCGTGATCTGGCGGTTTTCCCTGCAAGGCGGCAACCGAAGCGACCACGATGCCACCACGCTGGTCGTAGGTTCGTGGGATCGCATCGTCGATTCGCTGGCGATCCTGCGGCAGCGCGGAGCGCGGTTGACTGGCAATATGTGCGTAGTGGAGTCCAATTACCGCCACGTCGCTGATCTGGCTGCGGTTGCCGCCGCCAATGGCTTGGAAAACCTGCACCTCGACATGGTCCGACCCCGCGATTCGGGTGATCGCACCGATGACGAACTGCGCGCCATGCTGGCCCGTTACACCGATATGACCGCCCATTTCAACAGCTTGATGGAGCATGCTGACGAGCTCTTGGGGCCCAATTGGGATCTGAACTTTGGCAACGTGCCGTATTGCACCAACTTGCGCGTCGCCCACCGCATCCATCACGACGGTCAGGATACGGTAACGGTGGCGGCCGACGGGCAAGGCAACACCCAAGAAGGCTTCAATAAGTACGAGGACAAACGAGTCGACAAGCACAAGCCGTCGAGCTGCGCGGACTGCGTATTTGACGCGAAGTGTTCGGGTATCTTCGATAAGTATCGGCAATTTTACGGTGATTCAGAGTTTGTCCCCGTCACCGCGACCGCGTTGTGGCAAATTGATACACCCGGGCACCATTTTGGGTTGTTGGCACTGCCGCAGTTGCGCCAACTTGAGCAACAGGGCGCGCTCCACATCGGGCGGATGGACGAGCGCGCGGGTGAAATTGACGTTGTATCTGAGGGTTGGACCCTGACATTGCGCCGTCTGGGTCGCCCAATTGGCACAGCGGGATGGCACACCTTGCACGCAGCCCGGTTTGCTGCCGATGTGCTGGTGGCACCCGCGCCCAGTCACGCCAGCGAGCGGGCGATTGTGCAACTGTGGCGCCGCCTGCGGGCAACGCTGGATGAGCCCAAAGGCACTACTGGCAACGATGAAGCGCAATTGCTGGCCTTGCGGGCGGGGTGGAAGCGGCAGATCCAACTGGCTGGGCAACGTGGCGCTGAAGTTGAGTACCGCCGGACCGTAGCCAAATGTGCAGACGCACTGCGCCACACCGTCATCGCGGGCTTTGGGCTTGCCGATTCTACAGTCGATGCCGATGGTTCAGTGCAATTGACCTATCGCTGCGGCGCGGCTGAAGTGATGCTAAAGGTGTCGGCCGCCCAAGATGCTCGCCATGTGTGGCGACCGCGCCTCGCGCATGCTGCTTCCGGAGTCGACGCGGCGACGCTGAACCATTTCAACCGCGAACTTGGGGCTACTTTGCGCGGCGCGCGCGGCCCATCCGCGACCAGCAGCCAAATCTAAGGAACTGTCCTCAAAAAACTCGATCGATCTGGGCAACATAGGAGCGGCGAGTTGGCCTTTCAGGACCCGAGCTTGGCGACCAACAAAGCAAGCAAACGGAACCAGTCCCAGAATGACTTATTCCGGGACAGTTCCTAAGTACCGCGAATTCTTTCTGTTCTCTTGAAAACCGAGAATTCTTGATCCCTGCCGCAGTCGATCTACCCTGCCCCGCAGCGCACCGACGCGCACCAGCGGAGAGCAGCAATGGAAGTGGCAATCTTGGGTGGCACCATCGCAGCGGGTGTCGGTTTGGCCTTTCTCACCGCGCGGGTGGCCGTCGAGGTCATTATCACTGCGATTCCACATCGCAAGCCAAAATCGTAGACCGGCGTATCGCACGCCAACGGTTTTGCGGCTACCATCGCGCCGCGCCACTGACCTCGCCGCGCGTCTCGTTGCCAATTGAGCACAGTTTCAGCCCATTACAGCATTGTCATTGTAGGCACCGACTTGGCCGGCCTCGCCTACGGTGCGCTGTGCGCCAAGCGCGGCTACCGCGTATTGGTCATCGGTCAGGGGCCAAGTGGGGCGCTGTACACTCATAGTAATCATACGTTGTGTCGGCGGCTCGAACTCAACTATGGCCTGAGCGGCAGCATTGTCCGCCGAGTGTTCGACGAATTATCGATGGGTTTGCAGTTGCGCAACCTGCCGCGACGCCTTGAACCGTCATTTCAAGTGGTGCTGCCCAAAGCGCGGATTGCGGTCACCACCCAGCCCAAACTGGCGGAACGCGAATTCAAGCGCGAATTTGTCGGCCAAGATGCGGCTATTTCGACATTTTTTCGCGATATTACCCAGGTTGACAGTCAGGTGCTCGACGTTCTCAATGTGCGCCCGGTGTTGCCTCCGTCGGGATTTCTCGAGTCCTTCAAGCTCAAAAGCCAGACCAAAAAATACCCGCTGTTGGGCGACGACCTCGCAATTGACGATCCGCTGTCCAGTTTTGAGCACGGCAACCCGTTTCGCGCCTTTGTGCAGGCGCCCTTTCGCTTTGCTTCCGGCATGGTGCCAGCACGACCCTATCCTGCGACGTTTGCCCGTGCGATCACCGAGTTGTGGCATGGCTGCTGCGCTTTCGATCAGGGGCCTAACACGTTGCTCGACCTGTTTACGGGGATGATCGCTGGTTCCGGCGACGTGCGCCCGCAGTCGGTGGTCAGGCACATTACCATCCAGCGCAGCAAGGCGACCCAAGTGATGCTGCGCGATCGCAAAGAGTTGATTTCATTTGATCTGCTGGTGTGCAATGGCGATCCCAAGCGCTTTTTTGCTCTGATTCCGCAACAGACGCAAAATGACGACTATCATCACCAAATCCATATGTTGCAACCGATTTGCCATACCTTCATCGGCAATTTTGTGGTGCGCGCAGCAGCGGTGCCCGAAGCGATGGGCCGCCACGTTTTTGCGGTCGCGGACTTGAGCCTGTCGCTCGAAGAGGACAACCTGATTCACATCGGCGTCGATTGCGATGTCGGGCCGTCGGCGCCAGAGCGCGAACTGCGGCTGATTACCGCGGCGATGCGGGTGCCAATTAGCGCTGCCGCGGCGGGTACGGACGGGGTGGAATCTCTGCTTGACCGGCTGCAAGCGCGCATCGAAGAGACCATGCCGTTCTTGCGCGAACACTTGGTCATGCGCCACTCGCCGTGGCAAGGGTGGGGCCAGCAATCCTCCAATGACGACATCGACCCTGCCGAGCTGCAACCGGGGTACGGCGAGGCCATTGCCCACACAATTGGCACCACGCCGCTGGCGACGCTGACGGGCTACAAAAATGTGCTGGTCGGCGGCAACGCGGCGTTTTGCGGGCTGGGCGCCGAGGGTCCGTACTTGGCGGCGTGGAACTTGTTGCAGCACACACTGGATAAAGTCGTGCTCAAACAGGGGTTTTAGATGGGCTTGCCGCGCTCGCTCGCTGTTGCTGTTGGCGGACTGGTGTTGACCCAGTGCTGGCCGACGACGGTCTTTGCGGCTGAACCAGCGCCTGCACCGATGCGCTGTACGCTTGACGCCTGCTACCACCGCGCGCTGGAGCGGTCGCCGTTGATGGCGGCGGCGCGGATTGGCTTAGAGCAGTACCAATCGCGCGTACGTGAGGCCCAAAGCGTTTTTTACCCTAAGTTTGAGGTCAACGGCTTTGCCTCGGTGTTACCCGGTCTCAAGCCTGGCAAGACCGGCAGCGAGCCGACTGAAGACTACGATTTCACCAATCTCGGCCCTTTGGCGGTCGGCAGCATTGGGATGGCCCAAACGCTGTGGACCGCTGGAAAATTCAGTTCTCTCAAACAGTTAGCCAATGAGGGTGTGGATATCGCCCGTACTTTGGTCCGAGTGGCCGAAGATGAGATGCGCTTTCAACTCAGCCGCGCGTGGTGGGGGTTGGTTCTTGTCGACGACCTGCGCGATCTGACAGAGGAAATTCGCAAAGTACTCAGCGAGCAGCGCGAAAAGCTGGAGCGCCAGCGCGACGAAGAGGACCCCGCATTCAATCAGAGTGACTTGCTGCGACTGAACGTATATGCCGCTGAAATTGAAGAAAAACTTCGTCAGTTCGAGCGCAACCGCCAGCAAGCCCTCGACGGGGCGCGACTGGCCATGGGCGACCCCAATGAAGTTGAGGTGCAGGCAGCAGGCGAGCTGACCCCAGTAACGATGGCGCCCATTTCTATCGAAGCCGCAGAAGCCTTAGCGCTGGCGAATTCGCCGCGTCACGTGGCCCAGCGCGGTGGCGTCAAGGCCCGGTTGCTGCAAGTGAGTGCGGCGGAAAATCAGTTGTGGCCCGACTTGCTGTTCATCGTTCGCGTCGCGGCTACCTATGCCCCGACCCGTGATTCGTCATCCGATTCATTGGCATCCAATCCGTCGAACGCGGCGACGACCGGCCTTGGTCTAGTGCTGCGCTGGACACTGGACATTTGGCGACAGTTGGAGCGTATTGAGCAGGCGCGGCTGGATGTGCGCCAAGCGCAACTGCAATTGGATGGCGAGCGCGCCAAGTTGCGCGTCGATGTCCGCCAAGCGTGGCGCGAGATGACCGATGCCCTGGCGATGATCAGCGTGCAGCACAAGGCGTTCAAAGCGGCGCGCGGTCTGCTGACGGTGGAAACGCAGGCCTACGACGACGGTTTTGGCGAATATTCCGAAGTGTTGCGGGCGATGGAGTCGTTTGTGCGGCGGCGTTTGGCCCATGCAGAGGCGATTTTCACCTACAATCTGGCGGTGGCGGGGCTCAGTCGCTTGGTCGGTATGGAACTGACGACGCTGCGGGTGCTGCCGCCTGTGGGCAAGCTTTGAATGGGCATTGGCCTTGAGTTGCGCTGAATCCACAGTTGGCCGTTGGCGTTGGCGCCCTGACCGCGGCAGTTGTTCCGTGGATGGGAAGTGGTGGACGTGAATCGTATATTTTGCCTCGCTGCCGGCGTGATTTTCTCGCTGGTTTCCACTTGGACGCCACAGGCCGCCCACGCGGCCAAAAAGCCGACGCCAACACCACCTGCCGCGACCGCCGCCCCAGTCGTCAAGCCCAAAACCAACGCGGCTCCAAGCGAAACCGCGCAAAAGTTCATTGAACGCCTACATGTGCGGTTGGACGCCCTGGTTAAGTCCTCGACAGCTTTGGAAGCTTTGCAGGCAGAAATTGGCAAGGAACTGGACGGTGCCCTCGATTATTCAGAAATGGCGCGGCAAACGATTCCGCCCACTTGGGACGGCCTGCAGGCTGCACAACGGACGGAATTTATAGGGTTAGTCGCCAAAATGGTCCAAAACACCTACGTCAAGCGCTTTAAGCCTGGCTCACCGGTTGAGGTCAGCTACGGCACCACTAAGGCGTTGAGCGCTGGCCGCATGGAAGTGCAGACCAGCATCACGGTGAAGAAAACGACCGCCGACGTCAACTACGCGTTGCTGGCCGCCGATGGTCGTTGGTTCGTGTACGACTTAGTCGTCGATGATGCCAGCCAAGTACAGGCGTATCGCAAGAGTTTTGCCAAGATACTCGACAAAGAAGGCTGGAGCGGATTGATCACGCGCTGCAAGAAGGCGGCAAACAAGAAGCCGGCCCAGTAGTGCCGTGACCGGCCTTCAATTTGGCCTCAAAATTTCGCCGGCTGCGGATGATCGCCGCACTGCCTTATTGGCAAACGCCAGCATCGGTACACTTCATTCCGTCCCCGCACACCGGATTGCCGTACAGCTTGTTGGTTTTACAGCCCGTGGCCGCTGCACAGGTGTTGACGTTGCAAAACTCGCTGTCGTCGCAGCCGGTTGCCGTTTTGCTGGCGCAGATGCCCGATTCGGTGCAGCTGGGATTGGCAAAGGCGTCAGTGCGGAACAGCCACGCGTCGGAGTAGCCCTTGCCTTCTGTGCAGTTGCCGCCAGCAAGGCCCATCGCCCCGGAAGGTAGCAGGGCCAACCCCCATCCTTGATCCCCCATGGGTCCGCCCCAACTCTGGAGCCACCACTTGACGCCGTTGGGAGCCAAGCGCGCGGCCCCCAATTGGGTTCCCGAGGTGCCAACCACCATCCACCCGCCGTCACTGAGTTCTGCAAAACCGTGCACGTTGATTGACGACACCACCCGCCCCCACACCAGTGTACCTGCTGCGTCGATGCGAGTGACCCGTTGGTCGCCGCCGAGCAACACCTCGCCGCCCTTGAGTGCAAATGCGCCAGTCCACTTTTTGGCCGACGATCCCACGATGGGGCCGCTCGAGAGCAGACTACCCTTGGCATCGAAACGCACGACGGTCTGATCGCTGCCGGTCTTGGTGGTGGCGACGCCAGCGATGACGAATTGGCCGTTGACCGCAACCGCGATGGCGTGGGCAAGGTCGGTCGTCAGCGGCTGGACCACTGGCACGTCAAGTAGCTTTTGGCCGTCCGCCTCAAAGGTGAGCAGGCTGATGTCCCACTCCTTGGTCGCCGTTTGATTGGCCGCAACCCCAAACAGTTTTGCCAAAATACTCGACAAAGAGGGCAACAGTGGTTTGATCATCGGCTGCACAAAGGCGGCAAGTCAAAGCCGTCGCAACAGTGTCACAATCGTGTTTCAAATTAGCCTCAAATTCAGCTGCTTGGCTTTGGCTTGGCTGGGCCTGTGCGCATTTGGCCCCTGGCGACCTGCCGGTGCTGGCGGCGCTTCACTGGGTATGGCCGATGCCCAAGTCGCAGCCGGCGCCGGGGCTGGCGCGCTTTACGGCAATCCCGCGGGCATGAGTCAGGTGCAACACGGCGTCATTGAAGCCGGTTTTGCCCGCGCCGGACACGCTGCGTCCGGGGCTCCCTTTGTGAGCTATGTCGACTCCACATCGGCGTGGGGGTTGGCAGCAGGCGTTGGTTATGCCAAAGAAATGGGCTGGACCGCGTCGGCGCCGGTGCGCGATGGCCACGACCTGCGCCTGGGCTTGTCGGTGGGTGGGCAAAGCGACGCAGGCAAATTGTTATTGGGTGGCACGGCGCGGTATCTAGCGGCGAATCGCGGCAGTGAGGCTGCGGTTTCAGGCTGGACCGGCGACATCGGCGCCATTGTCGGCATGCAAGTGTTTCGCATCGGCGCGGTGTTGCGCAATGTGGCGCAGTTGGATGCCCGCATCGCCCCGCGGCGAGTGGGATTGGCCGTCGGGTTCATCGGCCAACAATTGGTCGGCGAAGCGGGAGCGTCGCTGGGTGCCGGCAATGGCGAGAGCTTGCCTGCCGACTCGGCAACGGGCCCAAGCTACCGCGCGGGCTTGACGTTTCAGTTTGGGCAAGAGGGCTTGCAGTTGCGTACTGGCTATCAATTCGACCAAATCGTCGCCAACCTGCCGACCCGCCATTGGGTGTGCGGAGGTCTGGCCTGGCGGACCCCAAAAATGGGCTTTGACTTGTCGATGGCGGTTGACGCGGTCGGCAACCATTCCACTATGATTGCGGCATCGTTGACGTTTTTGGTTCCCTATGACGCCGAATCGCCGTAAGCGCGCCGTCGCCGCACGGTAGCCGCACCATGAG
Organism: Myxococcales bacterium; assembly: GCA_009692465.1. Lineage (GTDB taxonomy): Bacteria > Myxococcota_A > UBA9042 > UBA9042 > UBA9042 > SXRM01. The sequence goes on from SHZD01000013.1 coordinate 10,611, forward strand.
CACACGATGAGCGACCAGCCTGAGCCCCAAGTGGACCCCGCGGATGCGCAACAGGTTGGCCTGGAGCCCCGGCCGGTGCGCGGTCGGCTTGCTCTAAGTATCGCGGTTTCAGCGGCTATCGGCACCCTGCTGCTTCGTCTGCGCCATCTGCCTGAGTTGCATCGCGATGGCCACTGGTGGCTGGTCAGCGGCGATTCGTGGCTGCATGCCGAGCGCATTCGCCAGGCGGCCAACGGCGCGTTGCCGTGGTACGACCCGTGGACCCATGCGCCGAACGGCAACTGGATTGTGTGGCCGCCGGCTTTTGATGCGCTGGCAGCCTTGTTTACGCCACTGACGGGGCGCGACCTCGATGGCGCAGCCTTGGCTGGCATGGTCTTGGTTGCGGTGTGTTCGGCTTTGACTGCGGTTTTGGCAGTGCGGGTGGCGATGCAGTTGGCCCCGCCGACTCAGGCGCCGTTTGCGGGCCTGGTGGCGGGCTTGGCGGTGATGGTGCACGGCGGTCTACACAACTACACCCAAGCGGGAAAAGTAGACCATCACGCCCTGGAACCATTGGTTGTTTTCGCGATTATCCATGCCCTGCTGGCGTTGGCGCGACCGCCTGCCCAACGGCGTTGGCACGTCATTTTTTCGACTGCCGCGCTGGTCGCGGCACCGGTGTGGTTGTGGCCGTCTTCAGCGCTGACCGTTGGGCTTGTCGGCGGTGTTGCCGTGTTGCGTGTGGCACTGGTGCCCGAAGGTGAGCGACGGTTGGCGGCGCGCGGGCTTGCCGAGGTGTTTGCGCTCGCCGCGGCGTTTGCCCTGCCTTTGGCGTGGCTGTCACCGTTTGGCGCCAATTTCGCGATGGTTGCCCACGCCCCCAGTTGGCTGCAGCCGCTGTTGCTGGCCCTCGCAGCCGTGGCCTTGAGCGCGGCCAGCTTTGCCACCGATCAACTGCGTTGTTTTGGCTACGCCGCGGTACCCGTCGCCCTGACGCTTGCGGTGGTTGGGCCGTTGCGGCGGGCACTACTCGGCGGTAGTGACTTTGTCAGTGGCCAGAGCTACGTGGTGTTGATCAATGAATCTATGCCCCTATGGCAAGTGAGTTGGAGCAAAGGACTGGCGGTCGCCTCGTGGCTGGGCTTGGCCACCCCGGCGCTGGTCTTTTTTGGACTGCGGCACACGGCCGGCACCTCTACCGAACGCGACCGCCAAGTATGGGCAGCGTTGCTGGCTGTGACGTTTGGCCTGACTCTAGTGCAGCTGCGGTTTGCGACGCTGACAGCGCTACCGCTTGCGGTACTGCTGGGTTGGGCGTTCGCGGCGCTGGCGGCGCACGGCCCCGCGTGGCGCAAGGTGGCGTTTGGCTTGACGGCGGTGATCGTCGTTGTCGGGGTTGCAGACCTCGATGGCCGTTCGCTGCCGCTGGCCAAGCGGCTGCCGGTGTGGCAGGCACTGACCTGGCTCAAGGGGCACGCTGAACCGCCAGCGGCTCAAGACCGCCGACCGTGGACCGTGGTGGCCAGTTGGGCATTGGGGCATGAAATCCGCGTGGTCGGGCGGATGGCCAACGTGTGCAGCCCGCTGATTGCGCCCAACCAGACCGCAGGACTAAACGCCTGCCTGCGCGCCCATCTGGCCGACGACAGCGAGTCAATCGAGGCCCTACTGGAGCACCACAACGTCCGCTATTGGTTGACCACGCCGTTGGCGCGTTCGGCCTTGCGCGCCTACGCCGAAGCGCTGGGCCAAGACCCCGCGCTGTATGCCACCGAGAATGCCGATGGGACCACCGCTTGGGCGACGGCGGGGGCCTGCAGCAATGCGGTGGCGCTGCATGAGGGTCTGGGCAGCACCAGTCCCGACGGCGCCTGCAAGCATCGACCCAACTTTCGCTTGGTGCACGTCAGTGGCGGCCAGGGGGCCAAGGTGTTTGAGCGCGTGACTGGAGCGCAGGTGCGCGGCGGCGGCTGTCAGGGGCAGGCGCAAGTCGCCGTCGAGGTGCGGCTAAAGGTGGGCGCGCACGGCCACTTGTGGCGCGCAGTGGCCAAGCCCGGGCCGACCGGTGGCTGGACCGTGCGGGTGCCGTGGTCGAGCGGTTTCGTGCGCGATACGGTGGCGGTGACGGGTATGGAAGTGGTGTGTGGCGAGTTGCGGCGGGCGCTGATCGTGCCTGAACAGGCTGTGGTCAATGGGCTGGTGGTCGAGGTGGAGATAGTGGTGCAGCAAGGGCGGTGAGTCGGTTATCGGTTGCACAGTGGACGTCGAGCGGCCGATGGCCGGTGGGGTGACGGCGCTGCCGTGGCAGCAGTTCGCCGAGCGGTTGCGCGAGCGGGTTTGAGGTTTGCTACAAAAACGGCGGCATCTTGTAGCCAAACTTGACCAGCGAGACCCGCGATGCCGAAAAGTCCTCGGGCACATCCCAATCAAGCGCATCGGCCAGCCGCGTAATCGTGCAAAACAGCGCACATACGTAGCCCGCGTCGCGAATTGCCGCCGCGCTGACACCCGCCTGCCGCACTTGCTGCACCGCGGCCTGGTCCAGCGCTTCAGGTCGCAGCGTCATGGTCTCAAGCAGACCAAGCATCGCTCGCAGCTTGGGGTCGACCGGAGCGGTGCGCCAGTCCTTCAACACAGCCTGCACGGTGGCCTCGGGTAGCCAATGCGACGCGACCGCGCCGTGGGCACCTGTTCAAAAGCGACAAGCGAGTAAACTCGAAGTAAATGCCGCAAACAGTTCGCGCTCACCGGCGGTCCAGTCCGAAGGTCCGCGCATGACGTCGTGCAACAGACTGCTGTACGGTCGGCCCCAAAAACTGCTGCGATAGTGCAAGGTTTTGAGGACGCCGGGGGCTGCGCGCCGACTGCTCCAGCCGACAAAGCGCAAGAAAAGCTTGTTGACCATGCGGTCGCCGCGGTCGATGGTGGTCAGGCGCATTCGTCCTCCAAAAGGGCCAACAAGATGTCGAGGCGCTGCATTCCGGCTCCGGTGGCGGCGGCAACGGTCAATTCAAACAGGGCATCTTCGGTGTGGTTTTGCTTGAGCGCATCCACTGAGGCGTCCGTCACTCGCAGGGCATCGCGGTGAATTTGGGCGACATACTGGGCGATTTGCTCATCGGCGATGGCCGCATTGGCGGCGGCAGCGGAGCGCACCGCAGGGGCGACGACGCCGTGACCAGCGAGAACGGTTTGCCGCAACAGCATTGCTTTGGCGCGGTACGGATCGGTGGCCATGGCGCGTTTCTCTGTTGCGTAGTCGTAGGCGTCATTTGGGTAAAAGCGTGCACGAACCTAGAGTTGCCGAGTTTCACATCAAGCGGCAAGAGTAGTGGAGGTTTAGGTCGGCTGCAAGGGCGATACGCAGCCCCGGCAGAAATCGAAGTCCTTTGGTTGCTTAGACTTGGCTAGGAGCCTGTCGGAAATCAATCGGTTGTGAAATGTCTATCAGGTTATACATAATGAATCTATTACGCTCCGACAGGCTCCTAGCCAGTCAACTATTCTCAACTGTCCCAGAACTGCTCGGAGTGAATCCGTGCAGTTTCAGACAGTTGCCGCCGTCTAGCCACACGGCGCTAGGAGCGAGTCGGAATACTCCGACACGCTCCCAGTCCGCCGACCCAATTGGGGCAACCGCGGTTCGTCTGTCATGGCTACGGTTCATCGGCGTGTCCAGCCGTCACCGCCCGAAACGGAGCTCTGTCAGCTAGCACTGCCTGCTCTACCGCCACCTGACTGCGCTCGTGGTGCAGGTATTCCGCAACCGCCGCCGCCAGTCCCTGATGAGCCAAGAAGTGCAAACTATGGGTGGCGACCGGCAAATACCCGCGCGCCAGCTTATGCGGGCCCTGCGCGCCGGCTTCCACCCGCGGCAGCTTGTGGGCAATCGCGTAGTCCAGCGCTTGATAGTAGCAGGCCTCAAAATGCAGATTCGGCACGTGTTCGATGGCGCCCCAGTGGCGACCAAACAGCGCATGCGAGCCGCGCAGGTTGAGCGCGCCGGCGATCGGCTGGCTATCGCGGTAAGCGAGCATGAGCACCACATGCTCGGCCATCGCGGCGCTGAGCAGGCTGAAAAACGCCCGCGTCAGATAAGGCCGACCCCACTTGCGGGCGCCGGTATCCTGATAAAAGGCGAAGAACGTGTCCCAATGGTGTTCACGCAGTTCTGCGCCGCTGAGCCATTGAATCGTGACGCCGGCAGCGGCCACCGACGCACGTTCGCGGCGGATTTGCTTGCGCTTGCTGTGCGACAATTCTGCCAAGAACTGCTCAAAACTGGCGTATCCCGGGTTATGCCAGTGAAATTGCAGGTCAGTTCGCGCCAACCAACCGGCATCGGCCTCGCTGGCGTGTTGTGCGGGCACAAAGGTCAGGTGCGCCGACGAGGCCCCGCTCGCTAGGCAATGGTCGCGCACAGCTTGCAGCAACGCAGCTCGCCGTACAGCAGTCGCCGCCAACAAACGCGGTCCGGTGGCCGGGACAAAGGGCACACACACCTGCAATTTGGGGTAATAGCGGCCGCCAACACGGCCAAACGCCTCGGCCCACGCCTGGTCGAAAACGTACTCTCCCAGCGAATGGCTTTTGCGATAGCACGGTGCGACACCGACCAGCCCACCGGCAGCGTCGCGCAAGGTCACATGGCAAGGCTGCCAACCGGTGCCAGCGCTTGCCGAGTCGGACCCCTCCAGGGCCAACAAGAAGGCGTGGGCGACAAACGGATTGAACTCGCTTCCGGCCGGATGGGCCAATGCGTCCCACTGCGCGGCGGCGACGGAGGCGATGGAGGCAACGGTGTTGGTGGTATACAGGTTAGAAACAATCGGTGTCGGGCTCGATGCAACCTGAGTCACATTCGCCGTCGCCGTAGAACTTGTTGAGTTCGCAGATGTCGACGCAACTGCCCTTGCTGCCACCGGCATCCAACTTGCAGCCATAACCATTGACGCAGCCGCCGATTCCGAAGCCGCACACGCCGTTTTTGCCGACTGCGGGTAAGCACGTCAGCGTGGTGGCCGTGGCCGATTCCGCCACACAGGCAAGGGTGAACGCGCAGGGGCCCACGCCGTAGCCGCAGGTTTGGCCGGCCTTGCGGATCGGTTGGCAGTGACGCGGAGCCCCTTGGTCTTTGGTGTCGCCGATGCAGGAGTACCAAGGCACGCACGCCGTCGACTTGCCAAAGACGCCACATTCTTCGCCGGCCGTGCCAGGTGGCACACACAGCGCCGCGGTTTGGGCTGACGTGGCCCACACGCAGTCGCTACCGTCTTGGCAACCACCGACGCCGGGTCCGCAGGCCTTGCCCACCGCGGCTTGGGCCATGCAGGACGCCGTGGTCGCCGTCTTGCTGTCGGCCATGCAGTCCAAACCGGCATTGCACAGGCCCATGCCAACGCCGCCGCATTGCGCCCCTAAACCGCCGCCGGCGTAACACTTTTTGGATACCGGTGGCGTTGCCGTCCATTGGCAGGTGGCGTCGCCGCACAGGCCTTGGCCGTACTCACTGCACGAGCTACCGACTTGCAAATTGCTGTAACACAGGAGCAACTCTTTGGATTTTGTGGTGTATAGACATGTGCTTTTGGTGTCGCACAGGCCTTTGCCAGCCCCGCAGGTAGCCCCGGCGAGCTGGTCCTTGTAGCAAATCGCATCGGTCGCGCCGCTGTTGACGATGCACTGCGAGCCAGTGGCGCACAGAGTGGTTTTGCCCCAACAGGACGAGCCGACCGGCAAAGTCGGGCCGGTGACGCTGCACTGGCCTTGACTGGAGCAGGTCTTGCCGAGGCCGCAGCTGCCGCACACCCCGCCGCAGCCATTGGGTCCGCAGGCTTTGTCTGCGCACTGGGCCTGACAATCGCCAATGCACTTGCCCAAATCGCAAGTTGTGGCGTTGGCGGGGCAGGTGCCACACGAACCACCGCAGCCGTTGTCGCCGCACTGTTTGCCGGTGCAGTTCGGTTTGCAAGTGGCCAAGCAGGCGCCTTCGACGCAGTTGGGCGCGGCACTAGGGCACTTGCCGCACTGGCCGCCGCAGCCATTGTCGCCGCATTCCTTGCCGGCGCAAGTGGGGGAGCAGGTGGGGGTGTCGCCGCTGGTCGGTGTGTCTGGCCCAATTGGCGCATCGGGGATGACGGTGGTGTCGCCGCCGCTGGTGCTATCTGCGCCGCTGGTGCTATCTGCGCCGCTGACGCTATCGCCGCTCGGGCTGACGCTGTCAATGCCTACAGTGGTGTCGCTGGAGACGCTCGCATCTGTACTGGCGACCGGTGGATCGGAGCATACTGCGGTCAATGTGCCGCCGACGGTGCTCTCTTGGCAGGTTTTGCCGGTCGGGCAGGCGCCGTCGCTTTTCCACTTGCTGGTCGCGGGGTCGCAGGTCATTTTGGCGTTGGTCAAGCCGAGACAGCCTTGGGCTTGGCTGGCTGGGTTGCACGGCGAGGCGTCGTTTCCGGCTGTGCCGCTGGGCAGACTGCTGCCACCTCCGCCGCCACTGCCACCGCCGCCGTAGGAGGATGCGCAGGCGCTAGCCACGAGGGCGAACGCGGTCAGACTGCTGGCGAGGGCAAGACGAGGAGAACAGTTCGGCATGATGGCCTCCGTGGGGCACTGAGCTTATTTGTTTTGCCGCGGATCGCGCAAGGTGGAGAATCGCCTGAAATTCCCCGCGACCCCCGATTTGGGATGCCAGTGCCCTGTCGCTCGCTGTCGCTCGCTGTCGCTCGACAAGGAGCAAGGAGCTTTTCTGTCAGGGGCGTACTCTCGTACGTCCCTGACAGAAAAATGACGCAGTGACGCCGAGATGCGCCCAAAGCGGGGGATCGCGGTCGCCAATCCACCTTGACCCTGGCCAGTCTGCATGGCCAAATCGTCGGCGACCGCGCTAGCCGCCGCTTGGCTGGCGACGAGCGAGCCACTTGAAGGGTTATCATGCCCCATTCGCCTAAAATCCTGATACTTCTAGTACTTTGCGCGGTCGCTACCGTCAATTGTCGCCAATCGAGTCCGCCATCGACCGCAAACGCCAAGCAGCCGCCACTACCCGCACAAGGAAGGACCATGTACCCGCACCCCAATTCGCAACCGCATCCTGCCGAGATTGCGTCGGCCTTGCAGTCGGCTGTTGCTGCCCTGCCCGCCCAGTTTGCCCCGCGTACGCGCCACTTTGGTGGCCAAGAGCACAAAACCGGCGGCGAGCACCCCGATCCCGTGGCACCCAAAGGAAGTAAAGCCAACTATGTCAATCGATTGCTGCTCGAAAACAGCCCCTATCTGCGCCAGCATGCTTTCAATCCGGTAGATTGGCGGCCATGGGGTCCGGCGGCCTTTGCCGAAGCGCGCCAGCTGAATCGCCCGATTTTCTTGTCGATTGGCTACGCGACTTGCCACTGGTGCCACGTCATGGAGCACGAGAGTTTCGAGGACTTGCCTATCGCGTCACTCCTCAACAGCTTGTATGTGCCAGTCAAAGTCGACCGCGAAGAGCGCCCCGATGTCGACGCCGTCTACATGGCGGCTGTGCAGGCGATGACGGGCCACGGCGGCTGGCCGATGAGCGTGTTTTTAGCCGCCGATCCCAGTGAAACGACAGGGGTTCGCGGCCTGCCGTTTTTTGCCGGCACTTATTTTCCAGCCCATGACGGCGATCGCGGGGCGCGCACCGGTTTTGCCACGATTCTGAAGCACTTCGCCACGACTTGGGCTCAAAATCCCAGTGGCGTTGTTCGCGATGGTCAGCGGATTGCGTCGCACATCGCCGAAGAACTGACCGCGACTGGTGCAGCGGGCGACGTGCCAACCCGCGCCGCCATTGACCGCGCAGTGGCAGTTTCGGCGCAAAGCTATGATGCGACCGAAGGTGGTCGACAAGGCGCGCCCAAGTTTCCGTCGCAAGTGCCGCTGTCGCTGTTGTGCCGTCACTACTTGCGCACCGGCGACCGCCAATCGCTGCAGATGGCCCACCATACGCTGGTGCAAATGGCGCGCGGCGGGATGTACGACCAAGTCGGCGGCGGTTTTCACCGCTACAGCACCGACGCGCGCTGGTTTGCGCCGCACTTTGAAAAAATGCTGTATGACCAAGGTCTTATTCTAATGGGCGCCCTTGATGTGTGGCAAATCACTGGCGATCCCTTTGTGCGCCGCACGATTGCAGACACCTTGGACTACTTATTGCGCGAAATGCAGCACCCTTTGGGCGGCTTCTATTCGGCTACGGATGCCGATTCGCAAGGCAAAGAAGGGCTGTATTTCTTGTGGACCATCGAGCAACTGCGCAGCGTGCTGGGGCAAGCCGACGGCGACTTGCTGGCGCGGGTGTTCAACTGCAGTCGGCACGGCAACTTTGAGGGCAGCAATATCTTGCACTTGCGCAAATCGCACGCCGAGCTGGCCAGCCAGGAACAACAAACTGAAGCCGAATTGGTGCCTAGATTGACGGCGGCCTTGGCCAAATTGCGGCAAGCGCGAGCTCTGCGCATTGCGCCGTTGCGCGACGACAAAGTGCTGCCGGCATGGAATGGGCTGGCGATTTCGGCCTTGGCCCGGGCCAGTTGGTTGCTGGCCGAACCGCGTTGGCTGACGGCGGCGGAGCGCGCAGGGTCGTTTGTGTGGACGCAATTGCGCAGCAATGGCCGCCTGCAGCGATCGTGGGTGGATGGCACGGCTAAAGGTCTTGGTTTTCTAGATGATTACGCGTTCATGACTCAGGCGTATCTGGACCTGCACGAGGCCAGCGGCGATGTGCAGTGGCTGGCGCACGCGATGGAGTTGCAGGCGCAGACCGACCTGCGGTTCGCCGATTCGGGCCATGGGGGCTATTTCAGCACCCCCGACGACGCCGAAGTGTTGCTGGCCCGCGCCAAGCCCGATCGCGACGGTGCCGAGCCTGCTGGCAATTCGGTGGCGGCCAATAATTTGGTGCGGTTGCACGCGTTGACTGGCGCCCAGAGTTACCAACGCAAAATGACCGCGCTGTGGCAGGCTTTTGCCGGCCGCGTGGCCCAGTACCCGTTTGTGCTCACCGAAATGCTGCTCGGCGTCGAGTCCAACGCGTGGCCGATGCGCGAAGTCCTACTGGTGCGCCCGGCAAGCGCGCCACTGACGGTGACCGAGCCATTGTTACAAGTTTTGCGCGCCAATTTCGGCCCGCATCGGGTGATTCTGCACGTGCAAGAGGGTGCGGTTCAAGAACAATTGGCCAAGCTGACACCGCTAGTCGTGGACAAGGTAGCCAAGGGCGGCCAAGTCACCGCTTACGTCTGTCGCCACGGAGTGTGTGAATTGCCGACCAGCGATCCTACCGTGTTTAAAGCGCAATTGGGGCTACTTGTCGACTAAAGAACTGTCCCACAATAGGTCATTGTGGGACTGGTTCCGTTTGCTTGCTTTGTTGGTCGCTAAGCTCGCGTCCTGAAAGGCCGACTCGCCGCTCCTGTGTTGCCCAGATCGATCGAGTTATTTGAGGACAGTTCCTAAAGGCCAAAGAAATCGCGAATTCGCGCCAGCACCTCGGTGCTGCTTTCCGCCACTCGTCTGGCCTTGGCATCGGCGCTCAGGCCTTCCTTGACGGCTTCAAGCTCCACCCGCCGACGCGCCAGCATCTCGGCGAAGGTCTGCGCCAGCGACGGCCGGATTTCCAAAATGGTGTGAAACGCCGCTTTGTCCAAGCGGTAGCATACGATATCCGACATCGCGACGATGGTGGCAGTGCGCGGATCGCCGGTCAGCAGGCCCATTTCGCCGACAAAACAAGGCCCGCGCAGCTTACTGACTTCGCGCTCCATGCCGCCTTCGACGGTAATACGAATCGAAACTTCGCCTTGGACGATAATATACAACCAATGGGCGACGTTGCCTTGCTTGGTCAGCGCTTCGCCGGTGGCAAACGGCGCAAACTTGAGCCCTTTGGCGATGATATCGCGCTCCTCTGGTAACAAGTCGCCGAAAATGTACAACTTTTCCAATATCTGCAAGCGTTTAGCGTGCTCGCGGCCTGCTTCATCTTCGGCGTGGGCGTGCGAGGCATCGTGCATGAACACGTGCTGGCTCGGCACACTCATCGGAATGCCCAAGCGCTTGAGCGCAAAGTACATTCGCGTGCGCACGGCGGAGTCGGTGGGGTCAACCACAGCGATATCGGTTAACCAGTAGCGGACGGCGTACTTGCAACCGGAGTCAGTGAAATCCATCAGGATGCACTGCGGCGGCGGTTCAGCACTTACGCGCTCGATGGGCGTGCCTTTGAGCGCCTCGATAACCGCGGTCGTCACCTGTGCCGGCGTATGGCTTGAATCTACAGTAAAATAGATCCAGCGCAGCCAATAGGGTGGCTGACCAGAGCGCCGCCCAAAGACCACCACTTGGCCTTTCATCAACAGCGAGTTGGGGAAGATCACCGTCTCCCAGTTGCGCGTCTCGACTGCGGTGTAACGCCAGCGAATTTCGGTGACCCGGCCAGCGACGTCGCCCACTTTGATCCAGTCGCCGACGCCGATGGAGTTGTCCATTTGCAGGGCCAACCCGCCCATAATGTTGCCCAAAGTGTCTTGCAACGAAAACCCGACGACCGCCGTGACGACCGCCGAAGTCGCAATAATCCCCGACAGGTTGAAGCCCATGCGGCTGGCAACCGCAAAGACGGCCACAATAGAGGCCGCCGCCGTCAACAAGTCGCGCAAGATCCGCGGTGCTGGCAGGCGAATGCGCGGCAAAATGACGTCAAAAATGACCTGACTGGACATGCCAATCGACGACATAGCGGCCAAAACCAGCACAGCCAAGCGGACGAACTCGTAGGTGGCGGCAGCAGAGCCATCGGCGGCAACACCCGCGACAACCGCAGCTACTGCTGAAGTTTTGTAGCGAAACCAACCCGCAATCGGGATCAGAGCGCAGTGACAACCGTACAAAATGACGGTGCCGCGGGTTCGCCGCTGATCCTTGGGCACCACAGCGCGGGTCAGCGCGAGCGTCAAGATGAGCGCGGTGCCGACGGCCATGGTGTTGTCGAGCAACACTTCGTCCAGGATGGCGTCAAACAGCGTCATGACATTCCGTTGCGGCTACAAGGCGTGCGCCAGAGCGACGGTTGTACCACGACCTGCGGACCGGTGCAGCAGGCTTGCGCATGCCGTTGTCGGCCAAATGAGTTGCGTTGTGGGCCAAAACCGCCGATCCTTGGGCCGCCGACCGCCCCCATTTTGGCGCAAGCGGCGAGTTTGGGAGTTTATGGCCGGCGTCAATCCGTATCAGCACAGTGCACCCATCGCCCCTGCCAGCACGCCCTTTCGCGTCACCCTGCGCGGTTTGGCTAAAGTCATCGCCGTCAACCCGCAGGATTTGCCCTACGGTCGCGATGGCAAAGCGGGCTCGCTTCTGGACATTTTGATGCACAACGGCGTGCGCGTCGACCACGCATGCGGCGGAATTTGCTCGTGTTCGACTTGCCACGTCATCGTGCGTGCCGGCGGTCGCAGCTGCAGTCCAGCCGACGACAGCGAAGAGGACATGCTCGACACCGCAGTCGGCTTGACCCCGCAATCGCGTTTGGCTTGCCAATGCGTACCCGACGGCAGCGAAGACATCGAAGTCGAAATCCCGGCGTGGAATCGCAATCAGGTCAGTGAAGACGATTTCTGAACCCTTCAGAGCCGATCAAATCACATTTGCTCGGCGTGTCCTTGCTTGCCTTGTCGGTCGCGAGCGATCGCCCAGGGCGTCTCGTCGCTCCAGTCTTGTCGGGGAATTCTCCCCGGTAAGGCCTTAATTGGTCAGGTCTTTAGAGGCACAATCACCATGCGCGCCCTCATTTTAGTTGACTTGCAAAACGATTTCATGCCCGGCGGCGCTTTGGCGGTGACCGACGGCTTGGCCAGCGTGGCGGTCGCCAACCGTCTGATTCCGTTGTTTAATTGTGTAGTGTGCACCCAAGATTGGCATCCAGCCGACCACGGCTCGTTTGCGTCGCAGCACCCCGATCGCCGCCCAGGCGAGGTTATCGACTTGCATGGCTTGCCGCAGGTTCTGTGGCCCGACCACTGCGTTCAAGGCACCATCGGCGCTCGCTTGCATCGGGAGTTGCGCCTGCCTGACCATGTTGGGGTGTTCCCCAAGGGTCGGGACGTAACTGTGGACAGCTATTCAGGCTTTTTCGACAACGGCCGCCGCCAGTCCACCGGACTCGACCTGGCATTGCGGCAGCGCGCAGTGACCGAGCTAGTCGTCATGGGGCTAGCCACCGATTACTGCGTCAAATTCACGGCATTGGACGGCATCGCTTTGGGTTTTGCCACCACGCTGATCGTCGATGGTTGCCGTGCGGTCAACCTAGCACCCGGCGACGGCGACTTGGCGATCGACGCGATGCGTGCGGCTGGAGTCCGAATTATCGACAGCAATGCTGCCACTGGATCGGACTGACGACAGCAGGTTGAAGGTCGTGCTACGCTGGCGCGCTGCAATTGCACCGAGAGGCTTCCATGGCCAAGAATCCCGACCCGCCTGATCCCGCTGACGGCGGCGATGACCCGACCGAAAAGCTGCGCAAACAACTGCAAGAGCGCATAGACCAGACCAAAAGCTTTCCCTTTTCGCGTTGGATTTTGCCGATTATCGCGATGGCGGTGATTGTTTTCGGGCTGGGCTCGGGTGGCGCAGGACTGCTCGAAATCGAGCCGGGCGAAGTGGCCGTCATCTACAACACCACCGGCGTAGTGTTGTTTGGCGCTGAACGGCGAGTCATCCGTGAACAAGGTACGGTCGGCTATTTTCCGTGGTTTCAGCGGGTAGAAACGCTAGATATTCGCCCACAAATCCTGACTATGGAGGGCGATCGCGATCCAAGCGACGAGCGCAAGCTCGATGACCTGCGTTCGGCTGACGGCCGCCCGCCCAACAAAGTCCGGCGGCTGACGGTGCGCGCGAACGACGGCTCCAATTTTTGGTTCGGCAAGCTGGAAATCCACTACCAGTTGGACGCCGCCAAAGCCGATGTCATCATCGAGCAGCACGGTCGCGGGGACGCCTACAAAGGTAAAGCGGTACTGACCCACTCGCGCGAAGTGCTGCGTGACGAATTTGGGCGGTACTCGTTCCTGCAAGCTGCTGATCCTTCGACCTATTCCAAGGCTACTTCGCTTTCTAAGAACACTCTGAACAGTCGGTTGAAACCGACGGGCATTGAAATCAGCCAAATCCTGACACCCAAGCCCAGTTTTGACCAAAAGGTTGAGACTGCGATCAAGGAGCGCCAGACCGCTGAGCAAGCCGTGCTGGTCAACGCCAAGCAGCGCGAGCGGTTGGGCAAGGAAAAAGACCGCAAAATTCAAGAAATCCGCGAGTCTAAGAACGCCGAATTTCAGACCTTGCTCGCTGATTTGGCCGCGAATCAGCAGCAGGCCCAAAATAAGTTGGTTAGCGTGCAACGCGAGGCCGACATGTACTCGATTGGGCGGTTGGCCGAAGCCAAGGCCGTTCACGCCGAAAAGGTGACTCGTGCCGCTGCCGCCGCCGACGCTGCTCGCGAGCGCGCTCAGGGACTTGCGGCCAAAATCAACGCCGTCGGCGCCGCTGGTTCGGATGTGCTCAACTTGGAAATTGCCAAGCATATTTTCGGCCAACTGGAGAAGATCACGGCGACTCCGTATGCGCGGCCAGTGCCCACAGTGCTTGATGTCCGGCAAATACCGGCAATCAAAGGAGAATAGCCATGGGCCGCTTGTTCAATCTGCAAACCCTCAGCCTGCTGCTGATTGCCTCGTGGGCGCTGCCGGCCATGCTGACCACCTACATCTATCCGGATGAAATTGGCGTGCGACGGTCGCTGACCTCAGGCATTGACGATGAGGATTTTGGCCAAGGTCGCCATTTTGACTTTGCGTTCATGCATTCGTGGTACCGGTTGCCGCGCGCGGTGCAGTACGTCGAATTTAGCGGAACCAATACGCTGGACTTGCGGACCCGCGAAAACAACGTGGTGCATGTCGACGTCGCCGTGGTCTACCGAATCGTGCCCGGCGAGGCGCATAAAGTGGTGCGCGAGGGCTTTGCCGATTCGTACCACACCAAAGTGCAGTCGGTGTGCGAGGGTTTCTTGCGCGAGCATTTGGCGCAGCTGTCCAATCAGACGGTGCAGGTCAGCGAAGAACGAGAAAAAGTCGCAAAATCAGCGATCAAGGCGCTCAATCTGCAGTTGCGGCAGTATCACATGCAAGTGGTCGATTCGGGAGTGGTGATTCGGGCGCTGCAGTTCGATCCGCCGTATGAGGCGCAGTTGCAGGCCAAACAACAGTATGCGGTGCAAGCAGAGCTCGATTTTGCCTTTCAGAACGAGTCCAAAGCCAAGCAAGAGACCGACACCGTGCAAAAGGGCATCGACAAAGACGTAGCCCTAGAGCGCGAGCAGTGGAACAACAAAATCGAGGAAAAGCGCAAGGAAATTGAGGTCGCAATCGCCACCGTCAAAGCGCAGGCGCTGGAGTACGACAAGAAAGTGCGCTCAGAGGCCGATGCTGAGCACGAAAAACTGTTGGCCCAAGGCGAGCGCGCTGAAGCCGAGGCCGACGCGTTGGGCAAAAAACTGGAAGCTGACGCGCTGGCGTCCAAAGCGGGCAAGACGTTTTCAGCCATTGAGGCGGTGCGTGCGTTCAAACTGGGTAATATTGAGCTTAATTCCAACGATCCTCATTTTCTGATGGCGTTTGGCTCGATGTCGGCATGGCGCCGCTTTTTCTTGGCCGAGTGACCTTGTGCTGCTCGAACGTCTGCTGATTTGGCTGATTCGCGCTGCCTTGGTTGTGGGTGCGGTCTATTTGGCCCAGCGCTGGATTCGCGCTTTGCCACCGTGGAAGTGGCTGGCGTGGGCGGTGCGCAGTGGGCAAATGCGCCAGGCCTTGACAATTCGCAATCAAATTGCTAAATTAGTCCGCGATCGCAAGGCGACGCCCGACTCGATTGGCCTGTTGTGTGATGTCGACAGCTTGGTGGATTCGGTCGTCGAGTTGTTGGAAGTGCGCGGCGACCTGGGGGCGCGCGACGGCATGACGACCGCGGGCGGGCACAGCGAACGCTTGCAGACTGCGGTGGCGCGTACTGACCAGCACCTAGAAGGGGCGATGCGACGTCTGGACGATATCCGTGCGTGTTTGCTCGAGTTTGCCGCCGACCGCATGGAAGAAGCACTCGCTGACGCCCGCACCCGATTTCGCGACCGAGCCGAGCAGTTGGGCTACACCGTCGATGCTCATCGAGAATTACAACAAGAAATCAAAGATTTGTACAAAGACCCCGGAGATCCGGCGCTGTGAAGACAGCCACCCTAACTAGAAACTTGGGGGCGCGCCGCCCCCAAACCCCCGCGGTGGTCCGCATTTGCGGCCCACATTCCACCTGCCGCTCAATGAGTTTCATACGTCGAGAGAGTGCCGATTGGGCGGCATGCGGAACTCTTACAGGAACACCGTTCGCATGACTGCTTCCAATGCCCGCCCAGCCTTCAAACTGTCCGTAGTAATGCCTTGTTACAACGAGCAGGCCACCATTACCGCCATCGTTGCCCAAGTGTTGGCGCAGCCGTTTGACATCGAGTTGCTGATTATCGATGACGGCAGCAAGGACGGCACTCGCGCCATTCTTGCCGAATTAGCCAATCAATATCAGCAGGTGCGCGTGCTTCTCCAGGAGCGAAACCAAGGCAAAGGCGCGGCCCTGCGGCGCGGTTTTCAGGAGGCGACGGGCGACTACGTGGTGGTTCAGGATGCGGACCTGGAGTACGATCCCAGTGAATACCGGCGGTTGCTGCAGCCGATTCTGGAGGACCGCGCCGACGTGGTGTACGGCTCCCGTTTTGCTGGCGAGTCGCATCGCGTGTTGTATTTTTGGCATTCGGTGGGCAATAAGGCTTTGACATTGCTTTCGAATGTTGCTACCAACCTCAATCTCACCGATATGGAAACGTGCTACAAGATGTTTCGGCGGCAGGTCATCCAAGGGCTGGTTCTGCAAGAAGATCGCTTTGGTTTTGAGCCCGAAGTGACAGCCAAGCTGGCGGCGCAGCGCGGTTTGCGCATCTACGAGGTGCCGATTTCCTACAATGGACGCACCTACGACGAGGGCAAGAAAATTGGCATCAAAGATGGAGTGCGCGCGGTGTATGTGATTAGCAAGTACGCGATTTTGACGCGGTTGCTGGCGTAAGCGGTTGGCGCGCCGCCAAAATCATCTCCTCCTTGCGATGATATAGCCCCTGCTCCAATCCCGCCGGGTAGGCATGCGGATTCTGCAACCGCTTGATACTACTATGCAGACCCGCCAACTGCTGTTGAGCATGCTCACGGACCTGCGCCAAAGGCGGACAGCTGTACACCACTTCACCAGCTTTCATCACCGGTTGCAGCAAATCGATGCGCTGGTGACCGGCTAGGCCCAACGGGTGACGCCGCGTGTGGTCTTGTGGATGCACAGCCAGCGGTTGCGCAGGAAACGGCTGCAGTTGGTCCCAAATCAAGTCACCGACAAAAGTCTGACCGTCCGTGTAGCGCGACACCTGCAAGATCCCCGGGTTACTCGTCTTGACCGCCTGCTCGGACAGCTTGACCTTGTGCCGCCACTGGCCATCGCTGCCGCGAATCGCCGCTAGTTTGTAGACACCGCCGAGCGCCGACTGGGTCCCGCCGGTCACCAATTGCGTGCCGACGCCCCACACCGCGATTTTGGCATCTTGGTGCTTGAGGCTCTCGATCAGCGTTTCATCCAAGTCGTTGCTGGCGACCACTGCCGCGTCTGCAAAACCGGCGTCATCGAGCATCTGCCGGGCTTTTTGGCCCAGATACGCCAAATCGCCAGAATCGAGACGCACGCCGACCATGCGCTTACCCATCGCCTGCAATTCGCGGCCGATTTCAATGGCGTGGTGTACGCCCTGCACGGTGTCGAAGGTGTCTACCAAGAACACACAGTTACCGGGCATAGAGGCGGCGTAGGCGCGAAACGACTCGATTTCACTGTCAAAACTCATCACCCAACTGTGAGCGTGCGTGCCGCGCACCGGGATGCCGTACAAGCGCCCAGCCAGCACGTTGCTGGTCGACGCCGCCCCGCCGATGTGGGCCGCCCGCGACGCTGCGAGCGCCCCGTCGATGCCTTGGGCCCGGCGCAGACCAAACTCAAGCACCGGTTCGCCTTGCGCCGCCCACGCCACTCGCGCTGCTTTGGTGGCAATTAAAGTCTGAAAATTCAATAGATTAAGCAGAGGCGTCTCGACCAGAGCGGCCATCCACAGCGGGCCCTGCACCCGCAGCAACGGCTCGTGGGCAAAGGCCACCGTCCCTTCGGGCATGGCGTGGACATCGCAGTCGAAATGCGCTGCGCCCAGCTCGGTCAGGAAGTCCGCGCAAAACAGTGGATCCCCCGCTGGATCGTGCACTTGAGCAAGGTAAGCGATGTCTACAGAATCAAATCGGTAGTTGGCCAAATAGTCCAAGGCTGGCTGCAGTCCGGCCGCGATTGCATAGGCGCCGCCAAAGGGATGTTTGCGAAAAAACAAATGAAACACCGCCTCGTCGCGGTGCTTGCCGGCGTGCCACCAGCCCTGCGCCATGGTCAGTTGGTACAGGTCGGTCAACAAGGCCAGCGACGGCCGATACAGCGCGGACGGCAACATGAATCTCCGATGGCGCCGTGGAAAAACGGGGCAAGGCGCGCCCAAGATGGTGTTCGGGCAGGCGCGCAGTGTCAACGCGGCTGTGCTAAATTGGTCCGCCGCACTGCCTATGAGGTTCTCGATGCCCAAACTGCCAAGAGTGACAACGTTGCGGGTGGTGATGGTCGCCCCGTGGCTGATGTTGGTTCAAAACTGCGCCGATTCGGCCACCCCGGCCACTAATGATGATGCCAATGCCAGTGACGGGGCAGCGGCGGCGTTCGACTCGGCGTTGGGCGACGCGGTCAAGCCTAAGGCCGTGCAGCCGTGGCACCCGAACGATCAGGTGCCCAACGCCTGCCAGTCGCTGGCCGCCGAGTGGGATTGCATGCTGCCGTGGCCGTCTGACTGGTACCGCCAAGGGGCCCAGCAAGGCAAACCGCAGCTGGTCATGCCGTCGGTGCCTGCGCCCAAGCGCAATCCGGATGCGGCGCCGGACAAGACCGTCGATTTCTACGCGATGTTTCCGCAGGATGGCCATGGAATTCTAGGACAAATTGCGGTCAAGCTGCCCAATGGCGTCGATGCCAAGGCCCTGGTGCCGGCTTACGTTGGCGACAAGATCAATCCCGATTTTTCGCCGTCGCAAAGTGCCAAGAACCTGACGCTCGTCGTCGATGCCGACTCGCTGCAGGCGGTGGCCCACTTTGCCGAACCGGACGGGCAGCCAGCCTCGGTCGGTGATCGCTTCTTGATGTTGCGGCCGGTGGAGCGCCTGCACGAGGGTCATCGCTACATTGTGGCGCTGCAGACAGGGCTGCTTGGTGCCGATGGATCGGCCGTAGGCGCGCCGGCCACGTTTAAGGCCCTGCGCGACAAAACGCCGTCGGCAGCGGCAGATACGCTGCGCCCCCACTTTGAGGGCGATGTGTTTCCGGTGTTGGAAAAGTTTGGAGTCAAACGCGGCAACCTGCTGTTAGCGTGGGACTTTACTACTCGCAGCGCAGCCAATGCCACCGACGACATGCTGGCGGTGCGGGAGCAGTTGATGCAAACACTGGCGACGCTGCCCTTGGAGGCGACCATCACCAAGACGATTATCGACCCCAAGCCGTTGATCGCGCGCCAGTTTGAGGGGCATATCAAAGTGCCGCTGTACGTCGAAAATGAAAAATCTGGAGCGCGATTGACCCGCGATGCGACTGGCAAGGTCAAGCAAAATGGCTTTGCTTACTTGGACTTTACCTTGCTGGTGCCGCCCAAGCTGTGGGCGACGCCGCCTAAACAACCGGTGCGCATCATCCAGTATGGCCACGGTTTCTTTGGCGGCCGCGAGGAAATGGTGGTGGGCGTTCTGCCGCATCTGCTCGACAAGATGGGCGCAGTGGGCATGGGCATCGACTGGTGGGGGATGGCGTTGGCCGACTCGGGCCAGCTAGTCGCGGATTTGATTCAACAACCGAGCGCGGGTCTGCGCTTTGTCGAACGGGCCCACCAAGGCATGGCCAACCAGCTGGCGCTAACGTGGGCGGCCAAAAAGGGCTTGTGGAGCTTGCCGCAATTGCAGCCGACCGGCCAGCCGCTGACCGCTGGCAATGAGGTGTATTTCTATGGTCTTTCGCAAGGTCACATTCTGGGTGGCGTGGCTGTGGCCCTAAATCCGTGGATTGACCGCGCGGTGCTGGGCGTGGGCGGCGCCGGTTTTGGCCTGATGATGTCGCGCGCGGCGCCGTTTGGGACCTTTACCGCACTGCTTCACAATGCGACCGGCAGTGAGCAAGGGGCGGCTCGAGTCGGTCTGTTGTTGACCGCACCGATGGAGCGCATCGATCCAGGTACTTATGGGCCGCACCTGCGCGCCAATACGTATGCAGGCGGGCCGGCCAAGCGTTCGATTTTGTTGCAATGTGGTTTGGCCGATACCCAAGTACCCAATCTAGCTACGCATCTGCACGCACGCATTCTCGGGGTCCCGGTGTTGCAGCCAGCGCCGCGCACGGTGTGGGGGCTGGCCAACACCGCCGTGGCCGCGGAAAGTGCGTTGGTGGAGTTCGATTTCAACAGTCCGCCGCTCGATACCACCGGTCCGGCCGCGACCAAAGGCAATCCGGTGCACGAGGCCCAGCGCTATCTGGCCGCCTCGCTGGAGCAGATTCATCGCTTTTTGCAACCCAATGGCCTAGTGGAAGCGACCTGCTCTGGCGTGTGCGATCCGGAGTAGGCGCAGTTGAAATCAACCAGCCTTGCTTGCCACTTCACGTTCGCCACCCCAAGAACCGCCCGATGCCCACTATCGCGCTTGTCACTACTGCCGCCGCCCGCCCCGTCGATGACGACCTGCCGTTGCTCCTGTCGGCATTGGGGTCCGCCGGGGCCACCGCAGTAGCCGCGGATTGGGACGATCCCGCCGTGCAGTGGAATACCTTTGATCTCGCAGTGATGCGCTGCCCGTGGGACTACACCCGGCGCTTGCCGGAGTTTTTGGGGTGGCTCGATCGGGTGGAGACCGCGACACGGGTGCTCAATTCGCCGGCAGTCGTGCGCCACAACATCGACAAGCACTATTTGGCTGAACTGCGCACCCTTGGCTTGCCGGTGGTGCCGACCATGTTCTTGGAACCACTTGAAGATACCGGCAAATTGCGGCCTTGGCTCGACGAGCGCTGGCACCTGAGCGATTGCGTGGTCAAGCCGTGCGTGGGTGCCGGTTCGCAGGATGCGCTGCGGTTTGGCCCGACCGATCGCCCTGCCGCTTGCACTCATGCTCAGCGCTTGCTGGCGGCCGGTCGCGCGGCTATGGTGCAGCCCTACCTGCAGCGCGTCGATAGCGACGGCGAGACGGCGCTGATTTTCCTGGACGGCCTGTACAGCCACAGCATTCGCAAGGGCCCGCTTTTGCGAACTAATGTCGCGGCAGGGCCGGCGATGTTCGCGCCCGAGAATATTGCGGCCCGCCAGCCGGCGGCGGACGAATTGGCCTTAGCCCAGGCGATTGTGGCCACCTATGCTCCAAAGCGGCTCCTGTACGCTCGCGTCGATGTGTTGCGCGACGATGAGGGGGCGCCGTGCCTACTTGAGCTGGAACTGACTGAGCCTTCGCTGTTTTTTGCACTAGGTCCGGGTTCGGCGCAGCGGTTGGCTCAGGCGATTTTGCGCAGGCTGTAAGTTGGAGACGGCTCGTGGTCAGTCTTGCCCTTGCGGATAGGGGCCTCGTAACCTACCGTAGGGCAACAGCTGCTTGGAAAACCACATGCAAAGCCAAACTATCGCCGATCTGCGCGAGGACTATCACTTGAGCGAGCTGCTCGAGGAGAATGCGCCGGCCAATCCGCTGACCCTGTTCGACGTTTGGCTGCAAGCGGCGCTGGAAACGCTGGGCCCAACAGCGACGGCGATGACCTTGGCGACGGCTAACTCCGCGGGACAGCCATCAGCGCGGACCGTGCTGCTCAAGGGCGTTGAACACGGGACCTTGGTATTTTTTGGTAATTACGCCAGTCGCAAAGGGCAGGAACTGCAGGCCAACGACCGCGCCGCCTTGTTGTTTTTTTGGCCCAACTTGCAGCGCCAAGTCCGCATCGATGGACAGGTTCGGCGCGTGCCAACCGCGCAATCTGACACCTATTTCGCATCCCGGCCGCACCAGAGCCAACTGGCAGCGTGGGCGTCGCCACAGAGCCAGAGGTTGGCGGACCGCGCTGAATTGGAGACCCGGCTCGCCGATGTGCAACAGCAGTTCGGTGACGGCCCAGTGCCGCGCCCGCCTCATTGGGGCGGTTGGGGGCTAACTCCTGAGTGTATTGAGTTTTGGCAAGGGCGAGCCAGTCGCTTGCACGACCGTTTGGTGTACACCGCGGGCGTTCAGGGCTGGGAACGGCAGCGTCTGGCGCCCTGAAAGGCCCGCCGGTCGACAATCGACTCTGGCAAAATGACAGTGCCCTACCGCGCCGCTACCAGCCGCCAGTGAATTTCGCCTGGCAAAAACTGGTGAAACTCCTTAGGCAACTCGCTTGCTTGGTCGACCGGCGCGGGCATCCAACCGGCAACCACCACCGGACCTGAAAACGCCCGCAACAGGTCCACGCAGCGTTGGTGGACCAAAACACCTGTACCATCATCGTGTTGAGGCGGCGTGCCGACGACTCTAGCAAACGCTTGGCAGTGCGGACCGCGCCACCCAAACACCGGATCGCCCGCTTGCGGACCGCGACCCTCCGCGCGCAGCCGCTCGAGTTCGTCGATGTGGATGCGGTGCCAAGTGCGGCCCTGACGCTTGCCGAGGAACTCTGGAAAATCAATGACGACTTCAACGCCAGCGGTCTGTTCACGGCGGGGCAGGACAATCCAAGAACCGTCAGGGATGGCGTCGAGGTGGTCGGCGATCGAAGCATACGAAGCAGTTTCAACGTCTTGCCAGTCGGATGCCGGTGAAAACAAGCCAACCACTACCGCGAGCGGAGTCACGTCGATCGACTCGCGCAACCACCGTGGTCGAACCACCGTAACACACCGCAACCACTGCACCCCGACCATTGCCAACAAAGCCGCCACCGGCGCCAACAGGCCTTGGTAGCGCAGGGCCACCGAATGGGAGCCGCCGACAAAGAGGGTGACACCGATCAATAACCAGGCGCCCAACAACCGCATGATGCCGTTGAAAATCCGGCTGTTCCTTGATTCACTGCCGAAAGTGGGTGCCAGTACACCGACCAAAATCGCCACCACCAAAACCGGCGTAGTCCACGCCGGCTGCCACCACAACACGTGCAACAACGGCTTGAACGGCGAGGCTTCCTGCCAGGTCGCCGCCGCAATGCGCGCTCGGTTGTTGGGATCGCCGCTGAGCACCAGCGGCAAAAAGGCCAGCGGTGCCACACTTGCCGCGGCCAGAGTCGGCCACCAACGCCGTCCCGCGCTAGGCGGTCCCAGCAGCTCTGGCGCAAAAAAGATCACCAGCGCACCAGCCAGACCAGGACCGAACGAGTGCCCGGTCCCCACCAGCCACAACGACGGCCCCAACAGGCCCCAGCCCAAGCCCGGCAACGAACTGCGCCGATCTTTTGGCGCTGGCTGGTGTTCGGTGGTCGCCGGAACGCGGATCATCGCCACAGACAGGATCGCCAGCGCAACCGCCAGCTGCCCAAAAGCAAAGCTACTTTCAGAGTTGGCGACCCGCACGGCCAGTGGCATCACCGCTAGCAATAGCAGCATGGCCAGACCGCCGCGCACGCCAGACCACAGCCAACCCGCTACAAAACCTACGACTGCAGCGGCACAGCCGGCCAGCGTTGCCGCCAATGCCATCGCTTGGTCGGTTCCGCCCAGAACCTGCGTTAGCGCCCAATGCGGCGCAAACCAAGCGGGACCATAGCGCGCCAGCAGCGTCGCGTGGTGCAGTGGATTAGCCGACGTCAACAGGCGCGCATCTTCAATCCCGTGATTATTACAGTGCAACATCGCTTGCGGAAGCAAATGCCGCTGTGCAAACGGCAACAGCAGGAGCGCGCAAACCGCCATTGTCCACGCCACCGTCCCGCCCCACGTGCGCCCCTGCCGATTGCTCACTGCGGTCCGCGCCAACCAGCCCAGCAAGGCAATCACCAACGCCCACATGGCCGCAGCTTCAACCAATCGCCAGCGGGCAAACTCCACTGGTTGGCGCGCTTGCACGCCTACTTGCGCTGGCGGCGCGGCAGCCACACCCAGCAACTTCTGCCGCCATTGTCCCTGATCTGCTTGGATAATTTGCGCCTGAACCACGTCCAAGGCCGCAGCCAGCGCTGGCGGCATCGGCTCGAGCAGGCGTTCAAAAGTCCACGAGGGACCGGCGACCTGTTCCGTGGTCGACTGTGGCCGCAAACGTGCCCGCAGCGTCGCTTGGCCCAGTGGCCCTGAAACCACAAAATCGACGTGCTGCGCACCAATTGAGATGCCGTCGAGCTTGGCCGCGTAGGTCAGCGCCGAACCGGAGGTGTAAGGTGCGACCAAACTCTCGATCTCAGCTTCATGGCCGGGGCCAATCGCCTGCGCAATCGCACTATTGCTCGCCCCAAACGCTACGGCAGCCACAATCCAACAGGCGAGTCCCTTCAGGATTGGTGACAAAATAACTCGATCGTTCGGCAATGCGCCGGAGCAGAGAGTCGTCTTGCAAAGACGCGAACTTGCGACCCACCTTGCCAGCAAGAAGGACTTGTGACAGAACGACTTGTTCTGTCACAGGTCCTCAGTGGCCATCCCGTCCGCTGTCCAGCCAAACTCACGCGGCCAGACGTTCCACGCGCACCGCGCACACTTTGAATTCGGGGGTGCCAGTCGTCTCGTCCACCTTGTCAATCGTCAGCAGATTCACGCGGTTGCTCGGATCGCCAAAGTTATGCAGCGGCATCCACACCAGCCCCGGTTTCATCCGCGGGCTGACCATCGCTTCGACTTCGACAGCGCCGCGCCGCGAAATCACGCGCACCTTCTCGCCGTTGGTCACCCCGAGCTGCTTGGCGTCAAAACGGTGTATTTCCAAGAAGTTATTGGGGACTTTGAGCACGGCGCCCATCTCGCGCACCGTCTGGTTGGCCGCGTTGTAGTGGTACAGCACCCGACCGGTCGACAGCACCAGCGGGTAGTCGTTGCACGTCGGCTCGACCGGCGGACGATACTCGACGGCGCGCAAAAGCACCTTTCCGCGCATGGGCTTGTCGATGTGCAGAATGGGCGTGCCGGGATGGTCCTCGGTCGGACACGGCCACTGAATGCCGCCATCGCGGTCCAAGCGGTCGTGGCTGATGCCCATAAACCGCGGGCTTTCCACCGCCATTTCGTCCCAAATCTCAGCCGGCGTGCGGTAATTCGGCGTCGGGTAACCGCAGGCGCGGATCAAATCGACCAGAATTTCCCAGTCGGGCCGCGCTTGACCCGGTGGTTCAACCCCTTTGCGCACCCGCTGCACGCGGCGGTCAGTGTTGGTAAAAGTACCGTCTTTTTCAGCAAAACAGCCAGCAGGCAACACCACGTGGGCAAACCGCATGGTTTCACTTGGAAAAATCTCTTGCACCACTAAAAACTCAATGTGATTGAGGGCCGCTTCCAACTGACCGGCATTGGGTTCGGAGATCAGAATATCTTCACCCATACAAAACATGCCCTTGATGGTGCCATGTTCAACGCCAGTCATAATTTCAGTCAGATTGAGGCCGCGTTCAGTGGTCAAATTGACGCCCCAAGCCTTTTCGTAGCGCGCCCGCGCCACCGGGTCTGCCACTTTTTGCGTCCCTGGCAGATTGTCGGGGTGGGCACCCAAATCGCCGGCGCCTTGCACATTGTTTTGGCCGCGCAAAGGGTTCAGGCCCGCCGACCGCACGCCCAAGTGGCCGGTAATCGCCACCAAGTTGGCCAGCGCAAACACGTTATCGGTGCCGTGAGTGTGCTCAGTAATGCCCAAGGTATAGAAAATCCCTGCCTTTTTCGTAGTAGCGTACATGCGCGCCGCGGTACGAATCTGCTCGGCGGGCACCCCGGTCACCTTTTCGGCAAGCTCGGGCGTATAGCGCTGCACGTTATCGCGAAATGCTTCAAATTGCTCGCAGTTTTGCTCGATGTAGGTCTTGTCTTCCAAGCCCTCGGCCAAAATCACGTTGGTCATGGCGTTGACCAGCCACACGTCGCTGCCCGGCTCGTGCTGAATGTGCAGATCGGCCATCTGAGTCAGCCAAATCGCCCGCGGATCGGCGACAATTAGCTTGCAGCCGCGGTGCAACGCCTTTTTCATCGCCATCGCAATGACCGGATGCGCTTCGGTCGTGTTGGAGCCAATGACCATCATCAAGTCGCAGTCCTCGATTTCAGGAATCGAGTTGGTCATTGCACCGGCACCGTAGGTTGTCGCCAGACCGACGACAGTAGGATCGTGTCACGTCGCAGCGCATTGGTGGACATTGTTAGTGCCAAAAGCAGCCCTCGCCAGCTTTTGCACCAAATAGTTTTCTTCATTCGTGCAGCGCGACGACGACACAAAACCCAGCGCGTGCGGGCCATGCTGGTCCTTGATGCGCAGTAAGCCTTTGGCAGCAAAGGTGATCGCTTCCTCCCACGTCGCCGGATGCAGCTCACCATCGGCGCCGCGAATCATCGGCGTCGTCAGCCGCTGCTCGTGGTGGACAAAATTGTAAGCAAACCTGCCTTTTACGCACAGGTTACCATCATTGACCGTCTCGCCGACCGGCGGCGCAGTCACTTGCACAATCTTGCCCTTGTGGACATTGAGATCGATCTGACAACCGACGCCGCAGTAGTTGCACGTGGTGCGAACCTTTGTTATTTCTTCGGGTTGCAAGAACCGCGGTGTCTGCTTGGCGTGCATCGCACCGGTCGGACAGACGTCGATGCAGCCGCCACACAACTCGCAAGTGGTGTCGAGCAAGCCGCGCTCGCCGTGGGTGGCAATGGTCGTTTCGCTGCCGCGCAGGGTCAGGGTGATGGCATTGACTGCTTCAATTTCATCGCAGTAGCGCGTGCATTTGGCGCACACCACGCACAGTTCTGGATCAAAGGAGATGTACGGATTGAGGTCCTCGACTCGACCCTTGCGCGGCGAGTGCACTGGAGTCAGCTTCTTGTGCGGCGTTTCCAGCGCCCAGTTGCGAAGCTCGTTGCCTTGGGTGGTGTGAATCGGCAAACCATCGGCGCCCAGCTTGTGGTCGGCCATGTACATCGCCAGCAGCGTCTCGCGGTGGCGTTGAACCCGCGGCGAGTGACTTTTGACGTTCATGTTCGGGGTAGCCTGCCACGCGCATGAGGGTTGCAACCGCCGTTGGCCGTCAATTTCGACCAAACAGGCGCGACAGCAACCCGCCGCATCCAGGCGGTCATCAGCGCACAGGGTCGGGATGTGAATGCCGCCGCGCCGCGCGACCTGCAAAACGGTTTCGCCTTTGCGCGCAGGCAGTTGCTCGCCGTCGATGCCGATGGTAAACGTGTCGCTCATGGGGTCACCTAGCAGTTAAGGCAAGGGCGCGGGCCGCCGTTTGGTAAAAAAGTCAGGGAAGTACTGTTGAGCACTCGTCAATGGCAATGCAGCAATCTGGCCTAGGCCGCAAATCGAGCCCTCGGCCATCTCCCACGCGACGTCATCCGCATTGGTCAGCGCCACCGGATCGCCGCCGCGCAGATAGTCTCGCAGAGCTTGGTGCAACCAGCGAGTTCCAATCCGGCAAGGTGCGCATTGTCCACAGCTTTCGTGCTCAAAGAAGTGCAGTTGCCACTCTACAGCTTTGGCCATATCGATGGTGTCATTGAGGACCACCGCGCCTGCGCTGCCCAGCATCGAACCCACGGCGGCGAGGTTGCCAAAATCGAGCGGCCGGTTGCGCTCGCTCATCGGCAGAAAGCCCGAAGACGCGCCGCCCGGACTAAACGCCAACGGCGTGCCGACGTAACCTCCTGCCGCGTCGACCAATTC
Source organism: Myxococcales bacterium (assembly GCA_009692465.1). Taxonomy (GTDB): domain Bacteria; phylum Myxococcota_A; class UBA9042; order UBA9042; family UBA9042; genus SXRM01. The sequence continues at coordinate 37,688 of SHZD01000013.1, forward strand.
ATCCAAAGTGACGCCCAGCGCCAGTTCATACACACCCGGTCGCGCCACATGCCCAGAAATGCAATAGAGCTTGCTACCCGCTTCCTGACGCCCCAGTGCTCTAAACCGCGGCGCACCGCGCAGCACAATATCGGGCACACACAGCAGCGTTTCCACATTATGAATCAGGGTCGGCTTGTCGCGAAAGCCCTTTTCAGTCGGAAACGGCGGCTTGAGGCGAGGCATCCCGCGCTTGCCTTCCATCGACTCCAACAACGCCGTTTCTTCGCCGCAAATATAGGCGCCGTGGCCACGGACCATGTGAAAAGTCAGGCCGCCCAGCGGTCCGGCGGTCGCTTTGGCCACGCAATCGACCAGAATGCGGCGCTCGCGCTCAAATTCGGCGCGCAAGTAGATGTAGATGTCGCGGGCACCGATGGCAACCGCTGCAATTGCCAGACCTTCGACGAGTTTTTCGGGTTGCAGACGAATGCACTCGCGGTCTTTGAACGTCCCCGGCTCACCTTCGTCGGCGTTGCAGACCACGTAGCGAGTGGGGTCTTTTTGACCGCGCACGCCCTTCCACTTGATGTGCGCGCTAAAGCCCGCGCCGCCTCGGCCTTGCAAGCCAGACTTTTCGATGAGATCAATGACGGCGTCGGCACCCATGGCTTTGGCCCAGGCAAACGCGGTGTAACTCGAGTCCCGAGGGCCGGCCAGATTGATGGCTAAATTCGGGTCGTTGGCAGTGATGTGGCATGCCCGGTCGCAGTCGGCAAATGGGACCAAGTCCGGACCGATTACCGCCGGGGCGACGTCGCATAACCCTAGGCAACTAAAGAACTCACAGCTGTGACCGAGGCTTTCCAATTGCGCTTTGCGCGCGTCGGCACCCAGCGCTTTGCAGGTCAAGCCGTCACAAACCAGCGTTTTCGGTCCATCTTGACGCAACAAGCCGTAGAACTGGCCAGCACCCCAGATTTCGGCTTCCGCGACGCCAGTTTGCTGCGAAACCAAGCGAACGTTGGCTTCAGTTACCCCGCCTGCATCAGCAAGCAAGGCCAAGATTTTTTCGCGTTGGGCGCCGCGAAAGTCCATGAAACGCTCCGGCTGGCCACTGGTGGTCGGGGCAGCGATGGCAGGGTAGCGCGGTGGCTTTGCCACGGCAATTGGAGCGCAGCAAGATGCGCATTGCGTTGTGCTTTCAACGCATGTTTGGGCGCAGGCATGGGCCGTCAGATTCGAAGGTTCTAGCAATTCTGGGTCCGCCGCTAAACCGCCAAAATAGCGTTGTTGACACAATTTGCTCACACTACGATGATTCCTACTGAGGTTCTCCAAGCCATGACTGAGCAAATCTTGAGCAACACCCTGCAAAGCAGGGCCAATTGGGTCGAGGACAAGAAAGGTAAGGGCCTGAGCGAGGCCGCGACCCGGATGGCTTGTATCGACCCCATCCTCAAAGCGCTCGGGTGGGACACTGAGAACGACGATGAAGTGTCAGCGGAATGGAGCCCTGTTCAAGCCGTAGGGCGCGCCGACTATGCCTTGTTCCTGAACTTGGCCGCAGCGACAGCCAAAACCCCGATTGCTATCATTGAGGCCAAGGCCTTGGACGGCAACTTGAACGAGACCGCGGCCATCGTGCAGACCCTGAACTACGCGCAAAACTACAACTGCCCATGGGCGGTGCTCACGAACGGTCGGCTGTGGCGCTTGTATGATGTGCGGAAACCAAACGCATTGTGGAGCGAAAAGCTTGTGTGGACGGCAGACATCTGTGATCCAGCGACCTTGAACGAACTGCGCTGGCTCTCCAAGGCGAAGTTGCCGTTTTTCGCTAGTTGGCAGGGCACAACTGCAGCAACGGGTTCACTGGTAGACTCGCTGAACAGCCTATTTTTGGACCCGCAAGAGGACTTGTTGACGCTTGTCGGATCCCGGGTCAAGCTGAAGCCTGCGCACGTGAAAGAGCTGTTGAAATATGTCACCGTTGATATCGCCCCGCTTGCCCAATCGGCACGCGAGAGCAAGTTTTTTCTTGCCGAAACCATGGGCGTTGCCGCTGTTCCAATTCCGCTGGTGGCAGTTCAGGAAGCGGGTGCGGCTATTGCCAACGTCGACACTGCAATAGTGCCGGTTCCTCCAGACGGCCCATGGTTCGCGGCAACCGTCTTTCCGCCGAAAGGCTGCAAGCCGGCAGCCGTTCGAATCGAGGGCGCAGAATTTGCTGTGCTTAGCTAGGCCAAGCTCCTTGTTGAAGTGGCACAGCAATGTGCGATCCGACGACCAGATCAGTTCTTGGCCGCACAGCAGCACGCCGCGTTTCAGGGCCGCAGCAGAAGGTACCTAGCCAGTCAGGGGACCGGCATGAAAAGGCCACAAGCCGTAGCTGGTGCATTCGTCGAAACCAACCTCAACAGCAAGGATTGCGTGTGCCTCGCCTTGGGGTTGGCTGAATTCTGTAGCCTAGAATCGCAACTGCAGTACAAACTGGTTAACGTGTAGGTTCTGGCTCACGCGTGGCCACCGACGACGCCCCAAAGGGTAAAATGGTCAACTGGCACCTTTATCTTGCCCGCAACCCGGCGATCATGGGTGGAGAACTAATTGTCGCTGGAACACGCGTCACCGTGTCCACGATCCTCGACAGTTTGGCCGAAGGAGCGACACGCGCGGAAATTCTCGCTAGTTATCCGACGCTTCTGCCAGAGCATATCGATGCCGCTCTGGCCTATGCCGCAGACCTAGCGCGCGAAGAAAGCCTGCTTCCGCTCGGATTGCTTTGAAGTTCAAACTTGACGAGCACTTGCCCGTGGAGTTGTTGGGCGAGCTTTGGGCCCGCGGCCAGGATGCGGACACTGTCGCTGACGAAGGAATGGCCGGCGCACCGGACGCCGCAATCTTGCCGCGCGCACGTGATGACGGCCGCATTTTGATCACCATGGATAAGGGCATCGGCGATGTGCGCGAGTATCCGCCCGAATTGTTCGGCGGGATCGTGTTGGTGCGGCCGCCAACCAGTGGTCGGAAGGCCGTGCAAGAATTTTTGCGGCCACGCTGGGACGCACTGATCGCGCACGCGCAACCCGGCAAGCTCGTTGTGGTTACCGAACGCGGACTTCGAGTCCGGTGAAGTTGGCAATTGCGCGGCAAGTCGCTTGCGCCAAGCCAGAGAACGCTATTGCATTGGACCGACAACGGCGTCGGCGCCCACAGCATTGGCCCTCGCCATCGCGGTGTAATTGGCGTTGCGAGGTCAGGGTAGCGCGGTGGCTTGGCGGCGGCAATTGGAAGGCGAATTGTCGCGTAATGCGTTGTGCTTTCAAGGCACGTTTGGGCGTTGCGTTGAGCAGAGCGAATCGCCAGCTACTTAAACCGCCGCAACCCGTGCCACCGCACCACCTGCGCCTTGCCCAGCCGCAGTCGGCGCAACAGCACATCCAGCAGCAGCAAGGCCAAAGCCAGCTGCACCAGCTCGGGCCACAGCGGTCGATAGCTGCGGTGGGTCAGCCCGCGGGTGTCCAGCCAATCCGTTGGTTGCGAATCGACTTTGCCAGCGGTTGCCTGCACCAACTGCCGCAGCACCGTCGGTGGCTCCTGCGTCATGCGGTGCTCATCGGGGTAGGGATGAATCGCCGTCGCCCGACCGGAAGCGAGCACCGGCTTGTTCGCCGAGGGCCGCAAGCTGACCGCGACGTCCCAGGCGCCATAACCCTGTAATGCCACGCTAGTTTCATAGCGACCAGCCGCCACTTCGATCAGCTGTACCGGCATTTCGGTGCCCGCTGGATCGCGAATAATGGCTTGGCCAAGCAACTGGGTCAGTGGCGTTCCGTCTTCTTCCAGCGCATCGACGGCCACCCGCAAACGGTCGCGCTCCCGGACCAGCCGCACTTGGAGGTCCACACCCAGATCCTCTTGCATGACGTCGCGCACCACCTGCCTGGCCAGTCGCGCGTAACCGGGCCAATCGGTCCACTGTGACGCCCACCGATTCTTCAAATCGCTTGTCCACACCGAGACTTTACCCAAACCCAGCCGCCAGCGCACCAATAAGGGCTTACCGTTCGACAGCCGCAGAATTTCTTCGGCACCCGGTTTGACCTTTGTTGGCAAAAACCCGAGTAAACTAGGAGCGGTGCCAATCTCCACGCCACGCAGCAAGTCGATGCGCCGCAACCCTGGAGCCACGCGGGCGCGCACCGAAGTCTCAATCACCGACTGGCCGGCAATGAGCTTAGTTTCGCGGACAAAAATGCGCGGCAACGTTTCGGGTCGGTCGGTGAAATAGGAGCGACCACCGCCGCGATCCGCTATAGCTTCCAGCAGGTTGCGATCAACGTCGCTGCCGATGCCGACGCTCGAAACCGTAATCCCCGAGTTGCGCATCTGCCGCACTAACGCATCGATACCCGCTCGCGGCGCCTGACCATCGGTCAGTACAATCACGTGCTTGACCTTAGCGTTGGCCGAAACCAACTGCTGGTAAGCCATATCGATCGCAGGGTAGATGTGGGTCCCACCCGCGGGCGACAACTTGGCAATGTCGGATTCGATGCGATAGCTGTTGCCAGCGCGTTGCAAGCGCACCGCAATCCGTGCTTCGTTGTCAAAGGCGACGACTCCAATCAGGTCTTCGGCTGCTAGCGCCTGCGCGGTGGCAATCGCAGCGGCCTTGGCCAGTTCCATTTTCGGTCCGTTCATCGAGCCAGAGCGGTCGACGCATAGCATCAGCCCAATCGTGGGCTGCTCCACCTTGGATTGCACATCCATGGCCACTGGTAGTACGTGCTTGTCCAAATAGGTGTCTTGATAACCGCCTGATCCTAAAGAGTCTTCTCCGCCAATCACCAGCAGACCGCCGCCACTCTGAGCGTAAGTGTGCAGATTGCGCATGTCGCCATCGGTCACCAGCGGCACCCCATCGCGCGACACCCGCGGCACATCGGACAGGATGACCGCCCGATAGGGCTTGAGCCCGCCCAATGAGCGCGGCAACCCGTCAGCCGGCCGCAACTCGACTTCAAAATCGTCTAACAGCGCCTTGGTCAACGCCAGCGCGCCGCGGCCGCCCTGCCCCTCGACGTACAGCACTTTGGGTCGTTCCTGCACGACTACCCGGCCGCGCAGGTGATTATTGGAGGCAAAACGGTCAGCACCCACCGCCGGGGTGCAATCGACTTGCAAATCGACGGCACCGACTTTGCGCAACACCAATTCGGCAAGCTGGACGCGAGTTTCGCCGTTGATGATGTCGGCGATGACCGGCGGCACAGAGTTGCCTTGGGCGCGAACCTGACAGGCGACTCGGCCGGCTTGATTCGACTGGAGGTGCACAGCGAGCGGAAACCGGACACCAGCACGCACAACTTGCGGTAACTCTAGGCGGTCAACCAAAATCTCGGGTTGTAGCGGCTGAGCGGGTAGGTGCGGCGTATGGACAGTCACGCCAGCTAAGCGCAGCGCATGGACGGTGTCCAGCGCTTCACCTTGCGTCTCTACGCCATCCGACCACACGACCAGATGCGGTACGGTGTGACCGTCGACCAGACCCAACGCCAAGTTCAGCGCCGCCTGCAGATCTGTGGCACCGCCGCCTGCATCCCGACCTTCGGCCGACCGTCGTGGTAGGTGAGGCGCCTGCAGGGTCTCCGCCGTGTGGTGCCAGGGCAGGCGCGCAGCCCGAGCGTCAAAAACCACGACGGCCAATTCGGCCTCGCTGCGCGTTTCATCGCCCGGACTTGCGGTGGTCTTGTCGCGTTGCTGCAGTAGCTTGGCCGACTGGAGGAGTCCCGATTGCGCCGCGACCAACACCGACTCAGCGACCGAATCCGAGCGATCGATGACGTGAATCAACTGCGGGCGCCGCGGTCGATCCCTAAGCGCGCGGGGATGGGCAATCGCCACCGCCACCAGCGCAATCAGGGCCATGCGAACCCCAGTCTGAATGGCCACTTGCCAGCGCGGCAGGTCGGTCAGGCTCAATGGCAGCGCCAAAGGCACCAGCCATGCCGCCAATGCCAGCCACAACCAGTTAGGCGCAGCAAATTCAATGCCTTGGCGAGCCAGCGCTGTTGACCACGGCTGCACTTGGTCTGGCAACAACAGCGTCGACGCCACGGCGCAAGCCAAGCAGACCAACACCCACAGCCAGCGGCGCGCGGTCATACCGTCCTCCGCCGCAAGTACAGCAACCATTCCACGCAGATCGCCGCCACAACTGCCAGCAACCAATAGGCCCAGCGCGCCAATCGCGACTGATCTGGCGCCGCTGTCGTCGCTCGATGCAGGGAAACTGGTTGGCCAAGAGGCGACGCCGCGGTTGGAGATTCGACGCTTCCCAACGTGGTTGGTCGCGCCATCTGGGCTTGCTTGCCGTCGCGCCAGACGTGGATGCCGTGGACTTCGCTGCTCGCCAACACCTGCCCGGCCGCCTGACGGGCCGGACGCGGCGGCAGACCCGGCTCCAGATACTGCCAATTGTGGCCGCGATTGGGTTTTTCCACGGCCCACGGCCGACCCACCTCCAGCGGCGGGACCAGCGGCTCGGCGTCACCCGCCAGCCAGCTCAGGGCGTTGGCCACCAGAATCGGCATGGCGTAACGCGCGACCAGGTCCGTCTCCATCAGGTCGATACCCCAGTCCACTCGCCGCACCGGCGCCTCTGCCGCCACCATCACCGCCGCGAGGCTACCGCCTGGCAGGGTCGCCGCGGCTAGAATCACCTCGCCGGGCTGCGGGCGAAGCCGTCGGGCCACGTCGAAGTTGGTGTCTTGAAAACTGACCCCGCGCATCAATGGATGGTCGCCCGCCTTGGCCAACACCTCAGGGCCATTGAGCATTTGCGTTGTCGCGGTGGCATCTTGCAACGGAGCGATTGCCAACACCAGGGCCGGCATGTCAGAAAGCGGCGGCGCCGGCACTTGATGCAAGACCAGCACATCGGGGCGATGAGTTTGACGCAATTGCTCACTAGTTTTGCCGATGTACTCAGCAGCCGCCACTTCAACAACCTCTGCTCGCCCACTCGCGCGCAAAGCGCCCAGCAGGAACTGATTGTCGTCACCGACCAGCAAGACCCGCAGGCGACGCTGCTCGGCCACCACCGCAAATCCCCAGTTGTTCCACGGTGCTTTGTCGCGCCATAGCGGCGCCGAGCCCTCAACGTGAACACCAAAATGCGCTTGAGCCAGATCGAGCTGCGGCACCACATGGGTAGACTCACCTACCGGCAATTGCACAGACTTGAGGTGGCGCAAGGTGGTGTCTTTATCAAATTGCTTGGCATTTTGGGCGGTAGCCGACGAGCGCACGGCGAGCTTGGCGGCCTGTAACCGATTAGACCGATTGATGATTCTAACGGTCAGGGTCCCAATGTCGACGTCACCAAGTTCGGGCCTAAGGCGCACATCGGCAATCGCCAAATCGTCCACGGGCTGGGCGGTCAACGCGGCCAATTCGGCTGCAGCAGAGGCACCGGTGGCCGTCAGTTGGCGCGGCGGTCCAACCGGCAACACTTCCACAGGCCCCAGCCGGTTCGAGTTTTGCGAATCTTGACGAATGTTTTTCGGATCAGCCACTTGCCGTTGGGGCGGCTCTCCGCTCGATTTTTGACGTTCGGTCCCGGGCGTCGCGCTGGCCATCGATTCGCTGTCCACGCCACCGTCACTAAGCGTCAGGGGCTCCAATGGCGGGCCCAGATCGCCGACTAGCACAATGCGCGGCCCTGGCCTGCCCGCCAACATCGCCTGCGCGTCCGCCACCGCTCTGCGCAGGTCCAACCCTGCGTCCGTGGTCTCAATGGAGGCCAGCGCGCGCTGGAGGGCAACGCGGTCGCTACCCCAACCGGCCAGCACCGTGATGTGGCCCGATGCGGTCAGCACGAGCACCTGTTCGTCCGCGGGCAGCGAATCCAGCCACTGGCCGGCCCGCCACTTCGCCTCGGCCAAACGTGTTTGCGGCCTTGCCACCGAGGTAGCCGGTGTTTGGCCATCCAGCGTGGCCATCGACGCCGAAACATCGACCATGAGCACCGTCGACCAGCGCACCAGAGCTTGCGGCGGCGGTTCGGGGCGAAAAATCGGTTCGCCCAACGCTCCGAGTAGCCCACCGGCGATCAGCAGCAGGACCAGAAACGACCACAGCCGCTGCCACTTGCGCCCAAAAGCGCGGGCCTGAGACTGCAACAACACTTTTTGCCACAGCCCGCCAAACGGCACTTCGACGCGCCGCCGCTGTGGCCGCAACAAGTACAGCAAGGCCAGCCCACAGGCCACCACCGCAGCCAGTTGCAGCCAACTGGCAACTTCGCCCGTTGCAACCATCAACCCAAAAACCCGCCGGCACGAAAGACCCGTAGTACGGCGTCATCATAGGGGATTGCTATGTCTAAGCGCAGCGCCGTCGCTCCTACTTGCCGGGCGGCTGCTTCGATCTCAACGCAAAAGGCCTCAAAAGCGTTGCGATACTCCGCCATCATCGACGGAGTTAGCGTAATTTCTTGCAATTCGCCTGTTTCAGTGTCGACAAGCGCGACGTCGCCGAAGCTGCCTGCGTGCAACAAAGCGTTGTCGACCAAGTGCAGGATCATCGGCTGAAAACCACGGTGGGCCAACAACTTAAGCCCGTCACCTAGGCCCTCGGGGTCGAAAAAATCACTGATAAGGACCACTAGGCCCTTGCGCGGCTGGTAGCGAATGAAGTCCTCCAGCGCACGTCGAATCGCCGTCTTTCCAGAGGGTTGCACGGCCGACAGCGCCCGAAGCAGACTGAAGAACTGACCGCGACCGCGCACCGGCCGCATCGGCGGTTCGGCCCCCAAGCCAAACGGCACCACCGCCACCCGGTCCAAGTTCGACAGCGAAATATACGCCAGCGCCGCCGACAATTGCAGCGCGCGATCGAGCAGGGTCGGGGTATCCTCAGGCGCCACCGCCATCGACAGCGAATGGTCGACCATGAAGTACACCGATAAGTCTTCTTCTTCTTCGTATTCGCGTATTTGCAGTTGATCGGAGCGCGCCAACAGGGCCCAGTCGATCTGCGAAGGCTCGTCGCCCGCGGCGTAGTCGCGATGCTCAGCAAACTCAAGACCTGAGCCGATTTTCTTGCTGCGGCGATGGGCCTGAGCGCCCGAAGTCGCCATTCGCCGCGCCAGCAACGCCAGTTGCTCGACTCGCCCCAAAAACTGGGGGTCAAAAAGTTCCGTGCGCAGGCCCTGCGAAGTGGCGTCACTCATAGCGGTCGGCAACTAGGCCCGAGCGAGTCGATCGACTTCGCCCAGCATTTGCTCAATCACGTGGTCGGGGCGCACACGATCGGCCTCGGCATCAAAACTCAAGAGGATTCGATGACGTAGCGCCGGTTTGGCCAGCGCCTTGATATCGTCGATGCTCGCTGCTGCGCGACCTTGCGACAATGCTCGCAACTTGGCACCCAAGACCAGCGCTTGCGCCGCACGCGGCGACGCCCCAGATCGCAAGTATTTTTGCACACTTTTGAGATGACCATTGGAACCATGCACCAACTGCACGGCGTAATCGACCACGTGGCGCGCGATCGGACAGCCCAGCGCAAACAGATGAATTTTCAAAATATCTTCGCCCGTCATCACCGGCTGGACCTGATGCGGCTGCGGTGACAGCGTCCGCGCGACAATTTCATGCAGATCCTCGGGCGTCGGCAGAGGGACTTCGACCTTGAAAATGAAGCGATCAAGCTGGGCCTCAGGCAGAGGGTAAGTGCCTTCCATTTCAAGCGGATTCTGGGTCGCCAACACAAAAAACGGCGCCGACAGTTGATGGGTCGTTCGGCCAATCGTCACCGACCGCTCTTGCATGGCTTCGAGCAGAGCGCTCTGAGTTTTCGGCGTAGCGCGGTTGATTTCGTCGGCGAGCAGCACATTGGTAAACACCGGCCCCGGTTGAAAAACCAACTGCCGACCGCCGCGCTCGTCCTCGACCAGAACTTGGGTGCCCAGCACGTCGCTCGCCTTCAGATCGGGGGTGAACTGGACCCGTGAAAACTCCACATGCAGCGCCTGAGCAAGCGTGCGTACCAACAGCGTTTTGCCAATTCCGGGCACGCCTTCCAACAGCACGTGGCCGTGGGCTAGCATCCCCAAAATAACGGAGTCCACTACCGTCGCCTGACCGACAATCACCCGCCCTAACTCCGCGCGCAGAGTCGCCAACCGTTCGGCCATCCACTCGATGGTGCGCTGCACTTCTTCGGCGCTCAGCTGCTGAGTAACTGGCTGCGAACCCTTTTGTGAAACTGGCGTGGTCATCCGTCATCCTTTGGCATCGGTCGCATGGGCCTAATGGCGCTAAAGGGCCCCGGCAAAATTGAGTCGACGGACCTCGTCACGATCGGAGCGGCGAGTCGGCTGAATAGCCGCGAGCTCAGCGACCCACCAAGCACGCAGCAAGCACCACGAACAAGAACTCGAAGACTCCCAAACGGATCGGAGCGGCGAGTCGGCTGAATAGCCGCGAGCCCAGCGACCCACCAAGCAAGCAAACGGCCGCCAGTAAAATCGATTAGATTTTGCCTGCGGCCTAACGAGGCCGAATTTTCTCAAAGTAGCGCCGCACCAACGCTTTGCGTCCAGCCGGCAGCGATTCCTTGTCGAGCATTTCCTCAGCGACTTCGCTGTATTCGCGATAGCTTTCGCGCCAGCCTTGCTTGGCAAAACCCTTGCGCGCAGCATCGGAAAACACTTTTTTAGTGTCAGGTCCGTCGCCGTGCTGGCCTTTGAGCTTGTGGGTCTGAGCAGAGGCCAATTTCGGATTTTTACCTTTGTTATCACCGCCTTTTCCAGTTCCCGCCCCATCCCCCTGTTCGCCACCACTGCCGGGGCTGCCGCTGTTGTCGGACTGTTGCTCGTAGCCATCGTTGATCAGGTCAGTGCGCGACTTGTCGCCCAAGCCTTTGGAGCCGAGGCGAAACGAGCGGTCGCGTCCACTTTTGCCTGACTTGCCATCGGCGCCCGTAGCTTCCCCTTCGCCGTCGCCCTGCTGGCCCTTGCCGTGTTGGCCCTTGCCTTGTTGGCCCTTGCCTTGTTGGCCCTTGCCTTGTTTGCCACCGGCAGCTTCGCGGTCGCCGCTATTGTGGCGGCGCTGGTCGGGTTTGCCTGCCGCGGAGTCCTCGGCGCCGTCGTCGCCCTCTTTGTCGCCAGCCCCTATTTTGCTTGACTTTTTTCCTTGGCCGCGACTGTTACCACCGCTTCGCTGCCCGTGCCCGTCGCCCTGACAAGGCTGATCATCGCCACCTTGCTCTTGGCCACGGCTGAGTGCATCACGCGCATCTTTGAGCCGAGACTGACCAATCCGCTGCGCCTGCCGCGACTTGTGGTCCTCGTCCTGACGACGCAACTCGTCGGCTGCCTGACGCATCGCCTTGTGCGCCGCTTGCTGACCCCTTTTGCCTTCGTCTTGGCCCTGCCCACCCGCCTCTTGCTTGCCGCCGGCATCTGGTTGACCGCCGGGGCCCTGCTGGCCCGCTTGGCCATCTTTGCCCTTTTTCCCAAGGCGCTCATTTTGTTCATCTTGACGCCGAAGTTCATCCGCCGCAGCGCGGACCTCTTTCTCAAGGCGCTGCAATTGATGCTCAGCCCCAAGCACATCGCCAATTTGTTTGCGCAATTGCTCCAGCTGATGGCGCGCTTCTTGCAACCGGCGCTGCTCCTGCGGGGCCAACCCGCCCTGTTCCTCGCGCTGCTTCTGCAATCGGTCGATTTTCTTGGCCAACTCCTCCAACTGCTTGGGAACCTTGCGATCCTTGAGAGCATCCGCGAACTTTTCCAGCGTCTTCTGCCACTTTTTCAGGTCCTGTGGCGACCACTGCTTCTGAGCCAGTTTTTCCATCATTTGAGCAACTAGGCCCAAATCTCCTTCGTCAATCGCTTTTTTCAGCTCTTCCTTGTCCTGACCTTTGGGCGCTTCTTCAACGGCTTGCTTGGCTGCATCGAGGACAGCTTGGCGGGCCGCGACATCGCGCTGGCGTTCGGCCTCGGTTGCATCACCGGCGCGCCCAGACGGCTCAGCGATGGGCTCGGTGGCGCTGGCCGACTCCGTGGTTGGCGGTCGATTGTCGTCGAGTTCAGCGAGCTTCTCGAGGGCAGCACGCTTGTCCAAACTGCCATCGCGCACGGCGTCGAGTACCGTTCGCAGGTCGCGCAACCACTGCCGGGTCGGCGCATCACTGACTTGGGCTTCGATTTCTTCCAGCAGCCGCACATCGGCGCCGAGCAGGCTCGCCGCGTCCTCGCCAATCGCATCCAAGGCCGAGCTAAACGGTTTAGGCGCTGCGGGCAACGCCAACGCCAACCCTGCGATCGGTGTTCGCTCACCGTCAAGGCCATCAACAAACGCGATCGGCGCCAGCGTGACTACGACAACTGCGGTCGCCGCAGCCAATGACGCCAGCCAACCAGTCTGCCAGGCGCGAATAGGCACCAGCGCCGCCACCCGCAGGCCCCTTGCCATTGACTGAGCGGCCTGGGCCTGAACGTGGGCCCAACCATCACAGCGCCTGGTGTCGGCCAGCCACAGGGCCGTCGCTAATGCGTCGTGATCCTGGGCAACGCGGTCCAGATGCCGCGCGGCAACCGGTCGCGCCGTTCGATGGGCAATGGCCCAGGCCAGCCAGCAGGCCAATGCGAGGCCAACAGTTAGATCGCCATAGAAATCAAACGCATGTGGAGCGAGCGCCAGCCGCGTCACGCCCAGCCATACACCGCCGACCAGCAGCACCACCGGCAGCGCCAGCCAGGATCGGCGCACAAACTCGTTGACCCATAAGCGCACTTGCGCAAGCCAGACGATACGCAGGACCGCGCCGAGTTCGGGCTGCGAATGCGCGGCAGGGGTGACATGTACTGCGGTGGTGGGCATAGGCGGATAGGGTGCCAGAAAGCGCGATTGTTGCGCCAGCAGTTGCGGCTGGGCGCTAACATTTGGCAGCCGTCGCGCATTCCGGCGGCCTGCCGCTGTGACGCCTCAGCTTGGAGGCGGATTCAACGATGCCTGGGCCCCGACTGGTCGCTAAATTCCGCCAACCGCCTAGGAGCGTGTCGGAGTATTCCGACTCGCTCCTAGCGCCGTCTGGCTAGATGGCGGCAACTGTCTGAAACTGCACGGATTTACTCCGGGCAGTTGTCGGACAGTTGAGAATAGTTGACTGGCTAGGAGCCGGTCGGATCGTACTAGATTCATTGTGTATAACCTGATAGACATTTTATAACCGATTGATTTCCGACAGGCTCCTAGAGAGCCGATCAACTAAGATTTGCTCGGCGTCTCAGTGCTTGCTTTGTGGGTCGCGAGCC
>SHZD01000181.1 GCA_009692465.1 Myxococcales bacterium
CAATGAATCTATTACGATCCGACAGGCTCCTAGCCAGTCAACTATTCTCAACTGTCCGAGAACTGCCCGGAGTGAATCCGTGCAGTTTCGAACAGTTGCCGCCGTCTAGCCAGACGGCGCTAGGAGCGAGTCGGAATACTCCGACACGCCCCTAGATTCCGTCTCAGAATCAGTAATTGGCGGACGAGTTGGGCCCGTCTCCGGTGCTGGTCGTTAAACCTGCGGACTCAAGGCCGAATCACCGCCGCTTAATTGCCTATATCGTTTAAGATTATCGGCGAAAATTCCTAACCGCCGTGAAGGGTGCTCATGCAACCGCCGACGCCGCCAGCACCTTATGCAGCACCGCAACCGGCGCAGCCAGACTCGTCGCGCTCCAAGATCCAGCTTTTATTGCTGATCTTGCTGCTATCCGGCGTACTGGGCATCTTGTATTGGCTGCTGCGCGCCGGCGCGGTCTGTGGTGACGCGACCTGCGACGCGGATGCCGGCGAAACGTACTTAACCTGCCCCAGCGACTGCGAATCTACTTGTGGCGATGGACTGTGCGATCCAGCCAAAGAAACGGTCACTTCGTGTCCGGCTGACTGCAAGGCGACCTGCGGCGACGGCCGCTGCGACGCCCCAAGCGAGACCGCGGTGACCTGTGCCAAGGACTGTGCCGTATGCGGCAACGGCAAATGCGAACCGCCCACGGAGACAGCGGTCAGTTGCCCCAAAGACTGCGCAACCTGCGGCAACGGCAAATGCGATGCCGCTGAAACTGCCGCCACCTGTCCCGTTGACTGCCAACCTGAAGGCAAATGCCGCGACAAGGCCTTTCGGCAAATGTTGGCGCGTATCGTCAAGGACTGCGAGGGTGCCTGCGGCGTGGAGGCCAAGAATCCAGTCGTCGGCTTAGATCTTGCTCAATTCAAAGAGATTTTTGCCAGCAAAGGCGATCCCGGCTATGGCACCTACTTCGCGCTATTTGGCTGCAACGTGTGGAACAGCGACAGCACTGACTGCAAGGGCTACGATTCGTTTTACGCCGATCCCGCCAAATGCCCCATCGATTCAGGATTCGAGTGTGCAACCCGTGCCAGCGATCCATGCAATCCTGCCGGTGGTCAAGCGCGCTGCCAGCGCTACTCCAAGGCGATCGGCGATGAGTTCAAGCAATTCACCGCTCGCTGGAAGGACGCCAAGTATTTTATCCTGTTGGGCACCGCCAGCCGATCCGGCAATACCCGCGAGGCCGGCAAGGAAGTGATGAGCGAGGGCAATCAGAAACTGGCGCTCAAGCGCTCGGGCGCCTTGGAGAGCGCGCTGGCCCGGTTGCGCACGGAAGTTGCCGCGGCAGGAAGTGCGCTCGACGGCAAGGCATTCAAGGTCGCGCTGGACAACACCCGCCAGTTTTTCGATACGCCCGAGTTCGGCTCGATGATCCAAAAACAGCTCGATTCGATGCCGGCGGTGGACCGCGGCTTCAAGCCGACGACTACCAACGCGGTAAATCGCTCCGTGTTAACGCTGGCTATCAAGTGCGATTTGAGCGACGTCGGCGTCAAGTGAGGAACTGTCCCGCAACAGGGCATTCTGAGACCGGTTCCGGTGGCTGCCTTTGTTGGTCGCTAAGCTCGGGTCCTCAAAGACCGACTCGCCGCTCCTAACTAGAAACTCGGGGCGCGCCGCCCCACGTGTGCTGCGTAGCCGCGCGGGCGCCCGGAGCCCCGGTTGCCATGCAACACGCCGACAAGTTTCATCCATCGAGGGTGCCGTTCGCGGCGTGCTGCAACTCTGTTGCGTAAGTCGATCCGGTAGTTTAGGGACACGCCATCTCACAGCGGAATTGATTCAAGTTGGCCGCCAGTTGGCCAAGGCGAGCGAACTCAATCCACCCGGAAATAGAAGCCCTTGCCGACTCGGTGGACCACGCCGCGCTGGAGGATTTTTTCCTCTGGCGGCAGGTTTCGCCAGCGCTGACGCTCCTTGACCTCAATGGAAGTGCGCATTTCTATGCGAATATCGCGACCGTCCGCGTGCAGTACCACAGTCCCGCCCGAAGCTTTGCGCACGGTCATTCCGCTGGAGTCAAACGTACAACAGGCCGAGCGATAAAACCCGCGACGCCCGCCCGGCACTGAGTACAACGGTCGGCCGCCATCGCGCGCAAGTTGGCTCTCCTGGGCACCCACAAACAAGCTCGCCAACGGCGGAAACGCCTGCGGCTTGACAATGCCAATAACGACAAAAATGGCCAGCAGTAGGCCAATTAGACCCGCGATCCACGGCAAATAGCATTGCCACAGCGGATTGGCGGCCACCACGGCCAGCAGCACGATGGGAGCCGCGCGTTCGGGCTCCACCAACCCTTTGCCGATCGGCTGGACCAGCAGTGCCTCGGTGGGCTTCGCTGGCACCGGCAGGCATCTGGGCGCCGCAAAGCAGACCTCTAAAGCCTTGTCGGGCGCGTACTCGACCACCACCGCCGGCGTACCGCGCTGGATGGGAATTAGCGCACTGCCCGCACCGCTGCGCACATGCACCTGCAAGTGCGGCCACCCGGCGCCACCGTCGGGTTGTGCCACTGGTCTGGATATCGCCAGTCTTTGGCCGCTGCGCAGCTGTTGGCTGCCGCTGAGATCGATGGGCTTGCAGTGCTCTTGCAGCCCACAACCACCAGCGACCACGCCAAAATCAACGTTGCCCGCGGTGGCTTTGAGCCGCACATTGGCGAAAATCTTGATCGCCACCACCGGGCCTTCGCGCATCCCCGTGGCCGTTCTGGCCCGCAATCTGGCCTTGACTTCGCCCGCGGCCGGCACTTGCCAAGTGAGGGCAAAGTCGCCGCCGCGGCGCTCCAAGGCCACGCTGCGGCCATCCACATCGAGTTCCAGGGCGGTCAATTGCGCTTTGAGCCACGTTTCGGTGGTCGGCTGACCATCGCTGCGGCGAACCCGAACCATGCGCTGCAGCGAAGTGCCCTCCAGTACCTCGACCGGCAGGGGCGGCGCCGGCAAATTCCAGCCTTCTTCTAAGTGCTCCGGTTCGACGGACTTTAGCCCGGGCGCTGGCGTATCGGCCGCCCAAGCGACTGTTGACGCCACCAGCCCGACCCAAATTAGCGGCCGCAGCAAGGGCAAAATCAATATAAATCGGATAAGATTCAAGGTGATCTGCTAGCTGTGCACGCCAAGTTTGTCCAGCGAGTCGCGCAATGTCGCCACCAAGTTCTTGAGCTCGCCAGCGCGACTGTTGGCATTTTCCAGAGTGTCACGCATCAGTTCGCTGCCTTCGCTGCGGTCCTCTTCGTCATCGCTGTTGAGCAAGCGGGCGGCATCGGTGATCGAGCGCAAATCCGGTCTAAACGACGACACGACACCGTACAAATCTGCCACGGTCTGCCCCAATGGCGCCAGATTGGTGCCACCGCCCGCAGCCGGACGGGCCGCGACCGACTTCGCCTGCTCCACTTCTGCCGCCGCAGTAGCCAACTTGCCCTGCAGGGTCTCGCATTTGCCCTCCAGCTCCCGTGCCTGTTTGCGCGCCGACTTGGCCTCGGATTCGGCGGTTTCCAGCGCGGAATTGGCCGCATCCAACTCGCGTTGCGCGTCCTGCAATGCCGTTTGGGCAGCGGCGGTCTCCGCTGGGTCAGCACCTTTGGGCGCGCTTTGGGCTGCCAGCAGACCGGCGTGCAGTTGCTCCAGCTTTTCGTGCAAGGGCCCCAGCTGGCTGTGAGCGGCAGTCGCGTCGGCTTGGGCGGCCTCGCGCTGCGCTTTGGCAGTGGAGGCGGCTTCTACCGCCTGTGTCGCGCGGTCTTCGGCCTGCTGGGCATGCGTCTGGGCTGCCGCCAGTTTGGCCGCTGATTGGGCCAATTCGTCGCGCAGCGACGCGTTTTCGTGGGCTTGTGCGCTGCCAGACTGGGCCGTTTGGGCCGCGTCGGCGCGGGCCTGATCACGAGCGATTTCCGCGTCGGTCGCCGCTGCTTGCGCGGCCTCCGTCGCCTGTTGGGCTGCTTGGATTCGCTCCCCGGAATCAGTGGCTCGTGCGGCAGCCGCATCGAGTTTAGCTTGCAAATCAGCAATTTGGTCGCGTAACTGCGCTGTTTGTTCGGCGTGAACGTCGCCACTTTCGGCAGCGGCGGCGGCAGCAGTTTCTGCGGCAACAGCGCGCTCGGCACTGGCGGCAGCCTCGGCAGCAGTGACGCTAGCTTCAGCCGCAGCCGCATCGAGTTTAGCTTGCAAATCAGCAATTTGGTCGCGTAACTGCGCTGTTTGTTCGGCGTGAACGTCGCCACTTTCGGCAGCGGCGGCAGCAGCAGTTTCTGCGGCAACAGCGCGCTCGGCACTGGCGGCAGCCTCGGCAGCAGCCACGCTAGCTTCAGCCGCAGCCGCATCGAGTTTAGCTTGCAAATCAGCAATTTGGTCGCGTAACTGCGCTGTTTGTTCGGCGTGAACGTCGCCACTTTCGGCAGCGGCGGCGGCAGCAGCTTGCGCGGCAACAGCGCGCTCGGCACTGGCGGCAGCCTCGGCAGCAGTGACGCTAGCTTCAGCCGCAGCCGCATCGAGTTTAGCTTGAAAATCAGCGACTTGGTCGCGCAACTGCGCTGTTTGCTCGGCGTGAACATCACGACTCGCTGCAGCGGCAGCCGCGGCGGCTTCAAGCTGGGCCCGCAGATCCGCGATTTCATCGCCAACTTCGCCAGCCTGCGCCGCCTGGGCCGTCAACGCAGCGGCCGTTGCCGCCGCAGCAGCCATCGCTTGGTCGCGCAGTTCGTTCAACTCCGCACGCAATTCTTGCACTTCGGCCTGTTCGGCTTGAGCCAAGTCGGCCCGGCCACTCTCCAATTGGCCGTGCAGCGCAGCAAGTTCGGCCGAGGCAGCTGCCAACCGGCCCGCAAGCTCTTGGTGTGCCGCTTGCATGTCGGCAACCGTCGCCTCATGGGCCTCTGCTTGGGCTCGGTGAGCGGCTAAATTTGCGCTAACACTAGCTAATTCGGCGCCCGAAACCGCCAATTGCTGCACGCCGGCATCGCCTTGTGAGCGCAGCGTGGCCAACTCCAACTGCTGGGCTTCCAATTCAACTTGCAGCGCGCTGCGTCCATTTTCGGCCGCGGCTTGGCCGGCCAGCGCCGCATCCAGTTGCGGCTGCCAGTCCTCTGCGGCGGGTTGGGCCATTTCAATAACCGCGGCTGCCGCTTGCGCATTCGCCTGAGCGCGAGCGTCTGCCAACTGCGCCGTCACCTCGGCATTTTCTGCCAACGCAGCTTCCAATTGAACCTGCAACTGGTCGGCCCGCCGCTCCGCAGTGTCCATGTCCTTTTCGGCGAGGCGACTGGTCAAGCGCAAGCCATCTACCAGCTCTTGCAGATCGGCGATCTGGGCCAAACTCGCTTGTGTGGTCTGGTCAATTAGGGCGGCCGTATCCTCGGCATGCGTCACAGACTGCGCTTTGGCCTGTTCCAATTCGACACGCAGCGCTTCGAGTTGATCGTGTAAGTCGGCACTGTCATCCGCAACGGCGAGCGAGATCGGCGCTGCTGCGGCGGCACTGAGCGCCTCAGTAGCCACAGCCAAGTCGTGGGTAAGTTGGGCGCACGTCGCTTCGCTTTGGCGCAAAACGTCTCCGGCAGCAGCCAACTCGTCCTGTAGGCGCCCCTCTTCGGCCTCAGCCTGCGCCAGCATTTCGGCAAGACGTTTCAGGTCCGCAAGTTCTGCTGATCCGACGACTGCCCGCTGGACAAATTCACTCTGGGTAGCGGCATCAAACTCGGCCTCATCGGGAGAATAAGCATTCAATGTCAAGGTATTAGGCACTGAGGCGCTCGCCGCCGGTTCGTCATCAGCAGTCAGAACTTCCGCCACAACTTCTGATCGATAGGCAAAGGTCTGACCGGGAGCTGAATGGCCGTCGGACTGATTAGGTTCCGCTTTGGGCTGTTCATCGTGCGGCGGCACGGCTTCAAGTGAGGTTGGGGCCTGAACGGCGAGCGCGGCGATCGACCCGGTTGGGGCTCTGGCTGCAGGCGGCGGCGGTGGCGGTGGTGGTGGTGGCGCGGCTGGTTCGGTGTAGCCGTCCTGCCCTTCCCAAGCCTGCGGCGTGGCTTCAATGGGTGCCGAAATTCGCACGGCGACCCCAAATTGCGCGGTCCCGGAATGCGCTGCGGGCGGCGCCGACGGCGGCGGCGCTGAGGGGATGCCCGCCAACGATTCACTGATCTGTGCCGCAGGTGGCGGAGGCGGCGCAGGTGGCGGAGGCGGCGCAGGTGGCGGAGGCGGCGCAGGTGGCGGAGGCGGCGCAGGTGGCGGAGGCGGCGCAGGTGGCGGAGGTGGCGGAGGTGGAGGTGGCGGCGGCGGAGGTGGTGGCGACAGTTGCTGAGCCGCCGCAGGTGGCGGCGGCGGTGGTGGCGGTGGTGGCGGTGGTGGTGGCGCTTCACGTTGCGGCGGTTCGGCGAGAAATTGTTCGCCGTGGCTCTCAATCAGCCCTTGTTCCACCGCAAAATCGTCGTCATCAAAGGACAGACGCAATTCGAACTGGCCGCACGCAAACAGCGAATCGTCGGTCAGGAACACCATTTGATGCGGTGACAGCCGGTCGCCATTGAAAAACGTGCCATTGGACGACCCCAGATCCTCCAGCACATAACGGCCCTGATTAAAGATGACTCGCGCATGTTGGCGCGAAACACTTTGGCCCGATGAACGAATCAGGCAACTGGCCTGCCGACCAATGACGATTTCGGGCTGGTCGGCGCTGATCACCGCCTCCATCAACTCGCCTTCATCGCTGTAATAGTAGATGCGCGCCATTATCGCCTCGTCGTCGAACGCGGCGCGATTCTGGACAGGTTGGCGCCGCTTCGCAAGCGCGGGCCCGTCATCGTGTCACTGAGCCCCAAAGTCGTTGGTGTAATCAGCTTGGCGCGCTTACTTGACGACGATGCTCACCATCCGCCCCGGCACCACGATCACCTTGAGCACCAGTTTATCTGCAATCCACTTCGCCACTTGCGGGTCGGCCAGCGCCAGGGCTTGCAACTCCTCGGCCGGCGTCGTCGCTGCCACCAGCAGCCTGCCGCGCAGCTTGCCATTGACTTGCACGGGCAATTCCAGGCTGTCCTCGATGCACAATGCGGGGTCAAAAGTAGGCCAAGTCGCCCACGCCAACGACTGCGGATGACCCAGCCGCTGCCACAGCTCTTCGGCGAGGTGCGGCGCATACGGCGCTAAAATCAAACAGAAATTCTCAGCTACTTCGCGTGGCAAGCGCTCCAGTCGCGCCAGATCATTGAGCAGGCCCATCATAGACGCGATCGCAGTGTTGAAACGCAAATTGACCGTGTCTTCCGTGACCTTGGCGATCGACTTGTGCAAGGCCCGAGCGATCACCAACTCGGCCGGACCGTCGTCGATCGGCTTGTCAAACTGCGCGGCGACCCGATTCAAGAACCGGCGGGTGCCGTGCAACCCTGCAGTCGCCCACGGTTTTACTTGTTCCAGCGGCCCCATAAACATTTCGTACAAGCGAAAAGCATCGGCGCCAAAAGTGGCCAGCATGGTGTCGGGATTGACGACGTTGCCGCGCGATTTCGACATTTTTTCGCCATCTTCGCCCAAGATCATGCCTTGATTGATTAGGCGCGCAAATGGTTCACTCGTCGGCACAACCCCGCAGTCATACAACACTTTGTGCCAAAAACGCGCGTACAGCAGATGCAGAACCGCGTGTTCGGCGCCACCCACGTACAAGTCGACCGGCAGCCAGTGCCTGATCGCCTCCGCTGAGGCCAATTGCTCGCTGTTGGTCGGGTCCAAGTAGCGCAAATAATACCAACACGAACCCGCCCATTGCGGCATCGTATTGATTTCACGGGCATACCAAAGTCCATTGCGGCAGAAAAATCGCCAATCGTGGCACTTACCCAGCGGCGGTTCGGTACTACCCGTGGGCACAAAATCTTCGGTCTCTGGCAGGCGCACCGGCAGTTCATCCAAACCCACCGCCAGAGCCACCGAGTAGTCAATCACATTGGAACCATTGGCAATGTGCGCCGCAACCTGAGTCGGCGTCCACTCGCCCTGCGCCAGCACCTGTCCCGTCGTATCGCGCACTGCGTAATAAATCGGGATGGGTTCGCCCCAATAGCGTTGCCGCGAAAACACCCAGTCGCGCAACTTCCAGTTCACCTTGCGGGTCCCCAGGCCGCGATCGTGCAGCCACAGGGTGATCGCTTCTTGGAAGTCACGGGTGCTCAGCCCATCAAAAGATCCACTATGGATGGCGATGCCTTCACCGCAAAACGCCTGCTCGGCTTCGCTAGATGCTGGCTGCCCGGCTCGCGCAACAACTACCTGAATCGGAAGCGAAAACTTGCGGGCAAACGCGAAATCGCGCTCGTCGTGCGCCGGCACCGCCATGATGGCCCCCGTGCCATAACCGCCGAGCACGTAGTCGGCCACCCAAATCGGAATTTCGGCATTTGTGGCGGGATTAATCGCATAACGTCCTGTAAATACCCCAGTTTTCTCCTTGGTATCATCCTGACGCTCGCGTTCGGACTTGGCTTTGGCCGTCTCCACATACTGGGCGACAGCGGACTGCTGGCTGGCCGTGACAATCGTATCGACCAGAGAATGTTCAGGCGCAATCACCATGTAGGTGGCCCCAAACAGGGTATCGGGCCGGGTGGTATACACGCGCAACGTGCCCAACTCATCGCAGATCGCAAAGTCGACTTCGGCGCCTTCGCTGCGCCCAATCCAATTGCGCTGCTGGGCCTTTATGCCCTCGGGCCAGTCCACATCATCGATATCACTCAACAATCGCTGAGCGTACGCCGTAATCCGCAGCATCCACTGGCGCAACGGCATGCGCACGACGGGGTGGCCGCCGCGCTCACTCTTGCCATTGATGATCTCTTCATTGGCCAACACGGTGCCCAGCGCCGGACACCAGTTGACTGGCACTTCTGCCTGATAGGCGAGGCCTTTTTCAAACAATTTGAGAAAAATCCACTGCGTCCACTTGTAGTAAGCCGGGTCCGTGGTGTCGACCTCCCGATCCCAGTCGTACGAAAAGCCCAGCGCCCGGATTTGGCGCCGAAAGGTATCGATATTGGTGCGCGTCGTCGTCGCCGGATGGGTGCCGGTCTTGATCGCGTATTGCTCCGCCGGCAGCCCAAACGCATCCCAGCCCATCGGATGCAGGACGTTATGGCCGCGCATGCGCAGGAATCGGCAATAAATATCGGTAGCTGTGTAACCCTCCGGGTGACCGACATGCAGACCCGCTCCCGATGGATAGGGAAACATGTCCAGCACATAGGCCTTGGGTTTGCCGGCCTCAATCCGGCTGGCAAACGTCTTGTGCTCGAGCCAAAACTGCTGCCACTTGGCCTCGATGGCGGCAAAATCGTAACCTTTGCGGACAGTTTCCGGATAATCGCTGACGGGCTCGGGCTGGCTCATGGCGCTTCTCGTTTTGTCCGCTCGCAGGCGGGCCGCGAAGTTGTGCCGTTTTGCGAAGCGAGTTGCAAGCCTGTGGCGCGGCCACTCGTGCAGGACGGACCTTGCAAGCGTGGTGCTGGAAATTCCTTGACATCACGGGCCCTCGCCCCCCACTCTGCGCCGCCCGCGTCCAATCCAGCATTGGCGGTCAAGGTCGATGAAAGCCCAACATATTCGCAACTTCAGTATTATCGCCCACATCGACCACGGTAAGTCGACCTTGGCCGACCGCATCCTTGAAATGACCGGTGCTGTAGACGCCCGCGATATGCAAGAGCAATACCTCGATTCGATGGATATTGAACGCGAGCGCGGCATCACGATCAAGTCTCAAGCCGTGCGCCTCAATTACCGCGCTGATGATGGCAAAGACTATATTTTTCATTTGATTGACACTCCGGGCCACGTCGATTTTGGCTACGAAGTGTCGCGCTCGTTGGCTGCCTGTGAAGGGGCGCTGCTGGTGGTCGATGCGTCGCAAGGCGTCGAGGCCCAGACGTTGGCCAATGTCTATCTGGCCCTTGATCAAGGGTTGGAATTGGTGCCAGTCATCAACAAGATCGACTTGCCAGCGGCCCAACCAGATGAAGTCGTTCGACAAATTGAAGAGGGCATTGGCCTCGATGCCAGCCATGCGGTGTTCGCGTCGGGCAAAACGGGAATCGGCATCCACGAAATTTTGGAAGCGGTGGTGGCGCTGGTGCCGCCGCCCGAAGGCGATCCCGACGCGCCGTTGCGTGGCATGGTGTTTGACAGCCAGTACGACAATTACCGCGGCGTGCTGGTGCAAGTCCGCATTGTCGATGGGGTAGTCCGCAAAGGCGACCGCATTCACTTTATGGAGTCGGGCACCGAATACGAAGTCCTTGAAATTAAAGTGAGAACACCTAAAGACGTCATTGTCGAGCAACTCAACTTTGGCGAGACCGGGGTGTTGATCTGTGGCATCAAAGCCGTGCGCGACGTCCAAGTCGGTGAAACGATTACCCATGCCAAGCGCAAGGCCACAACCAAGCTGCGCGGCTTTAAGCCCGTGCAACAGATGGTGTTTTCGGGCATTTTCCCCGTTGAATCGCATGACTACGAGAAACTGCGCGACGCGATCGAAAAACTGGCGCTCAACGACTCGGCTTTTTCGTGGGAGCCGGAAACGTCGTCGGCGCTTGGTTTTGGATTTCGCTGTGGATTCTTGGGCTTGCTCCACATGGAAGTGTTTCAGGAACGGCTGGAACGCGAGTTTGCCGTTGAACTGATTACCACCGCGCCCAGCGTGGTGTACCGCGTGCTGCTCGTCGATGGCTCGGTGCTTGAGATGTCCAATCCGGGCGACTTGCCGTCCACCGGCGATATCGAAGCGATCACCGAACCTATCATTCGCGCGACCATCCACACCCCGTCGGAGTACATTGGCGCCATCGTCAAACTGTGTACGGACCGCCGCGGCACCCAAAAGGACATGCGCTACTTGTCGCAGACCCGGGTGGTGATCGACTACGAGTTGCCACTGGGCGAGATTATTTTCGACTTCTTTGACAAGCTCAAAACGGCGACCCGCGGCTACGCGAGTTTAGATTATGAGTTCAAAGAGTTCCGCGCCGATGATTTGGTCAAGCTCGACATCTTGCTGCACAACGACGTGGTCGATGCGCTCAGCGTCATCGTTCACAGGGACAAGGCCTACGACAAGGGTCGGCTGTTGGCTGAACGGCTGCGCAAAGTGATTCCGCGTCAGCAGTTCGACGTCGCCATCCAAGCAGCGGTCGGGGCGCGGATTATTGCCCGCGAGACCGTCAAGGCGATGCGCAAGGACGTGACGGCTAAGTGCTACGGCGGCGATATTTCACGCAAGCGCAAGTTGTTGGATAAGCAGAAGGAAGGCAAGAAGCGCATGAAAATGGTCGGCGCCGTCGACGTGCCACAAGAGGCGTTCTTGGCTGTGCTCAGTACCGATGATGATTAGAATCTGCGGCCTTAGCTAGAGAGCCGATCAAATAAGATTTGCTCGGCTAACTAGAAACTTGGGGGCGCGCCGCCCCCAAACCCCCGCGGTGGTCCGCAGATGCGGCCCACATTCCACATGCCGCTCAAGGAGTTTCATGCATCGTGGGTGACGATTTGGCGGCATGCGGAACTCTCTAGGAGCCTGTCGGAAATCAATCGGTTGTGAAATGTCTATCCGGTTATACACAATGAATCTATTACGATCCGACAGTCTCCTAGCCAGTCAACTATTCTCAACTGTCCGAGAACTGCCCCGAGTGAATCCGTGCAGTTTCGGACAG
>SHZD01000014.1 GCA_009692465.1 Myxococcales bacterium
AGCCGATCAAATAAGATTTGCTCGGCGTCTCAGTGCTTGCTTTGTGGGTCGCGAGCCTGCGGCACTTATTCAGTGGCCTGCGGGTTGGCGTCAGGCCGCTCCGTTTTGTTTGGGAATTCTTTGAGGTTCGGCGTTAATTGGTCGGGTCTCTAGCCGTGCTGCCAGAGCCGATTAGCAAACAGGGCCAGCACGGCGACTTGATTTTCGCTGCACGGCCCCGCGTTAGGGCAAGTAAAGGTGAACTCGATCAACCTGCGCGAAGACCGGAGCGGCGAGTCGGCCGTATTGACCCGAGCTCGCGACCCACCCAGCACGCAAACGGCCTTGCAAAGGAATCATTTATGCATTTACGAGCCCTTACGCCATCCGAAACCGCAAGCAGTAGTAAAACCGCCCAGGCTGCTCGACCAACACATCGGTCGCCCCAACGGGCACTGCTTCGACCGGGCAATGCGGGTCCGAGTCGTAAAACGTCAAGGCCTTGAACCACGCCTTGACCCACAAGTTGTGGCTGCGACTGGGGTCCAGTTGCTCATCGACGACCACAATCGGGGTGTTGGGCTTGGCCACCCGCGCCATTTCCGCCATCGCTTTGGCCGGACTGCCAAAGTTGCCAATCGCACCAACGTGAAACACGCGGTCAAAGCTGGCCTCGGCAAAAGGCAGCGCATGGGCGTCGCCCTGCACCAGCTGTACGCTGTCAAAGCCTTGTTTTCGCAGTTTTTTTCGGCAAACCGCCATCATGCCGTCGCTGAGATCGATGCCCCAGTATTCGGCGCGCACCCCGGCTGGCAGGTGCTGGTGGACGAGACCGACATTGACCCCAGTGCCGATGCACACTTCCAAAATCCGCAGCGGCGTACCGTCTGGATTGGGTTGCAAGGCCGAAAACTCGCAGCGCTGCAGGTAAGCTTGGCGCATTTGCGACTCGGAGCCCTCCAACTGCCACACCGGCAGCAAATAGGTCACCGCCGGGTCGTGCCAGCTGGGCAGCGCATTGTAGATGTGGCGCATCAAGCGATCGTTGCCTTGCACCCACTTATCCCGGTACATAATTGGAGTGTTGTCGCGGACTTGCCACGGATCGCCGCAGTTTGTGCAGCGCAAGTCGGTGCGGCCCATGTGCACCGTTTCGGGCAGCTCGCCGTTGCAGCTTGGGCAGCGCATTAACGCCCAGTTGCTGGGTGCGATCACCTGATTGGCTGCTCTGTGGCTGCTCATGACCCCCACCGTTCCTGATCGGCGACATCCAAATCCCAAACTGCTTGCACGGTCTCCAACTCCTCAATTGCCTTGTCGAGCCATTTTTCACGTTCGCGATCGCCGCGTGGCAAGTGGCGGCCGATTTCGCGCTTGGCCAGCGCCGACTCCCATGGCATGTGTTGGCGATCGGCGATTTCGATGCAAGACTTCCACAATTGCGTTGCTTTAGCGCTATTGCCGCTCAACTGGGCGAGCACCCCGTCCCACAACAGCGCCTGTGGCTTGCCAAACGGAAAGGCGCCGCCAAAACGGCGCATCGCCAAGCAGCCGATCTCGGCTTTCTGGCGCAGTCTGGCTACGCTGGGATCGCCTTTGGGTGCCGATTGCCACATCAGCAAGTACGTCTCGGCGACCGCGGCCAGCGCGTGCTGTACCCAGTAGGCCACCGGGCGCTTTTTGATGTAGGGCAGCAAAGTGTCCGCCAGATCCTCCGCCCCTTGGCGGTCACCGCGGCGCATGCGCGCCAGCGCTTCAATGGCGTTTCCCCACAAAACCTCTGATTTTGTAGCGTTTTTAGTGATCCAGTCGGCGATGGTGGCGTATTCTTCGCCCGCTTTGACCGCATCGCCGGTGCGCACTTGCACTGCTGCGGACATCATGGTCGCCCATGCTTGAATTTGCAGGTTATTTGAAAAGTGCGCCGAAGTCTTCATGCTCTCAAATTTGCCCTGCGCTTCTCGAAAACGCCCGGCAAAAAACAACAAGATCCCATGCACACCCAGTGATTCCTCGCGCAGCCGCCGGTCGCCAAAAGTGCGGGCCACGTCAGCCGCGCGTTGCAGCTTGGTCTCGGCGGCGCTCCAGCGCGCATCGTACAAATCGACAATCGCCACCCGCGACAGCACATAGGCCAGCGCGCCATTGGCGTTGGGCGAGCGTTCGGCCACTGAAATCGCCCGTTCGGCCCAATTCTTGGCAATCCCGCGCAACTGCGGCACCGAGCCCAGCACCACCGCCATCACCGCATAGGCTTTACCCAGCTCGGCCGACAGGCCCGCCGGCTCCGAGACGTTCAGTTCGCGCAGGCCAGAGTCGAGGCAACCGACTGCATCTTCAGCGTAAATGTGGATTTCAGTCAGCCGATTGAGCACGCGGGTCGCCCAAATGCGACGCTGTTTCAAAGCGTCCTCAACCAGCGCAAACCGGTGTGGAAAGTAAGCTTGGGCCACGCGGGCAAACACCTGCCGCAGCAGACCGCCAATCGAGCCCAGCAGCGTCGTCGGTACCGGCAATTTCAGATACTGCAACGCCATGCGCCCGTGGACCTTGGTCAAATCCAAACGACCCAAGCGAAACCACGCTTCGGCCAAGTGGCGATGCCAATGCGCGCGCCGTTCGTCGGTGGCCTGAGCCGGGTGCTCTTTGTCCAAAGCCAGCGCTTGTTTAAGCAATTCAACGGCTTCTCGATTGGCGTAGCGATCCAAGTTCTGTTCGGCGGCCAGTTCCAGGCAATGCAAAGCCTTGGCCCACTCTTCAGCGCGCATCCAGTGGTGGGCCAAAATGGGCAAAAAGTGCGACAAATCTTCGGCATAGCGCCGTTCATACCACTGGGCCACCGAGCGGTGCAGCCCGCGCCGTTGGCCAAACAACATCAATCCATAGACTGCCTCTTGGGTCAGCACATGCTTGAACAGGTACTGATCGGCAACATCGGACAACCGCAGCAACTCTTGGTCGATCAGGTGCGGCATCATCTTGGGCACCGCGGCCTGATGGTCCGGCAGCGGGTAGACGTCCTGCACCGTTTCGACCGGAAACTGCCGACCGACCACCGACGCCACCTTAAGCGCCATTTGCTCAGGCGCGTGCAGTGAGTCGATACGCGAGACAATCAGACCTTCGACCGTCGCCGGCAATTGAATCTCCGACAACTGCTCCAGGGCCACCGCTAACCGGGTCTCATCCCCTTCGATCTTGATGCGGCCTGTGTCGCGCAAGACCAGCGCCAACTCTTCAACATACAAGGCATTTCCGCCTGCGCGCTGGGCAATCAGATCGATCACTTCACTGGGCAGGCCCTTGACCCCCAACCGCTGGCACGCCAGATTGCCGGCGTCATCGCGTGACAGCGGACCCAAGCGCAACTTTTTGATTTCAGGGTCTTTAATCAGAATCTTGAATTCGTCAGGCGGTTCATCCATCGGCCGCGAGGCCACGATCCACATGGTCGGAATGACGTTGAGCCGCAACGCGCGAAATAGCGCCCATGAGGCCGAGTCAAACCAGTGCGCATCCTCGACAATGACCGCGGTGGCCTGTTTGTCGACAACCTGTTGCAAAATAGCGGCCAACAGCTTTTGGGTCTGCTGGGCGCGCGCTTCGCCGGACAAGTAGCGCGTCGCTTCATCGGAGCCCAAGTCGGCGGCCAGCACCACTTCCAACAGCGGGCGCAACACCCGGAGCTTGTCCGGAAAAACCGATAGAAACTGCTCGACCTTACGGCTGCGCTCCGGGGTATCGTCACTGGGCTGCAGGCCAAAAATGTCGGCGAAAACATTGCGCCACGGGTGGTACGGCGCGTTGCGGTCCACCGCGTCGCCTGCACCTTTGAGCACGCGCATGTGCAGCACAGCGGCCTGGCGTTCAAAATCGTCCAACAGGCGGGATTTGCCGATGCCGGCTTCACCGATGATAAACGCCACCGAGCTTTGGCGGGCGCGGACCACGGCTTGAATGCACTCGCCCAGCGTCTCGCGCTCTTTTTCGCGGCCGACCATGATGGTCTTGGACTTGACCGCGGCGCGCAGATTGCCCGTAGGTGTCCAGATTTGCACGGGATCGGTGCGGCCGCGCACTTCAATCACATGCAGTTTTTGCATCTCAAGTTGGGTGCTGGCCAACTGCGCCGTGAGGTCGTCGCACCACAACTTGCCTTCAGACGCCTCCATCAACCGCGCCGACAGATTGACGACGGGGCCTAATACCGTGTATTCACAGCGCTCTGCGCTACCCACGGTGCCGCAGAACACCTGACCGGTGGCCACCCCGACCCCAGCCGTTACTCCGCTTTCCATCAACGCTTTGCGCATCGCCATCGCGGCTTGCAAGGCGCGCGCGGCGTTGTCTTCATGCGAGATCGGAGGCAGGCCAAAGGCGGCGATCAGCACCGCGCCTTTTTCGTCGACGCTAATCTTGTTGATGGCGCCGTCGTAGCGGTAGACCGACCGTTGCATGGCCGTCACCATCGCTTGTACGTGGTGAATATTGACTTTTTCGGCGACACCGCCAGGCAAAGCGGCAAACACAACCGAGACCTGACGCAGCTCCGACAGCCAGTCGGACATGCCCTCGGCCAAGCGCGCCAGCACCACGCCGGGCACGAACATGCGCAGCGCCGGCTCGGCGTCGGGGTGGACCGGCGCCCGCAGCAGCGGCTCAGCTGGCGGCAAGTCGTTGACCCAGTTCAGCCGCATCGGCCTGTCGCCGGCCGGCCCGAACAGCGTTTGGCGACCCGCTTCGCGCACGGTGGCGGCGTCAAAATCGGCGACCGTAGTCTTGCCATCGGCGCCGAGTTTGGGTGCTGCCCGCCCGCTAAACGGCACCCCCAAGTTGGACCACGCCGCCGCGCTGACCACCACATGCCCAGGGGCCGTCAACGCGCGCAGGGACTTGAGGTCGGCCACCGCCGCGCCAGAAGGCACCACCTCCCAGCGCTCCAGCACCCCGCCAACGTGCAACAGCGACACATCGCCCGAGCAAATGCACACGCGCATCGAAAGGGTAATTTCATCGCCAACGGTAAAACCGGCTAATTCCTTCTGGGCGCGCAACCCGCAGGCTGCCGCCGCCCGCACTGCTGTCGGCAAGCCAATACCGGTGCCGTCCCACACGCAAATCAAGGCGTCGCCAGCGAATTTCAGGACGTCGCCGCCGTGGTCGGTCACGGTGTCGATGAGTTTGCCTAGGTAGCCGTTCAACGCCGCGTTGATGCGCTCTGCACCGTCGGGTCGGCCCGACAGGATCTCCGTCATCCGGGAAAACCCAGTGATATCCGCAAACATCACCGCGCCCTGCAACTCGTCGGCCACTGCTTGTGACAGTGGCGTCGGGTCGGCGAGCAGGCGCGTCACCAACGCCGAGGGCGTAAAGCGCGCGAGGTGATCGGCCGTGAACTGCGCCATCGGGTCCTAGCAGGGGAAGAGCATTGCGAAATGCCAGCGGATCGGCACGATAATCGCAAGCAAGGGCTCGGCCATGTCGGGCAGTCGCCCAATGGAAACGGCCGACTTGCGCCAGCCGAATCCAAGTCAGCGATGGTGCCAGCCCTACAGCCTAAGCTGATCGATGGGGTTGGGCAAGAAAACGGGCACTTTGCCTTTGTATCTCACAGTTTGCCGCGCAGGGAATCGGTTGGGAGTGGCCGAAGATAATGCGCCATCGGTTATGCAATGGCAAGGCAGGTTAGGCGGCAATTTTGGTGTCACTAGGGGCCAACGGCAGTGAAATTGTAAAGGTCGCCCCTTGCTCAGGCCCAGCGCTATGGGCGCGGACATCGCCAGCCATCTGGCGCATCAACTGGCGGCTGATGGATAAACCCAGACCCGTGCCATGGTTGGCGTGACGGTCGGTGGCCGAAGTGACCCACGGCTCAAACAAGCCGTCCGCTTGGTCGCTGCCAAACCCCACCCCGTCGTCGCTCACCGCGATCTCCGCCAGTTCCTTGTGCATAATAGCCTGTATGTGCAGCTTTTTTCCACCGTATTTCAGTGCATTGTCGACCAGATTCTCGAGCACCGTCCACAGCGCCACATCGTCACCCACGGCGGCCAAGGTGGCC
Organism: Myxococcales bacterium; assembly: GCA_009692465.1. Taxonomy (GTDB): domain Bacteria; phylum Myxococcota_A; class UBA9042; order UBA9042; family UBA9042; genus SXRM01. The sequence continues at coordinate 6,041 of SHZD01000014.1, forward strand.
GGGCACTGCACGGCAATGGTCGCCGATCCCCCCAAAATCTCCAGCCGATGATCGACAAACTTAGTCAAAAACGCCTCAATTTCAATGCGATTGCGCACTAAACGCTGCTCGGGCAGGCGCAAGCGTTGGGCCAGCAGCAGGTTTTGAATCAAGTGCTCTTGACGCTCGACCGCCTGCAACGCCATCGTCAACAGCGGGACCTGCTGGTTGGTCGGCATGCGTCCGGCGCGCAGGGTTTCTAGCACCGCCTTGACCCCCGCCAGCGGGGTTTTGAGTTCATGGGTCATGCGCCCCAAAAACCCTTGCATTTGGCTGCGCACCCGCGTTTCCGCCCGCGACAAGCGGTACAGCATCGACACCACCGCCAGCAGCAGCGACAGCAGCATGACGCCTTCGCCCAGCACCATCCCCTCACGGCGAGCAATGTGGTCCTGCCGCGATTGCAGATACGCGGCCGTAGGTTGCACCCAATAGTTGTGGTTGCCCCCACTAGGTGGAGCATGAACGTCGCGGCCGTCACCGACCCAATGCGCGGGTTTGAGCAGCGGCAGTTGGCCCACCGTCAGGACATGCAAGCGCGGATCGTCGGCCACAGGACCAATAGGAGGCGAAGCGCTCATGCGGATGGCCGCCAGAGCCACTTCGCGGTCCAGCAAGGCCGCCGCCGTCGCTTGTTGCTCGGACAGCGTGAGGCGCAAGAAGGCAAACCACCACAACGACAAGGCAATCAGCAACACCACCGCGGCGCCAAACAGCAGGGTCAGACCGTGACGGCGCCACAGCGGAGTTGAGCGGGTGGTGTGCGCCACGACGGTATTCCCCTACGTCATCTGGCGCGCGGCACACACCAGCGCCGCGACCAGACCGTCCAGTTGCGCTTCGGTGTGCGCCGCCGACAAAAACAGCACCTCGTAGGCCGATGGCGGCAGGTAAAAACCCGCCTGCAGGACATGGTGGTAGAGGTTGTTAAACCGCGCCACCGCCAGCGGATCGATGGTATCGGCGCGGGTGGGCAGCGGGCCTTGGGCAAAATACGGCCAAAACACCGAGCCTTGGCGCTGGCCGCGCAGCCACTCGATGCCGGTCGCCAGCAGCTTGTGTTCGAGGTAGGCGCCTAAGTGGTTCAGACGACGGTACACCGCCGGGTCTTGCAAAGTGCGCAAAGTGGCCAAACCGGCCGCAATCGAAAGCGGATTGCCCGACAGCGTCCCCGCTTGGTACACCGGCCCGACCGGGGCCAACAGCTCTAAGATGCGCCGCGGGCCGACAATCGCGCCCAACGGCAACCCGCCGCCGACGATTTTGCCCAAGGTGGTCAGATCAGGTTGCACGCCAACAAGGGCCCCGTAGCCACCGTAGTGCAGGCGAAAACCGGAGATGACTTCGTCAAAGATCAACAGCGCCCCGTGTTGGGTAGTGACGTGCCGCAGGCCGTGCAAGAACTCGGCCGTTTGCACCAGCAGGCCGTTGTTGGCCGGCAGCGGCTCGATAATGATGGCGGCGATGCGGGAGCCGTGGAGGGCAAACAAGTTGCGGACCGCGTCCAGATCGGCGAACGGCAGCGTGACGGTCAGCTGTGCAATTTCTTTGGGGACGCCCGCAGACGACGCCTCAGCGCCCGGATCAGCGTGGGTGATGAGCCCCGAGCCGGCCTTGACCAGCAGCGCATCGGCATGGCCGTGGTAGCCGCCCTCAAACTTGACGATGAGCGGCCGACCGGTCGCCCCGCGGGCCAACCGCAACGCCGTCATCACGGCTTCGGTGCCCGAGCTGACCAAGCGCGCCATTTGCGCACCCGGCAACGCTGCAACCAAAGTCTGAGCCATCTGCACTTCGGCGGGATGGCAAGCGCCGTAAGTCAGCCCGCGTGGAGCGATTTGAGTGACCGCGGCGATGACGGCGGGGTCACTGTGGCCCAAGATCAGCGGCCCCCACGACAAGCAAAAATCGACGTAGTGATTGCCATCGACATCGATGACGTCAGCGCCACTGGCACTTTGGAAATAGACCGGTTTGCCGCCGACCGACTTGAAGGCGCGCACCGGACTGTTGACGCCGCCGGGGATAAAGCCAACAGCTTGGTCGTACAGGAGATCCGATTGAGTGCGGCAGTAGGTGCTTGACGAGTTCATGGCGGGTCCAACGGGCAGGTGGCGGTGAAAAGGATGGCGGCTGCACAGGCAGCCACGTCGGTCGAACTGGAGATCGCGCTTGCGTGCAATCCAGCGTTTTGCAATGCTTTAGCCGTTGTCGGCCCGATAGCTACCCAACGGGCCTGCCGCCAAGCAGGCGACCAGCCGAGCAAGCGCGCAACTGCGGAAGGTGCTGCGGCAAAAACGATAGTCTGGGCGCAGGCATGGGCATGAAGCGCCGGATCGGGATCGGCTGGGGCACAGTTTTCGTACACTACCGCTTGGCGAACATCGAAGCCCCCAGCGAGCAGGTCGGTAGTCAAATCACCTTGAGCGACGCGGGCTTGAACCACTAGGACCAGCGCGCCAGTCGGCAGCACGTTGCGCAAAGCCCGCGCCAGGCTCTTGCCCGTCGCTGGTTCGCGCGCTTGCACATGGACCAAAGCACCGCTATCGACCAAGGCCGCAGCCGTCGCCTCGCCCACCGCCGCCAGCCGCAGACCTGAACGCAGCACCGAAGCGGCGCCGAATTGGTCGAGCCATCCCGCAACCCCATGGCGACTGGAAAATGCCAGAGCGTCGGCCAGCTGGGCCCAACGCTGCACAGCCGCCCGCTCGGGCTCCACCGGCACCGGGCGCACGGCCGCGGTGGCGATCTCAATCACCTGCAGGCCTGCCGCCTGCAAGTGGTGGCACAGCATCTGGTTATCCGCCGTGGCGCGGGTCAGGACCACGGTCGGGCTGGCAACGCCCACGCGAACTCCGCAGTTGTGAAGGAGGACCGATCGCCAGCGTCGCCGGTAGCACAGGCCTCGTCGCCGCCGCGCAGCACTTGCCGCAAGGCTTGTTCGGCGTGAGCGGCAATGGTCGCCGCAGTTCCACGGACTTGAACGGTCAGCCAGCGGTTGTCGGCATCGACCGCCCCGGCGTGCACTGTCACCGTCCCTGCCTCGATCACAGCCAGTGCGCCAAACGGCGAATGGCAGCCGCCTTCCATGCGCTGGAGCACTTCGCGTTCAATCGCCACCGCTTGGGCCGAGGCCGGGTCGGCCAGCTGGGCCAATTGCGCCAACAGCGCCGCATCGCTGTGCCGACATTGCAGGCCAAGCGCCCCCTGTCCGGCCGCCGGCAGCCACACCTGCGGGTGCAGGTCAAACGCCAACAGATCGCCAAAATCGAGGCCCAATCTAGCCACTCCTGCCCGCGCCAGCACCACCGCATCTACCGCGCCGGATTTGGCTTTCCCTAAGCGAGTCGGCACATTGCCGCGCAAGAATGCCGCTTGGGCTTGAGGAGCATAGCAAGCCAACAGAGCCGAGCGCCGCAACGACGCGGTGCCAACGGTTGCGCCCGGTTGCACCGGAAACGCCCGTTGCGGATCGCAGCGCTCAGGCCGCACAAACAGGACGTCGCCGCAGTCGGCGCGCGGCGGCACCGCGGCCAGCACCAAGCCCGGCGGATTTTCGGTCGGCAAGTCCTTAAGCGAGTGCACCGCAAGGTCGATGTGACCGGCCAGCAATGCCGCTTCCAGCTCCTTGGTAAAAAAACCCTTATCGACTTGATTTTGAAGCGAAATATCGAGAAGCTGGTCGCCCAGCGTCTTGATGATTTGCAGCTTGACCCCCGCCGCTTCGCCGCCGAGCAGGGCTTGGATGTGGCGGGCCTGCCACAACGCCAAATCGCTACCGCGGGTGCCAATAATCAGGCCCTTTGCCACAAGCTTGCTCCCTTTCACGGGCCATTTGACGATCTTTCACCGGCCACTTGACGATCTTTCACCGGCCACTTGACTACCTTTTACAGGCCAACTAGCTGCAGGCCGCACCCCTCGCCGCCTCTGGTCATCATCGCACGGAAAGCCGCGGATTTGCCATCTTCATGTCACACGGTATTTTGTCGGTTACGAAGTGATCAATGCTAAACTATTCATAGCTTTGTATATCGCCCCATTGCGGATTTGTGCTGCGCTGTTTGCGGGGTGGGCCGCGCCCTGTTAGCGTGTTTGCGGTCCGTTTAGGGCTTGTAAATGAATAAATCATTCATTTACCGTGCCCGTTTACTTGCTAGGTGGGTCGCAAGCTCGCGTCTTTACAGCCGACTCGCAGCTCCGGTCTTCGCGCAGGTTGATCGAGTTGTTCTTTTACACGCCCTTAGGGCCAGCCGAGGCCACGTGGCACTGCTCTCCCGAACTGTTATTGAGCGCACCAAAGGTGCGGTGCCGCGCAATTCGACGATTGCCGCCGAATTGCTGGCGCCCGCCGGATTGTTGCCGCCGGCGCAGGTGCTGAGCTGGCGGTTGACTGGCTGGCAGCACGACGGCGACCACCTGCGGCTCAACGTCGACAGTCCAACTGGCGGTCTGGCGGTGCTGGTGGGGCCATTGAGCGAAGTCGATGGCGCGTTCTTGCGGACCGACGACTGGAATATCGCCTATCGTGACGGCGCATTTTCAGCACAAGTGCCAGAATTATTGAGTGAAATTGGCCTGCGCTTGCAGCGAACTACCCGCGCTTTAGGCCTGAATGCGGCGGGCATTGCCGCCCAGTGGTTTGTGCGCCCCAGTCAGGATGACGTGCTGGAAGTGTCGCCGGGCAAGAAACTGTACGTGCGGGTGACCGACCATTGCGACGAGAAGTGCTTGTTTTGCAACGCTACCGAAGGCAACTCCAACATTATCGAATCCAAACAGAAGCTGACCCAAATCCTGCGCGGCTTGCCGACCGGACAATTGAGTCAGGTGATCTTTTCGGGTGGGGAACCGACCTTGGTCAAAGCCTTGCCTGAATTGGTGGCGCTGGCCTACGAGCGCGGTTCGCGGCAAATCATCATTCAGACCAACGGGGTCGGTTTGGCGCGGCCGGGGGCGCTGGAGGCGTATCTGCCGTTCCAAGACCGGCTGGGCATCGGGTTTTCGCTGCATGCCACCCAAGCCGAGTTGTCGGCCCTGATGTTGGACCACTCCGATGTTCAGCGTTTTGATGCCAAGCTGGTGGCCATCGATCGGGCGGTGGAACTGGGCTTCTTGGTCAAGATTACCTGCGTGGTGATGAAGCCCAATCTGGCCCAAGTGCCCGATTTTGCGCGCTGGGTCTGGCAGCGCTGGGGGGCGGGCATTGCGCGATTGCAGTTCAGTTACGCGATGCCGCGCGGCAATGCTTGGCTCAATCAGCACTTACTGCTTAAGTTTAGCGACTGCGTGGAGCCCTTTGCCCAAGCCTACGCCATGGGGCGCGAGGTGGGCTTAAGGGTGGAGACTTCGCAAAGCGCCTGTGTGCCGCCGTGCGTGATGCCCGACTGGATAGATCACTACGATATTTATGGTGATTTTGGTGGGGGGAGAGTTCCCGATCCCGAACGGGTAAAGCCACCAGAGATTTGCGGCGGTTGCAACTGGAACCGCATTTGCGCCGGGGTCTGGCAGCGCTACATCGACGTCTATGGCACCAGCGAACTGCAGCCGATCGTCGATCGGCCGGAACCAGTGGTCGATATCGAGGACTTTTTGGAAGCGGAAGTGTTGGATTTGACGGATTGTTGAGGCGTTCCAGCGCTGTCGTCAAGGCAGTCCGTGCTGGCGCGGCGCCGGGTCCGTGCGCGGCTCAAACTCCGCCCAGCCGTAGCGGTCGGGATACTCCTTGCACGGACCCTCGCACACACCTGACCCACACACCTGACCCACACACCTGACCCACACACCTGACCCACACACCTGACCCACACACCTGACCAGCTGCAGGCCGCGCACGGCGGACCATGGGCTTTGCCGGCCTCTTTGCGGTAGCGCTCGCAGCCGCCGATGGTGACGTTGCCGTCGTACCCAGTGGTGTCGGGCAGCTCTGGCTCGACAGCGGCCCACTCGCGGCCGCGCAGTAAGGGCACCAACAAAATCTAATCGATTTTGTTTGCGCCCGTTTGCTTGCTGTGTGGGTCGCTAAGCTCGCGTCTATTCAGCCGACTCGTCGCTCCGACCCAGACGAGCGTCGTCGAGTTAATTGTGCTGGGGCCCTAAGCAAAACGGCACGACCTCCGTCATCGTTTGCCTCCGCCGCGACCAAGTTCGTCAAAGCGGGCCTGTCTTCGGACCACAGATCCAACCCCGCCTGCGTCCTAGACAACCGGCGATTGTGCCGCGGCGATCCTGTAAAACCTTGTAAAGTCCCAGCCTCGCCGTTACCCTGCCCCAAGGTCCGCCATTTGGGCCCAACGCTGCAGCGTAACCATGTTCAAAGTCGATTTTCTCCGCTGCGCCATCTGGTTCGCCACGCTGACCGCTTTGGTGGTCTGCGCCTTCGCCTGTGACAGTGGCAACTCGGCGGCCGATGCCGGCGCGACCCTGCCTGATTCTAGCGGGTTGGCCACTGACGGCGCCGGTCAGCAAGCAGATGCCGATCCAGCCGATGCCGCTGACTCGGGTGGCAGCACGGCTGTGGACGGCCTAGTAGCCTTTGATGTGGTGTTTAACGACAGCGCCAAAGATGCTGCGCTCTTGGACTTGAGCGCCACCAAACCCGCGTGCAACTTGGCCGGTCCGTCGCCCGGCGAGTGTGGTTCGGCGTGCAGCGCGGATACCCAGTGCGCTATGGGCTTTTGCGTGCCGACCCGTGATCGGCGGGTGTGCAGCGGGTTTTGCGGCGGCAATTTGATCTGTCCCGAAGGCTGGAACTGCCAGCAGTTGGTCGGCGCCCCCGACCCCGTTTTTGGCTGCGTGCCGCTGTCGCCCAATTTGGGTCGACCGTGCGTGAGCGACTTTGATTGCAAGGTTCAGGTCGGTGACGTCGCGCTCGGCATCGGTGACTTGTGCGCGCCGGCAGGCGAAGAAGGTGCATTTTGCGGCAGCGATTGCAGCAAGACCGAAAAGTGTCCCACCGGCTTTGCGTGCAAACCGGTCAAGTCCGTCGGTGGCAAGGCCGGCAAGCTGTGTGTGGCTGAAAAACTCAACGACAATTGCACCGACCGTTTCGAAAACGAAAAAGCCACCACCACCTGCACCAAGACCACCGTCAGCGGCACCTGCAGCGGCGGCCGCCATTGCCAGGCCAAACAATTGACGCCCTGCACGGCCAAGACGCCTGCCGGCGAGGTCTGCAACAACGTCGACGACGACTGCGATGCCCAAACCGACGAACCCGTCGCCGGCGCCGGCTGCAAAATCACCGCTGGCGACAGCAGTTGCCCGGGCACACCGCTGTGCATCGGCGGCATCGAAACCTGCGTCGGCCAAAAGCCTTTGCCCGAGTCGTGCAACAACCAAGACGACGACTGCGACGGCAAGACCGACGAAGGCTGCGACGACGACAAAGACGGCTACTGCGACAGCCAAATGGGCTACGAACCGGCCGGCAAAGTGGTGTGCGCCAAAGGCGGCGGCGATTGCGACGACAACGACGCCGGCAAGCTGCCCAGCGCCAAGGAAGTCTGCAACGGCGCCGACGACAACTGCAATGGTCTAATCGACGGCCAAGACCCGTTGCTTTTGCTCAACGATTCGCAGATGTGCGAAAAGCAAGAGGGCGTGTGCGCTGGCAGCAAGAAAACCGCCTTGTTGTGCCAACAGGGCAAGTGGCTAGTGTGCAGCGATTTGGACTACACGCTGCAGGCGCCGGCTTACAGTAAAGTCGAGGTGTGCGACGACAAAGACAACGACTGTTCGGGCAAGCCCGACGACGGCTGCAATGACGACGGCGACGGCTATTGCGATGCCGGCAAGGCCACCATTGGCTTTCCGCTCGGCTGCCCCAAGGGCGGCGGCGATTGCAACGACGATGACAAGCTAAGCTTGCCCGGCGCTTTGGAAAAATGCGATGACTTGGACCAAAACTGCAACGGCATCATTGACGAGGGCTGCGACGACGACAAGGACGGTCAGTGCGACAGTGAGTTGACCGTAATCGGCACCCCCAAGGCTTGCCCCAATGGCGAAGGCGACTGCGATGACGCCAACGCCAAGCGCTTCAAGGGCGCAAAAGAGCTGTGCAATGGCGTTGACGACAACTGCGCGGGCGGCACCGACGAACTATTTGTGACCTTGGGCAAGGCCTGCACCGACGGCAAAGGCATCTGCAATGTCGCCGGCATCGTGGTGTGCGCGTTCGATGGGCTAGTGGCGCAGTGCTCAGTCAGTGTCGGCAAACCGCAGACCGAAATCTGCGACAATTTGGACAACAACTGCGACGGCAAAATCGACGACGGCTGCGACGACGACCAAGATGGCTACTGCGACAACGCCATGGCCACGCTGGGCAAACCCAAAGTGTGCCCGCTGGGCGGCGGCGATTGCGACGACTTGTTCGGCAGCGTTTTTCCGTCGGCCAAAGAGGCCTGCAACGGGGTGGACGACGACTGCGACAGCAAGACCGACAGCAGCGACGGCGACTTGGTCATCGACGACCCGCAAAACTGCGAAAAACAGTTTGGCGTGTGCAAAGGCAGCAAGAAATCCGTGGGCTTGTGCGTCGGCGGCCTGTGGCTGGCCTGTGGCACCACCACCTACGGCAATTGGAATTCAGGCTATGCCGCTAGCGAGTCGTGCGACAATATTGACAATGATTGCAGCGGGTTAACCGATGAGGGCTGCGACGACGACGACGATGGCTTTTGCAACAAGAACTTAAAGGTCATTGGCTTTGTCTCGACTTGCGACAAGGGCTTGGGCGACTGCAACGACAAAGACCCGGATATGCACCCTTTCGCCGACGAACTGTGCGACAACAAAGACAACGACTGCAACATCAAGATCGATGACAGCTGCGATGTCGACGGCGACAGTTATTGCGATGCCGCCAAAACCATCCCGTTTGGGGTGACCCCGCAGATTTGCCCCCAAGGCGGTGGCGACTGCGCCGACACTGACCCCAAATTCAACCCTGGGGTCAAAGACTTGTGCGCCGACTTTGTGGACAACAACTGCAACGGCCAAACCGATGAAGGCTGCCCGCCGACCATCAACGGCTTTGTCGGCCAAACCGGGCCCAACTTCAAAGCCAACGGCTGGTTGCAGTGCGCCGGATTTTACGACACCGCGAGCAGCGAGGACATTCCGCTCGGCTGGGGCTTGGACTGCGCCGACAAGAACTTCTCCAAAGTGCGAGTTGCGTGCGGATCGGGCAAGACTGCTAATGAAATCCGCTATATCGACGTCAAGAAAAACGTATTCGCGCTCGGCATTGGCAACAAGGCCGAATACGGCTTGATTTACGACTCGAACTTTGACTTGAACGGCGAAAATCTGATCAAGTCGGATTCAGAAAACCCAAATATTGCACGAAGTTGGTGGGTGTCGGCCTTGGGCTGCGGCGAGAGTTTCAACAGCCTGACGGTCAACAATTCGTCGTGTACTTACGAGGCCGCCAACTGTTTTGGGCTCAATTTGGTCGGGCCTCGGTATTTGTTTGTGTATGTGGCCAAGTAGCGCGCTCCCCGCTTTGGGCGCAACAAGTTTGGTGAAGCCGGCTTGCTTGAACGCAAGCCTGCGGCGTTGCAGCGGCGTTTTCCTCCTAGGAGAGCCTATTTCGCCGCCGGCTTGAACCGCTGCTCCGGACCTGGGCCGACGTAAAACTGGACCGCGCGCAGCGATTGCACCGCCGAAATCACCTTGGCGCTGTGCGGCACGCCGGCGGGAATGCGCACCGCGCTGCCGGGGCCCGCCACTGATTTGACCCCGCCGATGACCAGCTCGCAGGTGCCGCTTTCGATGTACAGAAACTCAGCGCTGGAGGGGTGGACATGGACCGGCACTTGGGCGCCGGGTGCCAAGACCAGCACGCTCAATGCGGCTTCCGGGCTGCCGGTGTCCAAGTTGTGCAATAGGGTGGCCTGCCCCTTGCCACCAACAATGGCATAGGTCGGCGCGGTGTCGGCCGGCACCACCAAGCGGGCGACGGGCGCATCTGCGGCGCGGGCGGGCAGTGCGCTGGCCGCAAGCGCGAGGGTGAACGGTAAAGTACAGCGCATGGGGTTCCTTGCGGCGCTCAGGCGCGCGCTGATCAGATGGTCTGCCGCGCTGGGACCGAATTCAAGTCTTGCGCTTGTTGTGAATTGAAGTGTCGATAGTCACCAAAATGGGATCCGAATTTGGCCACGAACCCAGAACCACTTACGCACAGCAAGCGCACCAAGCCGCCAAGTTAGCTCGCCGACCGACTTGCCCCACCACCAAAAGCCGTTTCGTGCGCCCTTTGCCAATAGTGCTTGCCACCTCCGTGCGCAGCAGCCAAACTCGCAACCTCGCGGACCGCAGACGGCGCCGCAAGCGCTCACGAGTCCAGATTCGGGCACACATTCCTGAACAGATTCGAGCACAGATTCGAGCACAGATTCGAGCACAGATTCGAGCACAGATTCGAGCACAGATTCGAGCACAGATTCGAGCACAGAAACGGGAGCAAGTACGGGCGTGGCGCACAAGAAACAGTCAGTGAGTCAGATTGCAGAAACCGCGCCGCTCGCGCCCCTCACCCAACCGACCCCGCTCGCGCCTCCGCCGACTCCGCCGCAGCGGCCCGTCATGCCGTCAGTATCCCGGTCAGTCGTCGCCTTGCTGCGCCATGACCTGCTGGCGACGGCGAGCTTTTTCGACTACGGCTGCGGCACCGGCGCTGATGTCGCCGCCTTGCGGTCGGCCGGTGTCAACGCCAGCGGTTGGGATCCGCAAACGGCCGCCCAGCAGCCGCGGCAACCAGCCGATGTCGTGCACTTGGGCATGGTGATCAACGTCATCGAAGACAACGTCGAGCGCCGTCGGACCTTGGCCGCCGCTTGGGACCTGACCAAACGGGTGCTGGCGGTCGCGGTGCCGCTGTCTGGTCATTGCGCCTACGCCCGCGGGCATGAAGCCGAGGAGGACGGCGCTTTTGAGAAACACTTTACGACCACCGAGTTGGACACGTTCGTCAACGGTGTCACTGGCCGTCAGGGGGTCATTGTCGCCCCGGGCATCGTGCTGGTGTTTCGCAAGGACGACGACGAGCAGGCCTTTTTGCGCCAGCGCGTCGGTGGGGGCAAGCGGGCGGCGCCGAGCGTGGACGATCTGCTGGTGCATCTGGCTCTGCAAGTTTTTGAACGACGGCGCTCATTTTCCGCGCTGCCAGCCGCTGTTCAGGCCGAAATTGCGCGCTTTTTTGCCAGTGAGGACGATGCGCTCAATGCCGCCCGGGTGCTGTTGTTTTCGGCGAGCAACCCCGAATTAGTGGCCACAGCCAGCGAGGCGGCCGCTGCCGCGGGGGTCGCCTATTTCGAAGCCCGCGATGGCCTGTACGTCACCAGTGGGCGTCTGGGGCAATTGCCACCGGTGTTGCGGGTGTTCATTGGCTGCGGCGAGCAGCTGTACGGCGACGCCACCGGCACCGCGGTCATCAAGGTCCACGATCGCTCGGGCAAGCTGACCTTTCATGTCTACGACGATTTTTGGGGCCAACCAGTGCCCAAGCTGCTTGAGCGCGCCAAGATCGACTTGCGCCGCCAGCGCATCGACTTTTTTGCCTACGACGGTCAGCCCCACGACCCGCAACCGCTGTATTTCAAAAGTAAATGGCTGGTTGCGGGCGATCATCTGTATGACGACCAGTGCGCCTTTGACACCCAACTCGCGGCAGTACCCGGCATCGAATGGAGTGGATTTGGCCCTGAGACCGACGAATTGACCGCCCTCTTGCGCGTCCGCGGCCTGCGCGTCAGCGGTTTTGCATTGCAGCACATACGCAAGTAGGCTCAGGCGTTGCTTGCGCGCCGTTTCGTCATGCACCGGCTGTTTGCGGCAAAACCGAGGGCCACCGTGCGCACATTCTTGCTTGAAGTGTGGGTGACCACCGCGGCGCTTAGGGCTCGGGCAGAATCAAGTCGATTTTGCCCTCCGGCCCATTGCTTGGTTGGGGGGGGCGCTAACTCGCGGCTCTGCAAGCCGACTCGACGCTCCGTTCCCATCCCGGATCCATCGATTAATTCTTGCTTGGGCCCTTAGCTGCGCTGCTGGGACGCTGGGCTACAGCCAAACCGCGTGGGCGCGCCAAATCGAAGGCGTCGACTTTCCCGAATCGACCTCGGCAGCCGGTGCGGCGGTCAACCTCGTCGGCGTCGGCATCCGCACCAAGTGGATGACCAACGTCTATGCGATGGACGTGTACGCCGCCAATGCCAAGAAATCGAGCGCGCACATCGTCAACGCCGACGAGGGCAAGCTGCTGTGGTTGCACATGCTGCGCGGCATCAGCGGTGACAAGATGCGCGACGCCATTGACGATGGCTTGGAAAAGAACACCAGCGAGGCCGATCTGCTTAGAATCAAAGCCGATGTCGAGCGGGTCAAGGCGGTGTTTCCGGTGGCGATCGCCAAGGGTTTGGTGATTCAGTTCGCCTACAGTCCTGCCAAGGGCACTACGCTCAAGATCGGTGGCAGCGACAAAGTCACGGTGCCCAGCAAGGCATTCATGGTGGCGATGTGGGCGATTTGGTTTGGTAAAAGCCCGGCGGACAAGGGTCTGCGCGATGGCGTGCTCGGCGGCTGAGACGTACTGGTGACGCAAGCCGTGGACGCTGAGATTTTGCGGCGCCCATGCCGCGCGTCCCGTGATAACTTAATGATATCAAACTGAAAATCATTCAGTACTGACCAACAGACTTTCATCACCACGCGCTGATGCCCGCTAGGCGCGCCAGCGCCGCTGATCGCCCGCTGACTAGGATTGTCCATCGAGATCGGCCGCGGACCCCGATTTGGGATGCAGATCAAGAAGCTTTTCTCTCAGTGGCGTACTCCGGTACGTCGCTGGGAGCAAAGCGACGCAGTGACGAAGAGATGCGCCCAAAGCGGGGGATCGCGGTTGAGTTTGGCGGCGCCGATCGCTATGCTGCGGCCTAGTTATCCACAAGCGCAGCGGTCGGTCTACCCGGCAGCCGGTGCAAAGTTGGAGGGGCAATGGCTGCAGTTTTTGGACCGGCGCGCGTCACCGTCGTTAGGAACTGCGACAGAACAAGTTGTTCTGTCACAGGGTTCCATTTGCTTGCTAGGTGGGTCGCAAGCTCGCGACTTTGCAAGTCGACTCGCCGCTCCGGCAAGAATCAAATCGATCGACTTAAATGGTCACAGTTCCTTAGCGCAACACTTGCAGTTTGGCTGGCAGCCTTGCCTGCTTGCGAAGAAACCGCTGCGCCTGACGGCCAAGCGGCGGGCGCTGAAACCGCCACCACCAGCGGCGACACCGCAGTGACTGGCGAGCCCGATGCTGCGGTAATTGCCGATGGCAGTGCCGGAACCGCCGATGTCGCCGTGCTGCTTGATGTTGGTGAGGTCAAGGCCGCTTGCCCCGGCGCCTCTGGCTGCCCCTGCCAAGAAAACAGCAACTGCGACGGCGGGATTTGCCTTGTCGGGCCCAGTGGTGACAAAGAATGCGTCACGCCGTGCGTCACCGAGTGCAAAGCCGGCTGGAAATGCGCGGCGGTGCCCGGCACCGGTGGCGACATTCAGACGATTTGCGTGCCCAAGTTTGGCCACTTGTGCGACCCGTGCGAAAAATCCAGTCAGTGTGACGCATTGGGGCTCAAAGACTCCGCATGCGTGGAGCAAGGACCGCAGGGCCGGTTCTGCGGCATTGCCTGTGTCGACGATCAGGGCTGTGAGGCGGGCTACCTGTGTCAGGCGGTGACTTCGGTCGAGGGGGCCAAGACCAAGCAATGCGTAGTCAAACCCAAGCAAGGCGACCCGGATCCGTTTGGGGCCTGCGGGTGTTCGGCGCTGGCGATTAAGCAAAAGCTGACCACCGCCTGCTTTCAGTTCATCAAAGATGACAAGGGTCAGGTCAAAGGCAAGTGCGCGGGCGAACGGTCGTGTTCCGAGCAAGGGTTGTCAGCCTGCTCAGTGCCCGAAGTCAAAGCAGAAACGTGCAACGGCGCCGACGACGATTGCGACGGCCAAACCGACGAAGCCGCTTGTGACGACAGCAGCGCCTGTACCAACGACTCGTGCGATGCCACCACTAAGACTTGCATTCACGCCCCGATCGAAGCTCCGTGTGACGCCGATGGCAGCGTGTGCACCGAAGGCGACAAGTGCAAGGACGGCAAGTGCACGGCGGGCGCCCAAAAAACCTGCGACGACAACAATCCGTGCACCAAGGATGCCTGCGATGCTGCCAAGGGTTGCACCCAAACTGCCGACGACGGCGTGCCGTGCAGCGACCAAAATCCGTGTACCGTGGGCGACTTGTGCCAGAGCGGTCAGTGCAAAAACGGCGTCGCCAAAGTGTGCAATGCGCCGGACTCGTGTGTGGCTGCCAACTGCGACATCGAGACCGGTAACTGCGCGTACAAGAAGAAGAAAGACGGATCGCCCTGCGACGACGGCACCGCCTGCACCGCTGGCGACAACTGCAGCGACGGCGTGTGTGATGGCAATACCTTGAACTGCGACGACAAAAACTCGTGCACCAATGATAGCTGCGACACCAAAGAAGGCTGCCAAAACGCGGCCAATACCGCGGCGTGTGACGATGGCGATCCGTGCACGACCGGCGACGAATGCGCCACCAAGACCTGCACCAAAGGCCTGCCCTTGGTGTGCAAGGACAACAACCCATGCACCGACGACAGCTGCGACGTCAAAGCCGGCAAGTGCGCCTACACCAACACTACCCAGCCGTGCAACGACGAAACAGCCTGCACCACCAGCGACTCGTGCAAAGACGGCAGTTGCGCTGGTGAAAAAGTCGAGTGCGACGACAAAAACGCCTGCACCAACGACAGCTGCGATCCCAAAGACGGTTGCCAGAACGTGGCCAACGTCGGCGCCTGTGACGACGGCGACGCCTGCACGATCGGCGACGCTTGCGCCCAAAAGATCTGCCAAAAGGGCCAGACGTTGCAATGCAAGGACGACAATCCTTGCACCGACGACGGTTGTGACCTAAAAGTGGGCAAGTGCGCATACCCGTTTACTAATTCTGCGTGCACTGACGGGACCGTTTGCACCAGCGGCGACGCCTGCAAAGACGGCACCTGCGCCGGCAGCGTGGTGGTATGCGACGACAAGAATCCGTGCACGCTCGACACCTGCGACACCGTAAGCGGCTGCCAAAACACCACCACCGGCGGCCCCTGCGACGACGGCAACGCCTGCACCGACAGCGACGCCTGCAAGGACAAGCTCTGCGCCGGCATCGCTAAGCCCAAGGACGGCTGCAACGACAACAGCGTGTGTACCGACGACAGCTGTGACAGCAAGATGGGCTGCGTCTACACCAACACCACCGTCAGTTGCGACGACAACAACGCGTGTACGGTCAAGGACGTGTGCGCTGGGGGCAAGTGCGTTCCCGGCAGCGACATCTGCAAGTGCGCCACCGACGCCGACTGCGCCCCCGGCAACACCGGCAACCCGTGCAACGGAACGCTTTTCTGTGACAAGGCGGCGGCACCCTACAGCTGCAAGACCAAACCGGGGTCCATCATCACTTGCGCCGGCAGCACCCCGTGCATCCAGGTGGCGTGCGACCCCAAAGTGGCCAAGTGCGCGCCGTCGAACATCAACGAGGGTGGCGCCTGCAATGCCGACAGCAGCAAATGCACCCCCGACGACAAGTGCGTGGCCGGGGCCTGTAAAGCGCAGGGCACGCTCCTCTGCGACGACAAAAATCCTTGCACGATAGATAGTTGCAGTGCAACGGCTGGCTGTGCCTACACCAACAACACCAATGCCTGCGACGCCGACGGTGACGCCTGCACTGCTGGCGACAAGTGCGTCAACGGCGCCTGTGTGCCCGGCACCAAGAAGGTGTGCAATGACAACAATACCTGTACCTTGGACGGGTGCGACCCCAAGACCGCCGCCTGCGGGGTGGTCGGCCTGGCCGATGGCGCCACCTGCAGCGACAACAGTGCCTGCACCGAAGCCGACGGTTGTGCCAAAGGCGTGTGCACCGGTAAAGCCAAGAACTGCGACGACGGCAACGTCTGCACCGACGACAAATGCAGCAACGGCGTGTGCCAGCCCTTGCCCGCCGTCGGCAGCCCGCCGTGCGACGATGGCGACGTCTGCAGCAAGGCCGATGCCTGCGCCAATGGCACCTGCAAAGGCAAAGCGGCCTGCGACGATGGCGCCATCTGCACCGACGACAGTTGCGAGGCGGTTAGCGCCAAGTGCAGCACCAGTCCCAAAGCCTGCGACGATGGCAACCCGTGTACTGTCGACGCTTGCGATCCGGCTTTGGGTGGCTGCTATGCCGTGCCGAGCAAAGACGCCGCGCTAGGGACCGAACTGTGCGACCACGCCGACAGCTGCGCTCAGGGCTACGAGGGCTGCTCGGGCGGCACCAAGGCCTGCGTATTCGGCGCGCCCAAGCCCACTAGTGAAGGCCAAGCGTGCGGCGCCAACACCGGCACCTGCAAAAGCGGCGCCTGCACTTGCGGCGGTGGCAAGGTCATGGCCCAAGGCGTGTGCACCGCTTGCCCGGTGTTTCCTACCGGCAAGACCATTCATGTGCACGGCAGCTTGGCCAACGGCATCGACAACTTGTGCTGCGGCCGC
The DNA here is from genome assembly GCA_009692465.1 of Myxococcales bacterium. GTDB lineage: Bacteria > Myxococcota_A > UBA9042 > UBA9042 > UBA9042 > SXRM01. The sequence continues at coordinate 22,685 of SHZD01000014.1, forward strand.
ACCAAGAACAGCAACACCTTGGGCGGTTATTGCAATACGATTACCCAAGCTTTGGCCATCATCGACGCGCAGGGCGACAAGTCGGCATGGAAAATCTCGATCACGGCCGATAACGCCAGCAACATGTCGGCCAAAGAAGTGTACCCGCTGGTCTTGCGGCACGGCGTCTCGGTGGTCGGCGCTATCGGCGTTCCCTGTTTGCCGGCCAAGGCCGGTCTGACCGCGATTACCGTCACTGGCGGCGCTTTGGCCTACATCGCCAGCTTTCGCATTGGCATGTGCCCCGGCACATCGTACAAGCCGTCGATTGGTTTGGATGTCCCCGTCGGCACCGTCTTGCGCGCCCACGACGTCGAGGTGTTTGGGGCCGCGATCGGCGGGCGCGTCAAGGGCAACTTAGAGCCGTATGCCGGCGGCGTGCGCTTTAGCAGCGGCGGCATCGGCGTGCGTGTCGACGGCGGCAAGCTGATATACAGCAATGGCGTCGGTTACGAAGTTGTGCTGGATAACAATGATATTGGCATGTTATGCCGAACGGACGGCGGAAATGGCCAATCCACCGCCTCGGCCGCCTTCAAGGTCACCGGCAAGGGCTCGATTGGGGTGTGGGCCAGCACCAATTGCGTATTCACCCCGACCGCGGGTTCGTACTTCGGGATTTCGTCGTCGAGCGCCGCCTGCGGCAACAAGACCTTAGTCGAAGGCGTGCGCGTCGATGCCAATGCGCTTGTGACGGTGACCAGTGCCATTATCGGCTGCACGTTGGGCGACGGCTTGGCTTTGCGCACCAATCCAGCGGTGACGGTCAATGCGCCGACCGTGACCCTGAACGGCTCCGACATTCGCGATTCCGGTTGCTCGGGTGCGTACGTGGAAGCCGGCAAGCTGGGCGGCAACACCAATAAGTTTCATCATAATCACTGGGGCGTGCTGTACCGCTCGGCGTTGGCGGGCGGCACGGCGCCGATTGCGCTGAACGGCATTTCCACCGCGACCACCAAGCACAATCGCTTCTACTGCAACGGCAAAGCCTCGCCCGGCAATTGCTGTACAGGCGACAATTGCCCCAGCGGCTACAATGTGTGGAACAACTCCGGTCAAAAGCTCGACCTTTCGTACAACGAATGGAGCGACGCGCCGGTGGTGCAATACGGCTGCGACGCCAACCTGCAGGCCTGCCAGTGCGTGGCATCGACCACCTGTGAATCGCCGCCGCCCGATGGGGCCAAAGTCGTCAACTCGCCGTTTGTGCAGGGCACGCCGAGCGCGGTCACCGATGGGTTTTCGTTGATGGCCAGTAAGCCGGTGTGTCTGTAGGGCACCGATCAGATTCCATCTGATTCGGTGCTCATTGCTTGTTTCGTGGGTCGCGAGCTCGCGCCTGGGGCGTCTCGCCGCTCCATTCCCGATGGAAACTAATCGTATTTTGGTGTCGGATTACTCAGTTTTGGCCACAGCGTGCACATGGCGCGGCTTGCCATGGCAGGAATATGTTTGGTGCTCTAGCCGCTCAACCGTTCAAAACACCGTGAAATTTGATGGGCCTTGATGGTTCATTGGCCACTTGGCATCCCGACCGCGCCTAGGATTTTGCATGCCCGCTACAATTAACCGCCTGGGCCTTGAAGTGTTGCGCCGCTGGCGGGCTACGGGGCGCGAGCCGTGGGCTTTTGCGGGGATCGCTCACCACGCGCTTAGCGAGGCGATCGGCCCGCTAATTCGGTCGCCAGCGGAGTGGGTGCGCCGCATTGCCGATCTGCCGACGCTGCCCAAGCAAAATCTAGCTTCCAAGTTTGGCGAACCGCCGGTTACGCTGTTTGCTCGCGCCGGGATCGCCATCGACATCTATTTCTGGACGCATCCGGCGACCGCGATCCATGACCATTTGTTTTGTGGCGCTTTTGGGGTGCTGCACGGCGTTAGCTTGCACCGGACTTGGCAGTTCGACTGCCCTGCGCCCTCGATGACGGCGTGCGCGTTGGCCAGCTGCGCCCGCTGGCGAGCGAACTGTTGTTCGTCGGCGATGTGCGGCCGATCGCTAGAGCGCCGCACTTGATTCATCAGGTCGCCCATTTGGCTAAACCGTCGGTGTCCGTGTGCGTGCGCACCACTGCCGATGCGCCGCCGCCGAATCAATGCGTCTACTTTGCTCCCGGGTTGGTCGCCATTTTGCCCAAGCTGCTGCCCGCGCACAGCCAGCGGCAGTTGGCGATGCTGGCGATGTTGGCCGACGCCGGTCACCCCGAAACGCTGGCCGTTGCCATCCAGTTGGTGGACCACGCCGACGACGCGTTGGCGTTCTGGCTCCTTTGGGGTTTGGCCCAACACGGCGACATGGGTTTGCTGCTGCAGGCGTTGACGGACTGCCGCCAGCGTCCTTGGTTTGATGCGGTGCTGCCGGCGCAGTTTGAGTTGGGCCAGCAGGTGCCGCCGGATCTGGAGACGGGTCATGGCGATGGCGACGACCTCGGTAGGCTGCAGCGATGGCTGGCTGGTGTGCCCGAGGCGCCAGCGCTGCTTCACCAGTACGCAGAGCGCACGCCGCGCTGAGGGCCCGTGCAAAATCAAGTCGATTTTGCACCCGGCCCATTGCTTGCTTGGTGGGTCGCTAACTCGCGGCTTTTCAAGCCGACTCGACGCTCCGATCCTATCGGAGATCGATCGAGTAATTCTTGCTCGGGCCCTGAGTGGGTGGCGCTGGGCCGCAGCCGCAGACCCGCTAAAGAGTATTGAGGTTTTCCGCTGGTCACTCGAATTGGCTCAACAGCCCGCGCTGCGGGTGTGGTGGTGGTGGATGCGCTTTTTACACGCGATGATTCGAGTGCTGGACCTGCCGGCAGCGCTGGCCTTTTTCGACCTGCTCGGTCTGCGCGAGTCGCGGCGAAAATCCAATGAGGCTGGGCGGTTTACGCTGGTATTTCTTGCCACGGCCGATCCAGCCGATCCGGCAGAGCTAGAACTGACGTGGAATTGGGACCAGGTGGAGCCGTATGGCAGCGGGCGCAATTTCGGCCACTTGGCCTTCGAGACCGCCGACATTTATGCCCTGTGCCAGCAGTTGCAGGCCAATGGAGTCGCCATCTTGCGACCGCCGCGCGACGGGCGCATGGCCTTTGTGCGCTCGCCTGACGGGATCTCGATTGAGTTGCTGCAACAAGGCGCCGCGCAGCCGCCCACCGAGCCGTGGTCCAGCCTACCCAACCAAGGAACGTGGTGAGATTTTAGGCACTCACGGCGACCTGCAGTCAAGCCCGGCGCGCTGGCCGCCGCCCAGTTTTGGCCAAGGCTGGCAACCGCAGTCGTCCCAAATTCACCTTCGAAATTCTCCGCGGCCCCCGATTTGGGATGCCAGTGCTCTGTCGCTCGCTGTCGCTCGACAAGAAACAAGGAGCATTTCTCCCAGTGGCGTACTCGGGTCTCAAGATTCTACACAACCTTGAAATTGCCAGCAGGCATCTTGACATGGCATGGCCGTTGCGCTCTAACGTCGCCATGAAAAAGCCGCTCTACAAGTCTCTCTGGCGCGCAATCATCGCCCACCGGCCGGCTAGCCTACCCGACGCCAAGCGCGTTGCGCCGTAGCGCCAGCCAGTGGCGCTGCGGCGGCGTTGCAGAGTTGATCGAGTGAACTGGCTGGTTAGCGGAGTTGCGTGCAGAAGTGAGACTTTATGTGGCGCGGCGCCCTCTGCGTAGCCCGTTTGCGCCTGCCCGGGGGCTCAGCCTTGGCAAATGGCCGGGTGCCAAGGGGCCAATTACTTTTCGTTATCAGGCCTGTATGCCGGGCCAGTGCGAGTCGCCCTCAAGGCGTCGCCGCATCCCGGGGCGCCCGCTGCCGTCGCGGTGTTGGGCGTGATCACGGGTGAGCCCGGGGGTCGGGCGTTGCCGTTGTTTAGATCTGGCAAAGCCGCGTGCTAGATGATTGCCGATAGGCAAACAAATTCAATAGTTCAGAAGAGCCACCCGTATTGAATCCAGTGTGGTCGGCGCGAATCTAGCCTGCTCAATCGCTCAACGGCCCATTTTCTAGAAGCCCTTAGCTCCGCGCACCGGCTGCGGAAACCAAGTTTCCGTCAAAAACTTCACCGTTTCCATGCGCTCTTCTGGCGTCCGCCGACTCGGCACTGACCACAGGCCCCACACCGCCAGCGCCACCACTACCGCCACGCCCGTCGCCCCAACAGCGCGCATCGGCCAGCCGCGCACCCGCAGCCCTGCCGGTTGCAAGCCGACAATCGCCCACAGTGCGGCGATGGCCAGCGCAATTGCCCACGGCATCGCCGCCGGCAACGCGGCCATTCCCAACCAATACAGCGGACTGGACCACGTCCAGCCATTGCGCAGCAGCGGGCCGACGACTTCGCTAAGCGGATTGTAGACTTCCAGCGGAAAGCCCTGACACACCGCCGTCGCCGCGCCGGTCACCACAATCGCCGTTGCCGCGGCCACGGCCAGCCCCAAGTCAAACACCACCGCCTGCCGACCGCCAAGCCGGTCGCCGAAATAGGCCACCGCCAGCGCCGCAAACGGAACCATCGCCGTAATGTAGCGCGGCCCGACCACCCAACCGCCGCGCCACAAGCTGTGGGTACACTGGAAAAACAAGAAATACAGGCAAATACCCCACGCCACCAACGCATTGCCGCGCTGGTCGGTCCACAACGAAGCCTCCCCGTTGGCCACCGTCCGCTTGACCGCCAGCAGCCCCAGCCACGCCAGCGCGGTCCACGGCGCCCAAAAATACAAGCCGGTATACGGTGACAGCAGCGATCCAGCGGTCTTTTCGACGTTGGGCAAGTGAATGCCAAAGAACCCCGGGGCCATATCCTGCACAAAGCCGGCATTTTCGACGTAGCCATATGGCAAGCGCCACGGCGCCCCAAACGCCTTGTAGTCAAAGTGGGCCAGCAGCAGGGCCGGGCCCAAACCGCCCAGCACAATCCACGGCAAGTCCGCGACCCGCTGGCGGCGCAACAGCAGCCACACCAACAGAATGAGCCCGGCCGGCGCGGCGGTAAACTCAATCAGCGTCGCCAGTCCCACGCCTAGGCCGGCCACAAACAGCCGCATTTTCGAGGCATACTCGCGAGTTGTCCCGGCAATCGCCCCATAGGCCAGCACCAGCGCCATCGCTGCCGGTTGGTGGCCGGCGAACATTTGGCCATAGGTCAGCGCCAGCGAGCCAAACGCCGCCGCCAACACCACCGCCAGCCCCAGCTGCGGTCGGCGCAAGGTGGCAGTCAAGTGGTTGGCCAGCCACCAGAAACCGACAATCGACGGCAGCATCGCCAGCCACAACCGCAGCCACCACAGCAGCACCGCCTTGGGCGGACCGTGGCCAGTCGCTGTTTTCCACAGGCGGTCCAGCACCAAGTGCGGCACTGCGCCCAGCTGGTTCAGCCCCGGCGCTTTGGCCGCAAATAGGTTACCCGTGCAGTGGGGCTTTTTCGCGGCCGGGTCGTCGCAGCAAATCGCTTTGTCGTTGACGTAGCCCCATTGCTGCACCAACGGCCCGCTGTCGATGACGTTGCCGTTCGCAGTCACCGTGCGGCGGCCGATCGCATAGGTGCCGTACTCGGCGATGGCACGCACGCTGTAGACCCGCACCATTTCATTGGGGTTGTGGAGCTTTTCAGCCCACGGAAACAGCCACAGGTAGCCGATCGCCAGCAGCGCGAGCAACAGGCGCTTGTGGGCGGTCGGCATGGCGGTAGTCCAAAAACGCGGTTGCGGTTAGGCAGTGTTCTGACGATCCGCAATGGGAACGGAGCGTCGAGTCGGCTTGCAAAGCCGCGAGTTAGCGACCCACCCAGCAAGCAAACGGGCACGGTAAGTGAATGACTCAGTCATTTACCAGCCCTCACTTGCCGTGGTAGGCAATCAGCGGCGCAATGAGCAAGCTGACCACGCTCATCACCTTGATCAGGATGGCCACCCCAGGGCCGCTGGTGTCCTTGAACGGGTCGCCAACCGTGTCGCCCACGACCGCGGCCTTGTGGGCGTCGGAGCGCTTGGGGTGGCCGGGCATGCCGCCTTTTTCGATGTATTTCTTCGCGTTGTCCCACGCGCCACCCGCATTGGCCATGAACAGCGACATCGAGGCGCCGACGGCGAGGGCGCCGACCAGCGTGCCAGCCAAGGCGTCCGGGCCCATGCCAAAACCGACGGCGACTGGGCCGACCACTGCGACCATGCCCGGCAAAATCATTTGCGACAGCGCGGCTTTGGTGGCAATGCTGACGATGGCCGCCGGTTGCGGTTCGGCCTTGCCTTCGCGCAACCCTTCGATGGTGTCGAACTGGCGGCGGATTTCCTCGACGATGGCGCCAGCGGCCTTGCCCACCGCCAGCATGGTGGACGACGCCACAATGAACGGCAGCACCGCCCCGATCAGCACCCCAATCAGAATGCGCGGATTGTCGACCGCCAGCATTTCCTTGGGCAGGTTCACTTCTAGCGAATAAGCGCTAAACAAGGCCATCACGGTCAACGTCGCTGACCCAATCGCAAAGCCCTTGCCAATGGCGGCGGTGGTGTTGCCAACCGCGTCCAATTCATCGGTGATTTCGCGGACCGAAGGGTCCAAGCCGCTCATTTCGGCGATCCCGCCGGCGTTGTCCGCGACCGGGCCATAGGCGTCGACTGTCATCACGATCGCGGTCCCGGCCAGCATGCCCACTGCCGCTAAGCCAATGCCGTACAAGCCCAATTCGCCCATCGCATTGTTGGCGACGATGGCGACGCCCGCAATCAGCAACAGGCAGACAAACACCGACTCCATGCCCTCGGCCATACCGCGAATCACGTTGGTGCCGGCGCCGGTCTTGGCGGCCTCGGCGACCCCTTTGACCGGACCGTAGTGGCCGGTGTAGTACTCGGTCAGCAGCCCAATTAGCGCGCCACCCAAGGCGCCACCCGCTAAGGCGACCGTCACCGACTGCTTGATCTGCAACGTCGGCAGCAACACCGCGGTCACCACCACCAACACGATCGGCGGCAACACCATCGCCATGCGCAATACCGTCGACGGCGCGCTGTTTTTCAGGGTGCGGGTGATGAAAATGCCCGCGATCGACACGATGAGGCCAATCCCGGCCAACGCGATTGGCAGCGCCACGGCGAGTTCGCGCACTTTGTCAGCGGCCATCGGCTCTTCGACCAGCGTCGCCAGCATCTTGTCGCTGGCGGTCAGCCCAATCGCCATCGTCGCCACAATTGCCGCGACTAGCGATTCGTAGATGTCGGCGCCCATGCCGGCGACGTCGCCGACGTTGTCACCGACGTTATCGGCGATGACCCCTGGGTTGCGCGGATCGTCTTCCGGAATATTTTCGATGACTTTGCCGGCAATATCCGCGCCGACGTCAGCGGCTTTGGTGTAAATGCCGCCGCCGATGCGGGCAAACAGGGCGATCGACGAAGCGCCGACGGCAAAGGCGTGCAACATGGTGCCCAGCTGCGGGGTGCCTTTGTTGACCGCGTACACGGCGTACAGGCCGATCAGCGACAGGCCGGCCACGCACAAGCCCATCACCGCGCCGCCATCGAGCGCGGTCAGCAGCGCGTTGGCCTTGCCTCGGGCTTTATCGGCGTCGGTGGCAGCCTGAGCGGTGCGCACATTGGCCAACGTCGCGCCCTTCATGCCGATAAAGCCAGCCAAAAGCGACAAGATCGCCCCGGCCAGGAACCACGCGGCGGCGATAGGCCCCAGCGACGGCGTCGCGGCCATCAGCCCGCCGACCACCACGGCGTAGGCAGCCAACACCTTGTATTCTGCGCTCAAAAACGCCATCGAGCCTTCACGAATGTAGCCGGCAATGCGGGCCATCGTCTCGTTGCCTTCGGGCAGCTTGGCAATGCGCATATACAAGCCGGCGGCGATCACGAGGGCGACGATACCGGCGCATGGGGCTGTCTGCGTCCACTGGGCGATTTCCATGAATTATTCCGTATTTTTAAGCAGTTATGCCGCAAAAACTTAGACCAGCTTGCAGCAGCGGGGGCGGGAATTTACGGCAGTCAACCGTCGTTTGGCAAGGAAGGCCAAATCCGCCTCAGACGTCGCGGGCTAACCAGCAGAAATTTTTACTAAATCAGCCAGAACGCCCGCCGCAGTGACCGCTGCCCCCGCTCCATACCCGCGCACCACTAGCGGGCGCGGCTGGTAATGCTGGGTCAAGAACGAAAATGCGTTCTCGCCGCCGGCAATGCCGTACAACGGATGCTCGGCGCTGACGGCTTGCAACCGCACAAAACAATGGCCCTGCTCAAAACCACCAACAAAGCGCAAGACTTGGCCTGCCGTGCGCAGTTCATCGACAGTGTTGGCAAAAAAGTCGTCCAACCGCTCGATCCTGGCCATGAAACTGGCGACGTCACCACTGGCATCGAAGGTGGGGGGCAAGATTGCCTGCACAGAGATATCGCCAAGCTCCAGCTCCAGGCCCGTTTCGCGCGCTAAAATCAAGACTTTGCGGGCCACATCCATTCCCGATAGGTCGTCGCGCGGGTCAGGTTCGGTAAACCCCAGTTGCTTGGCTTGGGCGACCGCTTGCGAAAACGGCTGGCCGGCTTGCAGCAGCCCCATCAGAAAGGACATCGACCCCGACAAAATCCCTTCAAAGCGCAGCACCCGATCGCCGCCGGTCAGCAGGTTGCGCAAGGTGTCGATGACCGGCAAACCTGCGCCCACGTTGGTTTCATAGCAAAATCGGCGGCGATGCCGGCGCGCAGCTTCACGTATGGCCCGGTAGTGACTCATTGCCGCGCTGTTGGCGTGCTTACTGGCAGTGACGATGTGCAGGCCATGGCGCAGCAGATGGGGATAGTCCGCAGCCAATTGCGCAGAACTGGTGCAATCGACCAGCACCGGTTGTTCGGGCCGCCGCTGGGCGACCCCATGCAAAAGTACTTCAAGATCAAGCGGTTGTTGGCAGTGCTGGAGTAACTGTTTGACCGCTTGCGGATCGATACCCGCCGGGTCGACCAGCATCGCGGTGGTGGTGACTACTGCGCACAACCGCAACTCGACGCTGCCGCCCACGGTCGCCGCTTGACGCAGCGCCAATTGCTGCAAGAACTGGCTGCCGACCGTGCCAGTGCCACACAGGTAAATTTCAAGCACTTCTCTGGTGTTCAAAAAGCAGTGGTGGACATGGCGCAGGGCCCGCTCGGCGTCTGGGCCGCCAATCACCGCCGAAATCGACAATTCGGACGAGCCTTGGGCCAACGCCACCACATTGCAGCCGACTTGACCTAACGCGCTCAGGAAGGTGCCCGCGACGCCAACGCGGTGGCGCATGCCTTCGCCGACCACCGATACGATGGCCAAATCAGGCGTAGTTTGAACAGGTTCAACGCGACCGCTGGCGATTTCGGCGGCAAAAGCCTGGGCGATGGCCGTGGCCGCCGTGGCCGCTTGAGGCTGCCGCACACACAGCGAAATCGCACATTCGCTCGACGCTTGGGTAATCAGAATGACGGAGATGTCATGGTCGGCCAGCGCTCGAAAAATCCGCGCCGCTACCCCCGGCACCCCGGGCATGCCGGAACCGGTGATGTTGAGTAGGGCAATTTCGGCCAGCACCGTCATGCCGCGGACTGCGCCATCGGGCGGAGGCACTGTTGGCCGGATCCAGGTCCCGACCTTGTCCGGCTCAAAGGTGTTGGCCACCCGCACCGCGATCCCTTTGGCGCGGGCCGGGGCAATCGTCTTGGCGTGCAAGACCTTGGCGCCGAAATGGGCCAGTTCCATCGCCTCGGCAAAACTGAGTTCGCCGATCGCCACCGCCTGCGGCACCACCCGAGGATCGGCGCTGTAGATGCCATCCACATCGGTCCAAATCGTCAATTCGTGGGCATCCACCGCCGCCGCTGCCAGTGCCGCTGCCCAATCGGAGCCACCGCGACCGAGCGACATCACTTTGCCATTGGCATCGCCGCCATAGAAACCGGGCATCACCGCCAGCGGCGCGGCGCTCTTGCGATAATCACCAAATAATTCATAGATTTTGGCTTCGTCGGGCGTCGCCGCTAGGGGATTGCCACCACAGCGCAGCAGCGTCACCGCATCCAAGGTCAGCGCTGGCTGACCGCGTTGGCCAAAAATAGCCCGCAGACAGGCACAGGCGGCGCGCTCGCCCAGCCCCGAGAGATGGGCCAACACGTGCGGCGAACAGTCCTTAAGCAAGGACACGCCGTAGACGAGGTTGTGCAGTTGGGTGTTGATCTCGGCTAGATCGGCCTGCAACTGCCTAAGTTCGCAGCCAAAATGCGCCTGCAACTCGGCGGCGATGGTCGCATGGCGCTGCCCAAACGGCGCCACTAGCGTGGCGGCGTGCCCGCCTTCGCTGGCCGCGGCCGCCATTGCCATCAACTGGTTGGTGACGCCGGCCGCCGCTGAGGACACCACTAGAACGCGATCGGTGTGCGCCGCCTGCAAGGCAATGTCGGCCGCTTGGAGCATCGCCGCCGCTGAACCGACAGAAGTTCCACCAAATTTGAGTACTTGCATGCCTGCCCCGCGGTCGTGTGGCTAGGTCAAGGCCTGCCGCCAGCAATGGGTCTTGAATTCGCTAGAGACCCGACCAATTAACGCCGAACCTCAAAGAATTCCCAAATAAAACGGAGCTGCCTGACGCCAACCCGCAGGCCATTGAATAAGTGCCGCAGGCTCGCGACCCACAAAGCAAGCACTGAGACGCCGAGCAAATCTTATTTGATCGGCTCTCTAGACCGCTGAAAATCGAACCTCAGCAGCGAGTTGACGAGCATAGACGCGAGCTTGCGACGCGCCCAAAGCGGAGGATCGCAGGCACTCGCCCACCCAGAGCCAGTGGACCGTCACTGATTCAGCGCATCATGCACAGGCCGAAACCCCTTTTGGCTCAGCGCCAGCGCATCCATCGTCCACGCCACCGCAACGTGAATGGTGACGCCACCCCAAATGCTGCGGGTGTCCATCGCCAGCACGCCGAGCACCGTACCCGCGACAATTGAACCGACGCATTCGGGTAGTGGCTTGCCATAGTGCAACATGCAGTAGGGCATCGCCATCGCCAGCACCGCCGACGCACCCATTTCAGCGGACAGGCCGCGCAAGATAAAACCGCGAAAAAAGAACTCCAGTGCCAAAAACTGTAGCCCGTAGGCCAGTTCCCACCCCAACTGGTCCCACAGACCCATGCCAGTGTAGAACGGGTAGTGCATCTGAAAATCGGGCTGGCGGGCCGCAATGACCACAATCAGCGCCACCGGCAAAAACAGCACTGCGTAAATCGGCAGATGGCGCCGATAGCCGTGCGGGACCAAGAACGCCTCGCGCATCGGCAACCGAAACGCGCTATGCAACACCGCCGCGGGCACCGCCACGTAGACGACAATGCAGCCCGAAATCCAGGTCAAGTGCACCCACAGCGCTTCATAGCGCTGCGCCCACGGCCGGCAGGCGGGCAGCAAGTGGCCCACAATTTCCACAAACGCTTTGCCCAGTTGCGCTTGGACATCGCTGTCCATCACCACGTAGCGCAGCGTCACCAGCATGCAACAGGCGGTGGCGACCGTTACCAGCGCCGCTTGCCGCGCGGACAGGGCCCCGACATGCGACTGACCTTTGAATTGCGCGTCGATTCGCGCCCATGGCTGCACGCCAGTGCGGTGCCACAGGGCGGTCGTGCGTTGTTTTAGGGAGATCAATTGCGCAATCAAAGCCCGACAGCGGCTCGCATCGGCTCACGCCGCAAGTCAACCAGCGCCGCCGCATCATCACTGGCGGTCGGCGTCGTCAGCCGCACGTGATGGTGCGCGTCGTGTCCCGGCATGACTTGCACCACCTGCTGCCACAGCTTGGACTGGCGGTCGGCCGCAGCCATCCGCCGCCCCAGCCACGCCCGGACTTTTTTGCCGACGAAAATGTGCTCAATCGGCGTACCCAGCGCCAGCCCTGTCCGTTCAAGCACCTGCAGCCACCGCCATGTCGCTTGGGCATCGAGCTTGCGCAGGCGCGGATGGCGCAGACCACGGTTGTCGGTCGAGACAAAACTGATATCGGCATCTCGGCCCGAGGTGTGGCTCATGTGCCCAGCTTCACTGAGCATTTTCCATTTTTGCCAGCCGACGATTTGCCCTTGGCCGTTGCGCTGTGGCCGCCAGCGCAGCTCGCCGGCGAAACTCTCCGGTTTTAGCGCGTGCCACTTGGATATTCGCACTTCAGCCAGCGAGTCCCAATCGGCGCGGCCCACAATCGCTCTACTTCCAATCCACTGGACTTGCACGCCTTTTTTCCGGTCGATGCGGTGGTGCAGCCACGCCACCACTTCGCGGCCCTCCAGCGCATCCCACGTCCGCACGGCTTGATGGCGCACCAGATCGCCATGGGCCAGCGTGCGTGCCGTCGTTGCAAGCATTTTGTTCAGTTCGCGCTTGTACTTGCGCGGTTTGTGCTGGGCCAACATCTCGACAAAACGTCGCGTCGCCACTCGCAACAAGGTCGCCTCGCCCGCGCCAAAGCCAGTCGCCTCGCCCCCTCCCAAGCTGGCCGCCTCGCCCGCCCCAAAGTTACCCGTGGAATTGTCGTGCCCGTTGCTGCCAGGGGCCGTCGGGCCGACCACCCCCAAGATGCGCCGCTCGACCCAGACCTTGGCTTGCGGCGACTCAAAGCGCTCGCCTTCATCGGCAAACTCATCGGCGGTCGCCCATTGGACCACTACCGGCTCGCCTAGTACGCGCCTGACCTGAGTCAGCCATTGCTTGGCCAATTGCGCCGCTGGCAGGCCTTGGAACTGCTGAACCAGCGTACCGTAGGCGATTTGGCCGCAGCCCGGCTGGGCGATGTCGCCGACCATCAAGCGCGCGTTGGGAAACTCTTGGTGAAACTGATCTTGAGCGCGCAACAGGACTCTGGCCAGCGCCGGGCGAGCCCACGAGCGCCCGCGCACCGAGTCGCGAAAATCGAACGCAGTGTCGGCCTGGCCCACCAAAGCGCGAAAATCGATCAGGTCGCGGCAGGCCAGCTGGCGCACCCCGGAGGTGGCGATGGCTTGCGCTTGCGCGGCTGGCGAAGGCAGCGCGCCGATGGCAGTCCATTCTTGTTCGGCGTGCGCCGGTTCGACAATGTGCAAAGTAGGGATTTTTACGCCTAAATCTGGCGCAAGAGTCACCGCCCCCGTGCCGTGCGCCGCCGGCAGTAGCAGTGGCAGTGGCGGGGCCTGCAACAGCGCGGCAATCTGAATCGCCCGCCGCACGCCGTCAGCCGTCGTCGTCTGTGCGCTGCTGACTAGCGCCGATGGCTCACTGCCAAGCGCGCCAGCACACAACAACCCGACAACCATGGTGACCACAGGGACCATGGGTTGACTGTAACCGTAAACGGGCGGGTGTCCAATCCGCTGCTCAAATCCACACACCGGTGCGCGCGGGTGCTTACCGTGATGGACCTACTGGCCGCTGCGAGTAGCGCGCAAGTGCCCCTGAATTACCATCAATTCTCGTTCAATTTCAATGTGGTAGTCCGGCTCACTGGTCAATACATAGGCGTGAGTCCACAGCCGTTCTGCCTCTTCGTCGGCGGCCACGGTTTGCGCCGCCCGCGCCATCCGCATCAGCAACAGGGCCGCGTCTTCAGGCTGGCCACCGCGCTCCAAATGATAGGCCAGCCGCATGGATTCTTCTATGTCAGTGCGGCCTTGCGAGGCGATCCACGCCGCAACTTTGCGATGCATATCCCGCCGCTCGCTCAGCCCCAGCAGGTCGTAGGCCACCCGCATCCGCAGCACGCTCGACAGCCGATACTGACGATCGCGCGGGTAGCGCGAAGCGGCGCCGTGCACGACAAAGCCGCTCTGCACAAGCACATCCAGCGCGCTATCGAGTTGAGCGACGCCTAACGCCCGCAGTGCTCCCGACCAAAAATCGGTGCCTACTATGACCGCGCGCGCCAAAGCCTGCCGGGCGTGATCAGGCAGCGTCTCGATCAGCGCCCGAATGACGCTGCGCAGGTCACCTGGCCGCACTTGGGCCGGCACCCGCTCGGGGTGGAAATGCCAGGTGCTATTGACCAAGGTGATCGCCTGCACCCGTGCCAGCAAGTGCACCAACTCGGCGGTCAAGAACGGGTTGCCCTGGGCGTACTCGGCGACAAAATCGAGTAAATCCGCGCTAGACGGCGCCGCGAGCATCTCGCGAACCACGCAGCGGACCGCGCCATCGGCCAGCGGCTGCAGCATCAACGGCTCGTCGAAGTCCAAGGCCAGTTTTTCGGGAACGGCACGCTGATGGGCATTGCTCTGCAGCACTTCGAGCTCGTCGGCTTCGGTCGAGCTGGCCACCGCCAAAATCGGCGCCCCGTGCAACTGGGCGAGCAAGTCGCGAAACAGCGCCAAACTCGACGGGTCGGCGTGCTGGGCATTGCGAATGAGCAAAAGCACCGGCGTTGTATTGGCAACTGCCCGAAAATAATCAGCTAATGCTGCTGCGAGCCGTTTACGGCCCGTGCCGGCCATCGTTTCGCGCGCGCCCATCCGGCCCTGGACGTCGACGTCAAAGGCCGGCAATTGCGCAATAATGTCGGCAACGCGCTCCGATTCGACCTGCTGCTCAGGCGTCAGGGTCGCCCGGCCCAACCGCCCAAAGGCATAGGCGACCATCCGCCGCAGCTTGGTGCGTGTTTGCTCGCTGCTGTCCTCGTCCAAAACCCCGGCGCGCAGGCGGACCAACTCGACGACCGCGGAGTACGGGATATTGCGTCGCAGCCGTGTACAAGCCACTTCCATGAAAAAATACAGTTTTGTCGGCATCTGCTCGACTTGACTGCGAAAGGCATCGAGCAGCGTGTTCTTGCCCATCCCGACTGAGCCCAGCACCAGACAGGTCAGCGGCCGGGCCCGCACCTCGGCGTCATCGAGCATCAGCCACAGCCGGCGCAACTCCATTTCGCGGCCCGTCGTCGGCAAGGCGTTGGACCACGCATGGCAAATGAGCAAGATATCTCGATTGTTTTCACGAATATACACCGTAGCCGTCGCGTCCCGGTGGCCATCGAGGCGGGCCAGAAAGACGTACGGCCCGACGGCCAGTTCAGCACCCAGAATCGGGGTGTGGCCCAGTTCAAATTCGGCTGCCGGCGACTCCAAATTGGCGCGCACGTCGTCAAACGGCATCGCGTACACGGTGGCCCCGGACGGCTGACTGCGGATGTGAATCACCCCCCGCCGCGCGCTTAGTCCTTCTAATTCATGGGCTTGCCGCGCGAAAAACAGCTTGGTCGGGGTGTCTCCGCCCGCCATCGCCTCTTCATGGCGCTGCCAAAACAACTCGATCAACCGCTGTTTGGCCGCCGGATGGCCCTCGCCTTGGTCCACCGCTTGGCGCAGTTGTTCCACAGCGGTCGCATAGGCCTGGGCATACAGAATCTCGACCAAATCCGCTTGCTGCTTGACGACTTGCAGCCGTTGCCGCGCCGCATGGGGAAACCACGGGCGGACCTCGCGGGTCAGCGCGTTGATTTCTTGCACCACCATTTCGCGCTCGCCGCGCAACTGATCCGCAAGCTCAAGCGCGGCCAGTGCCCGTTGGTGATTTTGGTCCGCGCGCTCCAAAAGGCGCTGGCGCTCCAAGTCGCCGGCCAGAAACGCTTCGAGCGCTTCGTACACTTGGCGCATCGACTCTGTGCGGCGCTCGCGGCGCTTTTCCAGCATCTGCAGGCACAACACCTCCAAATCGTGGGGCACCAGGCGGTCGCGTGCCACTGCCGATGGCGGCAACGGCACCACATTTTTGCAAGCCTCCAGTTGCTGTTGGGTCGTTTCACCTCCGTACGGACGCCGCAGCGTCAGCACCTCGTACAGCATGACTCCCAGCGAATACACATCGGCGCGGGCATCGACGTCACCGTCGCGGCCGTGGGCTTGTTCGGGGCTCATGAAAGCCGGCGTACCGATGACCATTCCGTCCGCGGTACTGTCCGTGTCCAGCTTTTTGGCTACCCCCCAATCGCAAATCTGCACTTCGCCCAGCTCGCCCATGAGCACGTTGTCGGGCTTCAAATCGCGGTGCACCACCTGTTTTTTGTGAGCGTAGTGCATGGCCTGGGCGATCTGCACAAAAACACTGACTAAACGCCGCAAAGGCCAGCTGCGCAGCGTTTGGGGGTCGCCGACTTGCAACAAGCGCAACACATCGCCCAGAGTGCGACCGGTCATCTTGCGCATGGTGTAGTAGCTCAGCCCGTCGTCGTCGACGCCCAGCTCGTACACCGGCAGGATGGCGGGGTGCTCCAAGCCTCCAAGCACCCGCGCTTCGCGGCGCAGTGCACCGACAAACTCCAGTTGATCGCGCAAGTCAGGGCGCAAACGCTTTAGCGCCACATCGCGCAGCAAGCCGCGGTCATGCACGGCAAACACCGAGCCCATGCCGCCGATGCCCAATTCGCCCTGATGCTGATAGCGCAAGCTGCTGGCCCGCGCCAAACCCGATTCGCCCAAGGTATCCACAGCCAACACCGGCGTCGTCGCCGGCCCGCTGGGACCGTCCTCCTCGACTGCGCTTGGCGCGGAGGCGTCAGCCGCTAGGCGCTCCGCGAAAAGGGCGCGCTCGTGTTCGCTAAGCTGCCCAGTTTGCCGAAAAGCCTGCACCCGGGTGGCCTCGGGGTCGTCACCACGCAACGCAGGCACTGCGCTGGCTTGGGGATCGGAGTTGGCAGGGGGCGAACCGGAACTCATCGTCGCTCAAGAGTGCCATGTACGGGCACGCGGTGCCAACTTGTCGGCGGGTTGCGGCACTGGCACTTGGGCACACAGAGCCATTGATGTCACACAACGGATTGCAGACCCCGCGACAACATCGTTTGGCAACTGCGCGTGTGCGACCTGCAAACTCGGCCGGCCGCAATGTCCAACACTGGGGCATCGACGCCATGGTGCGCCCCCAAGCCCAATCTGTTGAGCCACGCTTGCCGCCTGCTTGGAATCCCATTGTGCGTTTTCAGTTGACGCTGCATGGGGTTGGATAAAATCACCGTGGGTCTTAGCAACTTGACAGGCCAGCGTCATCGGGCGACAGTAGCGCGTTGCCTTCTGGCCATCGCCGCGGCGCGTTTGGCCAACCTCGTGCGTTTGGCTGCGTACTGCGGGTGAGAAGGGCACTGGACTCGACCCGCCGTTCAGTCCGCCACTGGGTCAACTGACGCAACGCCACCACAGCAAGGCGATGCAGGGGAATTCGCAATGCTCGCTCCAACACACAGGCCTGGGCAGTGGCTGGCGCGGTCGCAAGCACTGACTTGCTGGTGGCTGCCCGGTGGCAACGTGGCCTGGGCGGTTGCCCGAGGTTGCGCGGCAACCAGAATGTTCGCGCACTTCGGCGCGGTGGCCAAATTGTTCGCGCACTTCGGCGCGGTGGCCCGATTGTTCGCGCACTTCGGCGCGGTGGCCAAATTGTTCGCGCACTTCGGCGCGGTGGCCAAATTGTTCGCGCACTTCGGCGCGGTGGCCAAATTGTTCGCGCACTTCGGCGCGGTGCTGGCTGTGACCCTTGCGCTGGCGAACTGCGGTTCAGTCGGGGCCTCCACCGCGATCACCGATGCGACTCGCGACTTGCGCGAAGCCAAGCAGCAAAAAGCCGACGAGTTTGCTGTCTATTATTACTCGCGGGCCGAAGTCTACTTGCAGAAGGCCAAAAAACTCAACGGCATGGGGCAGTTTCAAGTCGCCCAGGAATACGCCCGGACCAGTTCCGAAGCCGCTGCCAAATCGCTCGACGTGGCCCGCATCAACAAGGATCAATCGGCGCGCCGCGACAAGTTTGCGCCCAAAAAAGACGGAAAAGACAGCGAACCGGAGGTGCCGGGGTTTACGCCCTCGGACCGAAAGTAGCGGCGCAGCAAGCGGAACATCTCAGTTTTGCTTCGCCTTGTGCGCGGGCAATTCGCTAGAAACGACAAGGCATGCAAAGACCTTCTAATCTGCGCGCCGCGAAAATGGGGCGGCCCACCCCAAATCGGGGCAGACGCTAGGTTTAGAAGTGCTGACGCCAGTGCTCATCAGTGCAAACGCCAATGCTCCTAAGCGCAAACACCAGTGTGGCAAACTCTCGAGGAACGGTATGAATTCAACAATCCGCAGCTTGGGGACTCTCACCGCTGTCGCGCTTTTAGCGCTGGCGCTGGTCGGTTGCGTGACAGGCGCCGAGGTGGAACGGCAAACCGCCGAATTGGCGGAGCAAGTGCGATCGGCGCGCGAACCCGCCTACTACTGCGCTCCTCGCGACCTCGCTTTGGCCGAAGCTGCCATCGACCATGCCCGCTATGATGCCGATCGCGGCGATGCCATCAGCGCCCATTACCACTTGGAAAGCGCCAAAGAGCACACCGAAAAGGTGGTCGCGGTCAAAGGCAAGAAGGGCTGCTGTGCCGACAACGACGGTGATTTGTTGTGCAATGCCGACGACAAATGCCCTGACGATCCAGAGGATTTTGACAAGGATCAAGACGAAGACGGCTGTCCAGAATACGACCGCGATGGCGATGGGATTCACGATCAAAAGGATACCTGCCCCGATCAGGCCGAAGACAAAGACGGCTTTTTGGACGAGGACGGCTGCCCAGAAGACGACAATGACAAAGATGGCATTGACGACAAGAAGGACAAGTGCCCCAATATTGCTGAAGACAAAGATAGTTTTGACGACTTGGACGGTTGCCCCGAGCTGGACAACGACGGCGACGGCATCAACGATTATCCAGCCAAAGCCGACCAGTGCCCGAACGAACCCGAGGTGTACAACGGCCTAGACGACATCGATGGCTGCCCCGACAAGCTGCCCGACGCGCCGCCGCCGCCCAAGAAATTTGAGAACATTGAGGTCGAGTCCGACCGTATCGTGTTCAAGAAGCAGATTCAGTTTGCCACTAATTCGGCCAAGATCGTCGGGCAACTGTCGGAAGATATTCTCAATGAGTGTTCGCAGGCGCTTAAAGAGAAGACCGACGTCAAGGTTCAGATCGAAGGTCACACCGACGAGCGCGGTCCCGACGCCAAAAACAAGAAACTGAGCCAAGCGCGCGCCGAGTCGGTGGTCGCGGCGCTAGTCAAGCGCGGCATTGCGCGCAGTCGTTTGATTCCAGTCGGTTTTGGCGAAGAGCGGCCGCTCGATACCGGTCACACCGACTTGGCGTGGGAAAAGAATCGGCGGGTCGAGTTCAATTTCCTGCCGCCAGACAAATAGACAGCCGATCAAATACTAGTTGCTCGGCGTCTCTTTGCTTGTTTCGTGGGTCGCGAGCCTGCGCCCGAGGCGACGGGCCGCTCCGATTCTGTTTGGCAATTCTCTTCGGTGGGGCGATAGTTGGCCCAGTCGGTAGCGCTCGCCTGATCGCCGTCGGATTGGCGGGCTGCCAGCTCTGCACTGTGCGGTCCCTCTGATGCAGGCGCTTTTGCGACTACGATCCCGCTAAGCGCAACTGCAATAGGGCGCGCACCGCGGGCATTTGTCGGACCAGCTCGAGTGCAAAGGCGGCATGACCCTCGGCGTAACCGTTGCCAATCAGCAGGTCAACGTCGGCGCCGACGCCTTCAGCACCCAGCGCAACCCGCGAAAACGCGGTGGCCATGCCGAAAAACAGGCACATGCCGCGCGACTTGCACGCCAAAATCGTGGCCATTTCAGTGCCGGCCACGCTGGCCATGTTGACCACCGCATCGGCGCCGCGACCGCTGGTCCACTGGTGCACCTGGCCACGAACCGCGAGCGCATCGGCGGCATCGAGCGCCGCGAACCCGTCGCACAGACCAGCGGCGTGGACTTGCTGCACTGCCAGTGCCGAGCGATCAATGGCCCACAAGCGTAAATCGGGCCGACAGTTGCGCGCCGCCGCCAACGACAAAGCCCCGGCCTTGCCGGCTCCAAGCACCACCAGATCGCCACCTATCGGCAAGTGCTGAGCCCAGCGCTGGACCAAGGCCGGCGCGCCGCACACGTCCAAGATCGCCAGCGCCAGCGTTTGGGCATAATCAGTCGGCACCACGGCCACCGGCGCCGATGACGGCAGCAGGGCATGGCCGCGTACGTGGACCTGATGGGCGTGCGGCACGACTTGGGTGATGCACTGCAGCCACAACGGCGTCAGCGTCAACGAGACCAAGGTGGCGACCACGGTGTCGGTGGGCAGTCCTTGCAAAGGCCCGCAATACTGGGGGCCCAGCGCGTGCAGTCGACCGAGCAACATGCCACCCGAGCCAGTCACTGGGTTTTGCATCTTGCCGCGGGCGCTGACGATGGCCTCAATCTGGGCGGCGATCGCCGGGCCGCCGTTGGCAAGCACTTGTTCTAGTTGTACAAATGAAGCGGCGTCGATATTGAGGACGTCGACATTGAGCCAGACCTCACTCGCATAGGGCGGCAGTGAATTATCTAAGACATCAGCAGCTTGTGGCAACAAGCCCACAGGCGAGCGCACCCGATGCAAGCCGAGAGGATCGCCGCCGCTGCGAAACTGAGTCGCACTGTCGCTGAGCATGGGAGACGGCCGCGCCAAACGTCAGTTCGTATTCTTACTGAACTCATAGGCATTGGCGTTGGGCGCGGGCTTGACCAGCACATCGCGCTCAAAAGCCTTGGTGTCTGGGGTCTTACCGCAGCGAACAATGTGCGGACCGACCAACAACCGCATGCGCACCACTTCAACGCCCATCATCTGGCCATCGATAAACACATCGGCGCCTTTGGGGCAAAACACCGTCACTTGGGCGTCCGGATCGTCGCGCTCTAAGCGGATCCGCAGGTCCTTGGGCGGGTCGGCGCGCGAGCTGTTGACGACCTTAGTCACCGGCTTGAAGCCTAGCGCAGAAACCGTAATGTCAGCCGCGCCATAGGGCACCAACACCTTCATCGGCGTCTCAAACGGCAGCGCTTTGTTATTGACCGCGATTTGGGCGCCAGGCGGACTCGACTCCACCATGATCACCCCGTGGGTCGTCTTGAGCTGGGACAGCACGTTTTCGCGGTATTGCAACACAATTTCGCGCTGGCGCGGGTCCAAAGGCGCCCGCAACGTGTAATCGAGGTAGCTGTACGCCTCTTCGTATTGGCGCAGCGTGTACAGCATCGAACCAATGTTGAAAATGGCATTCGACAGCGGAAAAAGCTTGAGCGAAGCCCGGAACTTGTCCAGCGCCTCCTCGTACTTTTGCACGGCGACCAAGCGCTTGCCTTCTTCATTGAGGCGCTCGGCGGCGCGATCGGCGCCCTCCTCGGGCTTGGCAACTTCATCGGACTTGCCCGCTTCTTGAGCATAGGTCAGCGGGGCGCCAACCAGCGAAATTCCCAGCACTGCGCTGCCGATCAGGGTGGCAACGGTGAACCAGCGGGCCCCAGCGTTTTCTGTTAAAAACATCCGGTTACGCTTGCTACTCTTGGTCATAGACGCCTTGCCTGTCGGCCACAAGCGGGAGTGATGAGTGGCCGTTCATCTTGGTGCAGGCGCAGGTTGCGCTGCAAGTCCGGTGTTTGTAGGGTAGTCCCGTGTTCGTCTTGCTGCAACCGCAGCTTGCACCTGCACTACGCCATTTGCGCCGTTTCGATTCACCGCACTGCGAATCGGCGTGCTTGTTGACCGACTCCGCTTGGGTCGGACTCCACTTTGAACGGACTGCATGATGCCGGACCAGTCGACTGCCCCAAGCCCTTTCGGACTGCGCCGACCGTGGGCGGCCTTGCAGCGTGAACCCGCTCTGGTGGCGATTCCGCTGGCCGTGGCCCTGTCGTTTGCGCTCGAGTTGAGCACCGTTGAGCATGGGCCGGTGTTGTGCGTGTCGCGGTTGTTGTTTGGATTGCCGTGCGGTGGCTGTGGCTTGACGCGCGGTTATGTTGCGCTGGCCCATGGGCAATGGCTGGGCGCCCTTCGGTTTAACCCTCTGACTCCGTTTCTGTATCTGTGGATGGTCGGCTGGTGGGGCGCCGCCGTAGTCCAATTGCGGCGCGGTTTGCTGCCGCCGACGTCGCCGCGGTGGGTGGGCGTGATCGCGATGGGTGGCTTTGGCCTACTCTGGATCAGTCGGACGATCACGTTTTTTGCCAGCGCGGATTGGCCGCAGGCCATGGCCCGCGATGCTCTTGCGCTGCGTCTGTGGCGCTGGCTGGCTGGGGCCGCCGGTTAGCGCCTGCGGACGCTATCGCGGCTAAGAGGGTGTTTATCTTCAAACGCCTGCTGCGCGTAACCCGTCGATGAGTTCGCTGGACTCATCGACCCCACCATGCTTTGTTGTCAGCCCTCTTCCTCCTTGCGACGCACTACAAGTGCGCCTCAGTCGCCAGAGTGCCTCCGCCTCGCCTTGCGGGCGCCTGTTTCCGCTCGCTTCGGCAATGAATGTAAACACCCTCTAAGGGCCTGTAAAAGAACAACTCGATCAACCTGCGCGAAGACCGGAGCAGCGAGTCGGCTGTAAAGACGCGGGCTTGCGACCCATCAGGCAAGCAAACGGGCACAGTAAATGCACGATTTAGTCATCTACCGTGCCCTTATTCGGAGTGAACCACGCCGTCAACGCCGTCGCCAGCCGATCCTCGGTGTCGCCGGCCTCAGGTTGCAGCCGCAGCGCCGCCGACTCGGACCGGAACCAAGTGCGCTGCCGCTTAGCGTAGTGCTGATGAGCCAAAGCTAACCTAGCCGCAAAATCGCGGCCCGACGCGCGGCCCATGGCGACTTCCACAGCATCGCGGTAGCCCAGCGCCTGCATAGCCGGTGCCATCGGTGACAGCCCGGCAGCTAATAGCGCTGTTACTTCAGCCACTAACGGCGCGGCCATCGCCGCGGCGCGGTCGGCAATCGCGCGGGCTAAAAGCGCGGGATCAGGCTCTAATACCACGAGAATGCATGACAATTGGCTTGGCAGTTGTTCGCGATGCCAAGCAGACAGCGTCTTGCCGGTGGCCAAGAACACCTCGAGCGCTCGCGTCACCCGCTGGCGATTGGCGACCGGCGTCTGCGCGGCATAGTCGGGGTCCACCGCTTGCAATTGAGCGTGAAGTTCCGCGCCGCCGCTGCCGTGCCACCGCTCGGTCAGCTCACGGCGCAAGCCCAGTTCAATGGGTGGAATTTCGGCAAGCCCTCGGGTAAGGGCCCGAAAATACAGACCAGTTCCCCCAACCACCAGCGGCCACGCCCCGCGCGCCGCGATGTCGCTGACAGTGGTCTGGGCCAGCGCCGCCCATTGTCCCGCGCTCATCGTCAGTGTGGGCTCGACTACGTCCACCAAGTGGGTCGGCACCAGCGCCCTTTGGGCCGCCGAAGGCTTGGCCGTTCCCGCCTCCAAGTGCTGGTACACCTGCAAAGCATCACAAGACACCACCTCGATCGGCAGGCCGCGCGCCCGCAACGCCGCCGCTAGTGCCGATTTGCCACTGGCCGTCGGTCCACAAATCGCCGCAATTCTCCGGACCGAATCGGCCGTCACGGTCGCCCAAACCAGCGGCCGATGTCGTCAAACTTGACCCGGGTCCACACCGGCCGGCCGTGCGGACAATAGGCCGCCAAGTCGACGCCATCCATTTGGGCCAGTAAGTGTTGGACATCAGGCAGATGCAATACGTCGCCGCCGCGAAACGCCGCGTGGCAGGCCAAAGTGGCGGCGTGCCGCTCGATTCGGGTCTCGACTGCTTGACCGCGGCCTCCAGCCAACAACGACGCTGCCAATTCACGCACCTGAGCAGCGACGTCGGCTTCACGCAGCAACGCCGCATG
Source organism: Myxococcales bacterium (assembly GCA_009692465.1). GTDB lineage: Bacteria > Myxococcota_A > UBA9042 > UBA9042 > UBA9042 > SXRM01. Next base: position 46,413 of record SHZD01000014.1, read on the forward strand.
GGCCAATACCCGCACCAAACGCGGGCCCGCGGCGGTGATGTCAAAGCCCAGCCGGTGCACGAGCTCGCTTTCGTCTGTGATCGCAGCAACTTCAGCCGGCGAAAGCGGCACTGCTAGCGGGATCAACAGCGCCTGCGTCGGCAGCGCACCCGTGCGCAGCGCCACCACAAAGCGCTCAAAAAGGACGCGCTCGTGGGCGGCGTGCTGGTCGATGATCACCATCGCCGTCGTGTCTTGGCACACCAAATAGCAATTGGCCACTTGACCGACATAGCGCAGACCGGCCCACTGACCCACCGCTGGCTCCGCTAGAGGCAACGGTGGGTAAGGGTTCACAGGCAGCGGCGCCACAGGGGCCAGCGCCGACTTCGCGCCAGAGGGCGCACTGGCTTGGGTGGGCGACAGTGGCCAACTGCCGTTGATCGCGCCACTTTGTTGCCTTGGGCCAGCCCCATAGGCGGACTGAAGGACTGCGCCAAAAGCGGACTGATGGATTGCGCTAGTCTGCTCAGGTGCCGCGCCATCGGCAGTTGAATACACCGATCTGGACGGCAGATGGTCGCGAATCCAAGGAGTATGGCTGAGCATGTCGCGAATCGCGTGCACCACGGCGCCAAACACGTTGGCTTGAGAGGCAAAACGCACCTCGCTCTTAGCTGGATGCACGTTGACGTCGACGCTGCCAGCCGGGCATTGCAGCCACAAGATGCCGATCGGGTACTTGCCGCGTTCTAGCAAGGTCCCATACGACTGCAGCACCGCTTGCTGCAGTGTTCGGTCGCTGATTGGTCGGTCATTGACCAAAATTCGCAGTTGCCCTGCGCCGCTGTGAAACAGCGATGGCTCTGACAACAACCCTTTGACGGCGTACTCGCCCTGTCCAGCCACGGCATACAACCGCTTGGCGATGCCCCCGCCCAGCACGGCGTGGGCACGGCTCATGTCGTCGTTATCCGGCGGAAAATCCAGCACTTTCTTGGTGCCTACCCACAGAGTCAGGTGCAGATCGCGGCGGCCCAGCGCCAGTGTTTCGACAAAATCGAGCACCCGACCGGTTTCAGTGCTGGCCGTACGCAAGAACTTCAGCCGGGCCGGGACGTTGAAAAACAGCTCCTCGACCGCGATGTCGGTGCCCGTTGCGCAGCCCACCGGACCTTGGTCCAGATCGACGCTGCCGGCCCCGGTCAAGCGCACCCCGACGTCGTCCTGCAGGCGGCGGGTCGATAGGCTGACTCTGGCTACGGCTAAGATCGAAGCTAACGCCTCGCCGCGAAAGCCAAAAGTAGCGATCGACTGCAAGTCCTCGGCGCTGACCAGTTTGCTGGTGGCGTGGCGGGCAAAGGCCAAACGGGCGTCGGCGGGGCTCATTCCGCAGCCGTTGTCGGTCACCCGTACCAACAGCTTGCCGCCGTCTTCAAGGCGAATTGTCACCCGAGTTGCGCCAGAATCTAAAGCATTTTCAACAAGTTCTTTGACGACCGACGCCGGACGCTCCACGACTTCGCCGGCCGCGATCTGGTTGGCGACGACCGGATCGAGGAGCACAATCCGCTGGCCAGACGGCGGCGAGGCTGCTGCGGTCACTGGGTCAAGGGGGGCGGCCGACAGGCCAGCGCGGTGTGAACTGGAACTGCGCCATTTTTTTGCATAAACGGCCCAAAACCCCGCGGCAATTGGGGCGCGCGGCTCAGGCCATCCCGACGCATTTCAGCCCATTCCGGGTACAGCCACGCATAGGTTTGGGCGCTGGCCGTAACCTGCATCACATAGGCCCGCGTCGCCGGATAGGGGATATTTTCCACAAAAATATCAGTGGGCAACTGCGGGTGCTTGCTGACCCAGTCGCGCACCGCGTACGGCCCGGCATTGTAGGCCGCCGCCACCAACTGCAGATTGCCCTTGTAAAAACTCAACATCTGGCTCAGGTACTGGGCGCCCAAGGTCAAATTGACTTTGGGCCTGAGCAACGACGCCGCCCCGGCATAGGGTGTGTCGTGCAAGTCTGCAATATTTTTCGCTACGGGACTCAGCAACTGCACCAAACCATAGGCGCCCGCCTTGGACACCGTGGTCGGCACAAACGAGCTCTCATGGCGCATCACCGCATACAACAGCGACCGCGCCACCCCAGCTCCTTGCGCTGCCGCATCCGCATCCTCAAAAAACGCCCGCGGAAACGATTGACGCCACATTTGCGCGGTCGAGTCGTCCGGCCGCGCTGCCCGCCGGGTGTGGCGCTCCATGACGCCATAGGCCATCGGCCGGTTGCCCTGCAACTCGTACAGCACAGCTAACAGGTGGACGCCGTCGCGCGGCAAGCCGCGGTTGAGTTGCTCACGCAGCAGCGAACGCGCTTCGCTGTGCAGGCCCATCTGCACCAACAGCACGGCCTCATCGAGCGCCTGCTGACGGCCGACGCGCAGCCGATCCAGGCTCGGCGGCGGCACATCGGCGGCGTGACTGGGCGGCGGACCTTGCAAGCGCAGCGCGCGCTCACCGTCGATCGCGCCAATGCGGTCCAGCGCCAAAATGCCGTAATACGTCTGCGGCCATGTATTGGCGACGCTGGCCCACACTTCCAGGGCTGGCTCGAGTTGGCCCATGAGCTGTAGGCAGCGGGCCTGCCAATACATCGCTTTGGCACGCCACGGCTGGCGGGCACCAGTCCATTGATTGCCGTGCTCGCGTTCCAGTTTAATAAAGAGTTCCAACGCCTTGGTGTGGTCGCCGCCGACAAAAAGTTGCCAGCCCAGTGCCCACAGCGCCAACTCGCGTCCGGCGGCGTCCGGGTGATTGTCCAGCAAGCGCTTGAGCGCTTGGGCCGCCAACTGCGGCGAATCGACATTGGAATACAGGCGGTGAAGCCGCGCCAACGTTCGCGCCTGCAACTCCGCCACCGCCGGCCCCGAGTGTCCGCTGAGCAAGGTCGTGATCGTATCCAGTTGCGCGATCGCCAGCTTGTCGTCGCCCGTTTTGCCCAGCGCATCGCCAAGCGCATAGGTAGCCCGAGCTTTGAGCAACGGATCGTCAAGCTTTTCGATGGCTTTACGCAAAAGAGCCACTGCCGCTTGCCGAGCCTTCTTGTCGCGGGTCCCCAACACCCCGCGCGCATACAGGCGCAGCCCGCTACCGTCGTCGGTGGCCGAATCGGCTTCACTCAGCCACGCTTGCAGTTGGCCGCGTTTCACTTCGGTGCGGCGCAAGATGCGCTCAATGCGATCGGCAGCCGACGGTGCAGCATCCAACGCCAGCAACTGCGCCGCCGCTGCTTCAGACTGGGTGCCCGCATCCAACAACCATGCCCCGAGAAACAGCCTTTTGGCCTCGTCGCTGCGCCCGCCACGCTGAGCGAGTTGGCCAGCCAGCAGCCCCAACGTCGCCTTGCGATCCATGGCCAAACGGGTGCTGTCGATCCGCTCCAGCGCATCGCGGGCCGGCCCGATCGCGTTACGCTTCAGTTCCAACGCCGCCATCTTGAGCAGGGCCTCATCGCGACCGACATGCCACGGGGCGATCGCGGCCCACTGGGCCAACGCCTCTTGTTCATCGGCCCGGCGCAAGGCCAATTCCGCCAGATGTCGCCGTGCGCGTTGCGCCAGTGGCCCCTCTTGGGCCAGCGCCTGCCAAGCGCGATCAGCATCGCTCCAACGCTTCTGCGCCTCCAAACCGAGGGCCATGAGCAGTTGCGCGGCTTGTTTAGCCTGAATTCTATTGGCGTTTTCAACAAGATCAGCGGACAACCGACTGAGCAACTCCCACTTGCGCTGTCGCCACGCCTCAAAAACCGCGGCATACCCAGGGGTGTCGCGAGCCAGAGGAGTCAAGCTGTACAGATCGTCTGTAGTGGCCAAAGGTTTTGCGTGGGCAGGCGCTTGCGGAGTCGCTGCAACGGGAGCCGTGGGATCGCAAACCTCCTCAGCTGCCACGCTGCCGTCCAACCCTTCGTCGGCCCTCGCCAAGGATGCGAACACGGTGCTCAGCCCGCCCACAGCGCAGGCCAACCCAACCGCCATCGCAAAACCGCTGCTAAAACGAGCAATTAGCGGGATAACGGCGACAGCAATCAGGTGGGTACACGGGCATCGCATCTGAGCGATCCTGAACCGCGGCGCCCCGAAAGACAAGAAAAAAATGACCACCAGCGGCGACCCCAATTGACAACTGGCAGCTACTTCGCCCATCGTACGCCCGCTCAGGCTGTGGCATTGAACCGCAGCAAGAGACGCCGGAGTGGTGGAATGGTAGACGCGGCGGACTCAAAATCCGTTGAGCTTGCGCTCATGTGGGTTCAAGTCCCACCTCCGGCACCCATCGAAAGTGCAGGCCTGCAGCCGCTGAGTCGGTCTGGGCGTCGCCAGCACCTTGGCCTGCGTTGCCAGCACCTTGGCCTGCGTTGCCAGCACCTTGGCCTGCGTTGCCAGCACCTTGGCCTGCGTTGCCAGCACCTTGGCCTGCGTTGCCAGCACCTTGGCCTGCGTCG
>SHZD01000182.1 GCA_009692465.1 Myxococcales bacterium
TTGTCGTGGACCGCAACCTCAAACGATTGCAAACGCCCGGTAGCGTCGGCGATGCGCGCCTGAATTTCCGGCGGCACGAAATCGACATCGCCACAGCAGTCGACTAGGTGGAGCAAGAGTTCGCGCGCCGCGTCGCCGGCGATCCCTTGGGTGTGTCCAGTGTTCAGGCCGAGACCGACAACGCACAAATCATTGCGCCGATTGACGCCCGTAAACTCCAGCAGGGACAGCGAAAGCAAGTAGTAGCCGGGCGGCAACTGGTGTGCAGCCGGAGCCTTGATTGGATCGGCGCGAGGCGCCTGCACGGCAAACGGAACGCTTGTCGCCGCAGAATTCTTGACGAACACATCTTGGGCGAGCGCAACAATCGGATGCCGAGCGTGGATCAGGTCGGCGCGACGGCCGCCCAACAACTGGTCTGCGGCAAACGTGGCGTTAAAGTCGTCGCGCTCAATCAGACGAGCAACCCGGTCATTCTCTCGGGCATCACCGCCCAATTGGCGCAATTCTAACGCGACGTCGCTACCCAACCGGAGCTTGGCGACGGTGCGCACCGCGCGTTCAGGCAAGTCGCAGCCGTGGAAGCGGCTAGTGAGCGCCGTGTTGATAAACTCGCGCATCTCCGCGGGCATCGGCAACCGTCGGCGACCAACCGTAGCTTCAACTTCATCGAGGAACGCTTGGTCTGTCGCCAGCATCGCGTCGACGTTGCGGTTCAACTGTTCGGCCTGGACAACTTGATTGACAAGGGCGTTGGCTGTCTGGTCCACGCGGCGCTGAATTTCGTCGTCGCTGAGCTTGGATACGAGAACATGCGAGGCAAGATCGAACACCTGCTCCCCCACAATGGGCTCGATTTCGCCGACCATCCCCTCAAACAGCTTGACGCGTTCGTACAGACGCAAAAGCACCTTGTCCTCGATCGTGCCGCGCAGACAAAAATTGAGCACCGTAATCGTCGGCGATGCCTGCCCGATGCGGTCAACCCGGCCGATACGCTGCTCGACGACCATCGGGTTCCACGGCAAGTCGTAGTTGACGACAACAGAGGCAAACTGCAAGTCGATGCCTTCGGAGCCAACCTCTGAGGCCAGCAAGATGTCGATCGTCGCGTCGTCTCTGAAGCGGTCAATTCGCACTTGGCGCTCTGCGACTGCAATGTCGCCGCTGATGAGCACAGTTTTGATGCCGTCCTCGGCGAAGCAAGCCTGCAGGTGGGCCAAGGTCCGCTTGAAGAACGCAAAAACGATGACCTTGCGTCTGGGCTGCTGGGTGCTACCGTCGTCGAGCCAAATGTCGCGCAGGGCGCCAATGCACGCGTCGTACTTCGAATCAATTCGGCGCAGGTCGACGGCACGAACTAGTTTCTCAATCGACTTGCGGTCAAAGCTGTCCGAACTCTCTTCCAACTCCTCGATTTCGTGGCCATCACCGAGTACTTCGGAAAACTCGTCTTCAAGGCTAGCCATCAACTCAGAGCCAACCGTCGGGTCGTCGAGGCGGTCGCGGAAGTAGTCGACCGACGCCGGCAAGCAGCTTGCGACCATGCGATAGGCCATGATCATCGCGAGACTCTGGCCAAAGTCGCCCACGTCCATACCAATTCGCTCGCACAGGTCTTCGACTTCGTCGTAGTACGACTGCTCTTCTGGCGACATCGCCACAGTCACGGCTTTGACCCGCCGCTGTGGCCGGTCTTCTTTGACGTCGACACGCCGAGTGCGGCTCAGCACGTTGGAAGTAAAGCTGAACTCGCTGAGGTCGCGTTGGAGGGCGACGAGATCGGTGCGGTCGAGCGAATCGGCGACCATCACACGCTGAACAAGCGCCCCGTGCACCGCTGTTTTGGCGAGATGTGCGGTTTCGCGATAGTTGGCGAGTTGGCCAAGCTGTTCGGCAGCCTCAACACCAGCGGGCGGTATCCGGCGCAGGCACGCAAGCGCCTGTACGATGTGGCGGTTGGCGGCCATCTGGCCGAGAAAATCGCCCGGTGACCGGTAGGTTTCTGGGTCGAGCAGCGACAGCAGGTAGAACAGGTCTTCTTGCCGCGTCTGAACTGGTGTCGCGGTGAGAAAGACGACCGCCTGACTCGCGTTGCAGACTGCCCGGGCGAGGCGGTGCTGCAAAGTATCAGGATTTCGCAGTCGGTGGGCTTCGTCAAAGATGACAAGATCGAACTGAGGTGGCTCTTCGTTCATGAAGCGAATGAAGCCTTTCCGCCGGGCCGCTTCGTAGGACGTGATCCAGCGAAATTCTGGCAAGTCGCGGCCCTGAGTGACCGCCGATTTGAGTTCCATCAGGCGACGGCTGCTGACGATTTCGAAGTTCTCTTGGAACTTGTCCTGCAGGTCGGTCTTCCACTTCGTGGTCAGTCGGGCCGGGCAAACGACCAAGATGCGCTCAAGGTGTTCGTGGGCGTCGAGTTCGCGCAGGATGTAGCCGGCTTCGATGGTCTTGCCGAGGCCGACATCGTCGGCGACGAGGACACGGCGTTGCGGGTGGTCGAGGATCTTGAGCAGTGGCTTGAACTGGTACGGGAAGAACAGGGTTCGTGCGGTGCCAAATGACGCCGCAACGCGGCTAGGCGGCCGACGCAAGCGGTGGTACGTGAAGGCCGCTTTGAAAGCCAAGGCGCCGGCAAATTTGCCGTCGCGCAGGTCGCGCCACGGGTCGGCGGAGCCGATGGCTTCGAGTTCGCCTTCGACTACTGCGCGTTGGGCGGTACCGAACTGGATGCGGTACTGCCAGGCTTCGCGTTGGTCGCTGAAGTGGGCGGAGATGATGATGCCGGCTTGGTCTGGGGCGTTGCGCTTGCGGACTTGTTGGCCGAGGGCGAATATTTGATCTGGACTGTGCACGGCGCTCCATCACGACGGGTGCAACGGCTGACTGTTGTCATACGCCTTTTGGGCCTGTTCAGCAACCTGTTGGGGTTTGACACTTTACAACGCAGTGAGCGGCGACACCGAAAGCGATACCGCCGCAGACGCTCCAGCAACCCCGCCACGGAGGCGCGATTTCGGCCTTCCTCGCGTGAAGCGGGAGAACGACATCAGCCAGTCCAGGCGCCGACCTCACCGTTGACCACGGCCAAGCTCAGGCACAAGTCGAAATCCTGCGTACCAATGTGGCGTTCGCAGCTAGGTTCGGGGTCCGGCACCAGCAAGCTCGGCACCAAACCCCCAACGATGACAACATGGGTGCCAGCAAGCCCGAACCTGCGAATCAGCCGCGCCGTCTCGCCCAGCAACGCCGGCACGCCCGCGGGATCGTAATTCCGGGCGCTACGGCCGTCAGTACCCAAGCACAGCCTCACGGAAGTGGCTCGCAATGTCGTCGCCGCGCCGCTCACCCAAGGCGTCGAGGTAGATCCGCACCGGTGGCGCAACGCTTGTGCCCTTAATCATCTCAGCACCAATTGTTCCGACGCCGCCGGTGTCGGCCACGAGGCGTATATTGGCTCCGCGCTCAGCAACTTCGGCGTCGAGTGCTCGTGCCGCGCGCGCTAACAGCACGTCAGCCGCGATGCGCACCAAGGTCAGAGGCACTGCCGTCGGACCGGCGTTGTGCAGCGCGGCAGCCGCGGCGCCGGTCAGCGCGTGGCCGATACTCGCTGCCGACAACATGGCAGACATGCGCGGCCACAGTTCTTCGGGGCGCCGGGCGTACAAGAAAATGTCGAGGCGCTGGGCTCGCGGCCGCGCCGCGGCTTGACTGGCCAACCAATCGAGCAACGCACCCCGGTCGATCACCGCGCGCCGCCGGTGAGGCCCGACGCCCGTCGAACGGAGATGCCCGGCATCCTCAAGCACCTGCAAAACCGTGTGCGTCTGGGCCAGCGACAACCGCGCATCAGCCGCGAGGCCTTGCAACGTTGGCGTTTGCGCGGCCTGCAACAGCAGTTGAATGGCGCGAACGCCACCGGGGCCAATGCCCGGTGTCCGTGTCACCTGTGCCTTGCGCGGTTCCGGCTCCACGTGCACGATGACCCCATCGACGACCATGTGCAGTCGGCCAGTCGAATCAACGAAGCTGGCTCCCGCAGACTCAAGCAGCGCAATCGCCGTGGGCCGCAGCCGGGTACACACGAACAACGTTGTCTGCGTGCCTGCGACCTCTTCGGCATCGCAAACCAAGCGCTCGAGTTCATCCGCGCCGCAGGTGCTGGCGATGGTCTGAATGGTCAAAGGCTTTCGAACCTGACCTACTTCGATTGCCGCCGCCGCCGCCGCCGCCGATTGGACGGTGAACCAGGGTCGCGCGTCCACCCAGCTCGCCCACGGTGCCGGCAGCTGCAGGCGGAAGGCTACTTCGGTGTGGAGATGTTTTCGGTCGACATCGAAAGTTACCGTGCAGCGAAAATTCGCCGAGCGCAAGTGGCTAAACTGGCGTTGTGGGCGTCACGGTCGCCGCGCCGAACCGGTGTAACAGCACAGCAGGTTCGGGAGCAATGGCCCTCGCGGGTGCCGGACGCGAGCACAGCCAGGAGCGGCGGTCGCAGTTTCCGCAGTCGAGCGGTCGGTCTGGGTGCCGGGCGGCCGTCCGCAAGCGACAGCTGGTGTCACAAGTGTGCGGTTGGGTTGGAGCTCCGGCCGGCGCGAACTTCAGGGCTACACCCCGGGGCCGATCTGCTGCGTCGGCTTGTCAGATCGCCTTGGTCGCCGACGTCGGGCAACCGGAGGCACCCGATGAACCAGCACCGAGCAACTGATGTCACTGCCCTGACGGCCAAGCGCCGGATCGTCCTCTGCGATTTTTGGTGGACCCGCGACAAGGATCCGCGCGTGCCGCTGGGCCACGCGTCCCTGCTCGCCGCGCTACACGCCGCAAACGTGGCAGTGACGCCGCTACGCTTCGCAGTCAACGCTGGCCTTGTCAGCCCTGACCGCGTGGCAGCCCAGATTCTGCAGGCAGCGGGCGGCTGCGGCAGCTCGGTCGACATTGCCATCGGCGTGTACGTGTGGGCCGAGGATTTGCTCCAGAAGGTGCTGCCGCTTTTGCGTCGAAAGGGCTTCGCCGGCCGCATCATTCTCGGCGGGCCGCAGATCTCGTACAGCCCAGCCGGCATCGAAGCTGCCTACCCCGACGCCGACGTGTTCATCCGCGGCTACGGCGAGGCGGCGCTGGTCGAACTTGCCTGTAGCGCTGACAAGCCCCACATCGCGGGCGTGCAGTTTCGTGGCGAACCTGACCGCTGCGACCAAGCTGAACTCGACCTGCGCACACTGCCCTCGCCGTTTCTGACCGGCGTGGTCCCGCTAGAGCACCAAAAATTCGTGCGCTGGGAGACTCAACGCGGCTGCCCATTTCGCTGTGCGTTCTGCCAACACCGCGAGGCCGGCGTCCAGCTCAAGCGCCGCGATTTGGACCACGACCGCGTGCTGGCTGAAATCGACCTGTTCTGCCGCAGCGGCGTCGACGACATCGCGGTCCTGGACCCGATCTTCAACGCCAACCCGCACGCGGTCGCGGTGCTGCAGCGCTTCGCCGACAACGCCTACCGTGGCAAGCTGGCGCTGCAGTGCCGGGCCGAGATGACGACAGCGGCATTTCTGGCGGCGACGGCTGGGCTCAACGTCAATCTCGAATTTGGTCTGCAGACCGTCCACGACCGCGAGTCCAAGGCGATTGGCCGCGCCAACAACATGGCCAAGGTCGATGCGGCGTTGGCCGGCGTTCGCCAACTGGGCCTGCGCCACGAAGTGTCGCTGATCTTTGGCTTGCCGGAGCAAACGCTGGCGTCATTTGAGCAGTCGGTCAGTTGGTGCTTGGAGCGCCGAGTCCCTGTTATCAAGGCATTCCCTCTGCTGTTGTTGCGCGGCACGCCGCTGGAGCAAAACCGGCAACGTTGGGCGTTGCGTGACGACGGCACTGCGATGGCCAAGGTCCTTGCGTCCAGCACTTTTGACCACGCCGATTGGCTCAAGATGGCAAGATTGTCCGAGGCGCTGAGCGCAACCGAAGGCTGTCACCCGACGAGTCTGGCTGAGTTGCGGGCTTTCGCTGGGGACATCGAGCCGCGCGACGAGCGGTGGATGCCGCTTGCGGCATAGCTGCACGGGCTGACGGGCGTTCACTTGCTGCAGATGGCGTCGCTCGGTTGAATCTTCTTGTACTTTGCGTTCTTTGCGCACTGACTGGCCTGGTCGAAATTGGAGTTCGCGCCAATGGCGCACATGCTCTCGGCAGGCACACTGAGATAGCTCGCCACAAAGCAGCCGCGAGCGGCGGCCCAGCCATAATTGTCGGTCAAACTCACAGCCTGCTGCAGCAACTTGAGGGCGTTTCCCGGCTTACCGTCCTTCCACGCTTGCACACCAGCGTCGTTGCAAGAGAACGCCCGGGCGATATGTCCGTCTTGACTGTCCTTGGCGGGCTTGCTAGCGAACAGCCACCACTCACACGGACCGCTACCCGGTGGAACGTACAGGTGCAACCAAGTGCCACCCAGATCGCGCCATTGCACCTCGCCGCCGCAATCGAGCGACCAGATTTCGTCGGCAACAGGCAGCTTCGCGGCAAAATCCCGACATGGTTGCGATTTCGGCGAGAACATCGTGCCAATGCGCAGAATCCCGGCACCGGACACGTCTGCGAGCAAGAAGCTGGCCCTGTCGCCGCTTGGGGCGGTCCACTTGCGCACCTCAATTCCTGGACGCACGTCGGAGTCTTCCACCCGCGCCGTAACAGCCCGAATCGCCTCGGCGCTGAGCGCTAGCAGCTGATGCACGCTGGCAACCCCGGCCGCCGCCCGCCACTGCTCGGCAAGCCCGGCGCGGGGCAAGTTTGCCAACGCTGCGACCCATGCTGAGTCGGCCGATGCCGCCATGGACGGACCTGAACCCGCGTCAACTGTTCCAGGTGACTCCGGGACACGCGCCGATTTTGGTTCGCTTGCGGCTGTCGGTTGGGCCGGGTGTGCGCTCGAAGCGACGAGCCAATAGGCGGCCGCGGCAACAACGGCCAGCAACAGGCCTACGACGACGAGCCATGATGAGAGCGACGCCGGTTCCGCCGACGCGACCGGCACGTCTTCCACCGGCACGTCCTCGGCGCGCATCTGGGCACTTGGCCGGACGCGTCGCTGTACCGCAACTTGGCCCACAGACGGATCGCGCTCCAGCTTCGGCAACCCCGACGTCGGCGCTGTGCTTGCCGAGGCGGGCGCAGTCAGCACTGTCGCCGGTTCCTGTCGCGGCAGTGCGGCCGACCCACCGCCAATGCGCTGTGCAGCCGTCGTCAGCCCAGGCGCCTGCCCAAGTGCGTGGTCAAGCGCAAGCAACGCATCGCGCGCGTTGGTAAACGGCGGCCCCTCGCTGAAGCGCCGCACGGCCCGGTCAAACCACTGCGCCAGTGGCAATGGCGTGTTGGCAGCCTCAAACTGCAGGTCCGGCGGTCGCTTGCCCAGTTCGACCGTCACACCGCACAGCCCCGCCAAGACACTGGCAACGCCAGCGACATCGTGCTGCTCGCTGGTGCACAGCGACGGCACACCGTAGCGGTCGGGCAGCATCAGCGCAGTGCGCGTCTTCTCCTGCGAACTCTGGTCCGGCGGCAGCGCCGGGAAAAACAGCCGCAACTGGCCCTGCTGGGTTACGACCACGGACTGGATGTTGACGCCCCGGTGGACCAGTCCGTTGGTATGGGCTTCGGTCAACGCCTTGAGCAGACCGCGGACGTAGGTCGCCGCCTCAACCGGCGACAGTCGGGACCGTGTCGCCAGCCATTCGCGCACCCGCTGACCGCGCACCGCTTCAAAGGCCACGTGCAGCTTGCCATCCACCGGTTCCAGACCCAAAAACCGAGGCAGGGCAGGCTCCGTCACTTTGCGCAGGCGGTCGGAAAACAGCTTGCGCTCCGCCGCGGATTCCGCCGTCGCGTCGCGCAGGAGGTAGGCCAGCTTTTCGCTGGCATCGACGGTATCTTCGGCCCGCCACGCCGGACCAGTCGGGGCAGCGAGCTCGGCCAACAGCCGCAGCCGACCAGCGCCCGCCGTGGGCTGCGCCTTGCCAAGCATCAGCGCGACTGAATCGCCGGCGAGCCCGCAATCCGTGATCCGATGCCACTTGATGGGTTCACGGTAGTAGGCGTCGACCGGCTGATTCGGGTCGCCGTCAAACGGCACGTCGGTGCAAAGGCTGCGCTCGCTCGGGACACGGTAGCGCAGCGGCGCGGCTGGGGTCTCCGGGTGAATCTCGGCCAGCGCACATAGGCGGTCGCGCTTTTGGATAGCGACCACCGCCCACAGCGGCGACAACGGCAGTGCGGCCGTGCCGTCGGGGTTGACCAGAACGACTTCGGCAGTCGGGGGCGGCGACTGAGAGGTGCCCCGGACCGGACCATCGTCGTCCGTCCGGTTCTCGCCGCGGTAGCCCAACCAGTGGCCTTCCCAGCCGCCAAGCCGCAGGGCTTTGGCATCGACAAAGTAGCCAAAGCTATAGCCCGCAAAGAACTCCAGCCCGGACAGCCACAGGTCCATGACCTTGACGAGCTTGCGGGCCTCCTGAATGCGCGCCTCGCGACCGACAGGCCCGCGGTGGTGGGCATCGTCGTTGCGCTGGTTGCATATGTCCTGCAGCACAGCCAGAGTGCCGGGTGTGTCCATCCATTGTCGCAACTCAGGGCAAAAATGGGCTTGGGCGGCCTCGACTGCCTTCTGGAACACCACCACCGACGATCCGAACTTGTCGGGCAAGAAGCGACCAATCCATTTCTTGTGCTCCGATGCCGGGCTGCCCTGTGCCGCCGCATTGGCGATCGCCACTATCGCGACGAAATGGGCCACGCCCTCGCCAAGCTCCAGCAGGGCGTCGTACAGTTGCTCGGGCAGCGCCCGCTGGGCCGCCGCATAGAGGTCGGCGAGCGGCTTGGGCATGTTTTGGCGCCACAGTCGGTCGCGGAAAGCGGCAAAACCAAGCGCGTTGTTGACAGTCTGGCTCATCGGCAAGCCTCGTCGCGGCGTGTGGCGCGCACGGTGAAAGGGCACGAGCCGCACTCTAGGCTGGGCGCCGGCAGAGTTCAACTTTGCGCGCGAGGGCATGTGGTCTGTCAGACGGGCCGCGGATCAGGCGTCAGGTCGGCTGTCGGCGTCGTTGGGTGACGCCCTGAGTGCAAGCGTGGTAGCCTTGGCAGGAGCCCGATTGGCCACCTTCGCAACTGGAACCGCCATGCCGTTCGATCGTCTCGCCCCGTCACCGGAACATTTTGAACTTGCGGCGAAGTTTCAGGCTGCGCTCGACGACTGCCGGTCGGACGGTGCAGCGGAACACCGGCGCGGCGAGGCGGCGGTCACCGAACTGCTCCTGCAGCACGGCAAGACTTGGCACCACAGGTGGCGCAATTCGCTGCCAGACTTTGACAATGCGCTGCGAGACGCAGTGCTTGGCACTGCCACGCGAGAATCGCTCGTCGCCGCGATGTTGCGCCATCGGCCAGGCAACCCGGTCGCGTACGCCCGGACGTCGCTCGACAACCGCCTCAAGGACGCCAAGCGCGCTGCTGCCGCTCGGGATCGGCCCGCGCCCACGGTCGCAATCGACGTCGAAGATCGGGGCGCCGTATCGGATCCCTTTGTAGACTGTCCGGAACAGCTCGTGTGCGCCGTCTCCAGCGACCTGCAACAGGCGGCCTTTGTCGCCTTGTTGGCGCTGCAGTTTCCAAATCCCACCGACGCCCTGGGCGCGCGGGGCCCAGAGATTCGCAAGCTCGCAAAGGAATGGCTGTTCCGTCGCGAGGTGCTCGACCACGACGTCGCTCGCCCACCTCGCCGCGGCTGGGACGCCGCTCAGCGGCCGGCCGCAGTAGGCCACTGCCGCGCCTGGCAGGCAGAGTGGTACGAAGAATCCGCAGCGGCGCTGTGGCGCGTCGACGGCGAGATTCCGCAGCGTGATCCGGAGCGGTCGCAGTTTTACCAGCACTTGAGCCGGTTTCGCACCAGCTTTCAGCGGGCCGCGCGAGTGGGCTCCGCAGCATCCGCCAAATTTGGTGGCCAGATACCCAAAGGCGGCACGGCGCGGGTCCCGGCCGAGTGGTCTGCCATCGAACACCCGAGCTTGCGCGGTCGCCAGCCAAAGGTAGACCGATGAAACTGCAGATGCGCTGGCCGCAGTTGGTCGCTGCGCGGGCCACGGCCTGCGATGGTCAAGCCGTGACGTTGGAACTGCAAAATGCCGTCCCGTGCGACGAAATTCAGTTGCCGCTGACGCAATTGGTAGCGCCGTATCCATGGTTGGCCCGCGACATCAACTTGAGTCCGAACCGGGCGCGCTGGTTAGAGACGGCGGCCAAAGTTCTGGTCGACGAAAATGTGCTGATATGGCTGCAAGTCGATGATGCAGCCAGCGTTGGCCGAACAGCTCAGATGTGGCAACCCCTGCAGCCGCCCGAGATTCCGCTCACCTTTGCCACGAGCGTCAGGTCTATGCGCGACCACCTAAACAAACACTTGCTTAGCGAGGCCGACTGGGGCGCATGGAAGAAGGCTTTGCCAAAGCGAGGCGATGTTCCGGTACTGTGGTCTGAGCTCAAGGGCTGGATTCGACGGGCCCGCCGTGACGAACACGAGCGGTGGATGGGGGCCGTGAAACCCCAAGAATTGCCCATCATCGAAACGTACGCGCGATTGGCGAGCTGGTGTTGGCGCCAATTGGGTGAGACACCGTCATTGATGGCTAGGTTGCCGTCCCAGCCGCGCCAGACCATCACGTTGGGCGAGGAGCAGTTGCTCAGGAATGCCAAGTTAACCTTTGGCGACAGTGTTTGCATGGCGACTGCCCAGTCTGGCGTTGTCACCGTGGCGCACGGCAACGGCAGTCGCGGCCAGCGCGATGTGAACTGGCGAACCACGTTTCCGACATCGGTCGACGGCTACATCGGCGCCAAGCGGGCTGACTTAGAGCGCATCGCGGCTCGCATTCTTGGTACAGAACTAAGCGTGTGGCCGCGGCCGAATGGTGACACATGACGCCCACCGCAAAGGCCCAACAGCCGCTGACGGCTGACGCTGGCCGAGCCGCTTGGACATCGGCGCGAGTGACGGCGAGCACCCACGGCGGAGTCGACGAGGTTGGAGAGGCCTGGCGCCGCTGGCTTTTGGCGTGGGCCCAGCTGTGCGACGACGACATCGCAGCGGCCTTCGACACCTGGCAGCAACTGACCATCGACAACGACTTGCCCGAGCTAACCCCTTGGCTGAGCGTGCAGATTCAGGCGGAGGTCGACGACGCCGTAGCAATGCTGGCCGATCTCGCGGACTCCGACCTCGCAGAGCCGCCGGAATGCGCCACTGATCCTTGGGCGACTGAGGGTGCCATCGCGACCGCCAAATCGCTACTTCGCGGCCGCGACCGCATAGGGTGCTGGCAGCGAATCGCTCGATGGCACGGACTGAACGTCAACGCCGATGTCGGGCCACTCGACACTGCGCTTCAAGGGCGCCTGAGCAACTGGCACTCGTTGGACGGTTGGCGGGCAGCGCGGGCCGACGCTGAGGACGAGCGGTATTGGTGGCAGGTCCAGACCGCAGAGCCGATGTCCGAAGAACTCGCCGACGCGGCGACAATCGCGGTCGTCGACTGGCTGCGCCAGCGCAGTGACGGCGGCGAGTCGGCGATCCGGTTGAGTGCGGACGAGGCGCGAGTGCTCTTGGCCGAGCCCAACAGCC
>SHZD01000183.1 GCA_009692465.1 Myxococcales bacterium
GGCCGGTGATCGCCACTTCGCGCGACAACAGCAAAATCGCCATCCAAGCTGGCGTGCGGCCCAAGTGGACCAACTCTACCAAGCAGGCGAGCACCAGCAGTTTGTCCGCCAGCGGATCCAGAAACTTGCCAAATGCACTCTGCATATTGAGATTGCGCGCCAGCCATCCGTCGAGAAAATCAGTGATGGAGGCCAGCGCAAACAACGACGTCGCCCAAAACACCGCTTGCCGAGCCTGCCATTCACCGCCCGCCGCGCACGCGTCCGAAAGCTCCATTTGCCACATGACGGCAGGAATGGCGACGACACGACCCATAGTTAAGATGTTGGGAAGATTAAAGATTTCTTCGCGAAACGCCGATTTGGGGCGGGTCGGCTTCTTGCGCTTTTTGGCGGGTTTGGGCTCGGCCATGGTCGGCAGTATTGCATTGTGCGTGTAGGCTGCAAGTCGATGCGCTGCCGCGATCCCCCGCTTTGGGCGCATCTGTGCGGCGCTGCGGCGCTTTCCTCCTAGACAGTTCGCAGGACTGTCTCATTGGCGTACGCAAGTTCGCCTCAGTCGTCAAGCCCCTTGCTCCTTGTCGAGCGACAGCGAGCGACAGCGAGCGACAGGGCACTGGCATCCCAAATCGGGGGTCGCGGGGAATTTCGGTGGGGAATCCTGGGCTGGCACCGTGAATTGTCGTTTTGGACGGCGTTGGCGCAGTCCCTTCGCTTTTTCGGAAACGGCGTAGCGTTGCCGCCAATCTCCCGCCGCGCTACCGTTGCCCGTCGCCATAGGGCGAACACCCAAGGATTCATGAGCAACGACACGCTGACCCATTTGGCCGCCCACCACGGTGACTTTGAAGATTTTGCGCGACTGATGCAGCAAACGGCTTCTGGTCGCTTCAATCAAGTGTGGTGGGGCGTTTGGCGCCAATACGTCGCGCCGGTGTTACCAACTACGGGGACGGTCGTCGATCTGGGCTGCGGTCCCGGTGGACTGTTTGTGCCGCTGCGGCATGAGCATCCTCAGGTCGAGATTGTCGGGGTCGAAGTGCAGCCGGCGATGGTGCGCGAAGCGCAGACTGTGGCCCAATCTGTAGGTGCTCAGGTCGTGGTTGCGGACTTGAGTCAACCGCTGCCGCTGGCCGATGAGGTGGCCGACGTGGTGACTTTAGCTCATGTTGTTCACGAGTTGCCGTGGCCGTTGCCGCTATTGCGCGAGGCGTTTCGAATCCTGCGACCCGGTGGCGCCTGCCTCGTGTACGATTGGGTGCGGCAACCTTTGCAGTCATACGTAGACGGATCTGAAATTACAGAGGATCTGTTGCAACACTTTCGCGAGCATTGCTTGTTCACCCCTGACGATCTGGCGTTTCTGTGCACCAGCGCCGGGTTTTCCGTGCAGGAAGTGATCGGTCGCCGCGGCGGTCGCTACGCCATGGTCATTTTGTCCAAGCCGGAGCGGATTTAGGCCCGGCCATGACGCAGAATCGCTGGAACTTGCCTAACTTGGGCCTTGGTCTTGGCTTGCGCGGCCCTCACATTGCCTCCCTGCTGCGGCAACCGCATCCAGAGGTGCAGTGGCTGGAGGTGGTCACTGACAACTACCTGATTCATCAAGGCTGGTTGCGGCGTGTGTTGCACCGACTGCGCGAGCATTACCCGATCGTGCTGCACGGCGTTACCCTCAACCTTGGCTCCACGGACCCGCTCGATGTGGAGTACGTCCGCAAAATCAAAGCGCTAGCCGACGAGATCGGGGCGCCCTGGGTGTCCGATCACCTGTGTTGGACCGGCGTCGATGGCCTGCAGAGTCACGATTTGCTGCCGGTGCCGTATACCCAGCAGGCTTTGGGGTGGACGGCGGCGCGGATTCGCCAAGTCCAAGACATCTTAGAGAGACCGCTGGTTCTGGAAAATCCTTCTACTTACGTGGCCTTCGTCGGCGATGAACTGACCGAATGGCAGTTCGTGGCCGAATTAGCCGAGCAGGCGGATTGCGGTTTGCTTTTGGATGTCAACAATATCCACGTAGCGGCCCACAATCATGGCTTTGATGCCCAAAGTTGGCTGCGGTCGGTCCCGTGGTCGCGCGTTTGCCAGTTTCACGTGGCTGGCCACACGACGTACGCCACCCACAAGTTGGACACCCACATTGGGCCGGTGCCCGCGGCTGTTTGGCAGTTGTACGCGCAGGCGTGGGCACTTAGCGGGGGCAGGGCCACGCTGCTAGAGTGGGACGACCAGATTCCGCCGCTGGATGTAGCGGTTGCCGAAATGACCTGTGCCCGACAGCACCAAGACGTTCACGTTGCCACCAGCCAAACGCCTACCCAACCCAAGCCCAAGCCGGCGCCCAGGCAGGAGCCCAAGTCGGCGCCCAGGCAGGAGCCCAAGTCGGCGCCTCTATCCTTGCACGCGACCTACGTGCGCTTTATGCAGCGGATCGTGACGGGCGAGCCCGATGGTCAAGCCGGCGAGTACGTGTTGCCCTGCGCCCAGTTGCAGCCCGACTCGCGCCTGGCTATCCACGCCAAGATGTACCCGCTGCGCTTGAGCGGCGCGCTGACCGAAGATTTTCCGAAGACGGCCAGCTGGTTGGGCCCAGCATTTTTCGCCACTGTGTGCGCGGAGTATATTCAAGCTTATCCGTCTCGGCATTGGGCGCTGGAGCTTTTCGGGCGCAATTTCGCGAGATTTTTGCGGCAACGCCTCTCGACTCTGCGCATGGCGGCCGACGTCGCCGAACTGGAATGGCAGTGCATTGAGGCAAAACTAACTGCCGTCGAGGATCGTTCGTTTCCGATCGGCATAGCAGGCGTGTCCGGCGAGGTGTTAGGTCGCAGTCAGCTCAAGTTTGCCGAAGGATCGCGCACGGTTGAAGTCCAGCGCCGCGTCTGGCGGCAGTACAGCGGTCAGCTCGTGGGAGGGCGTGGCGCCGTTCATGTGCGTATCTCGTCACGTGGGGCGACGGTGGTCGTTCAGGCCATGGAACTGGCACAATGGCGGCTGTGGACGGCGCTCAAGCAAGGCCTTTCGGTGCTGCAAGCCTGCGAAACTGTTGCTAGGCGTTGGCCACGATTCGCCACGGAAATTGCGACTTGTTTGCCGATTTGGCTGCACGATTGGGCGGCAGATGGAGCGGTAGTTGGCGTGATTTGGGCTGGAGCTGAACGCGGGCAGACTGGCGCCAGTCCAGACGGTCAGGCACCGGATAATCATTAGCAAAATGACTTACTTACACTTGGGCCCGTCGGCTACAAAGCTGGCGCTGCTGCTCCAAGTGATCTTGTAAGTCGCGCTGGCGTCTTGAGTTTGCAGCAGGCCGGTGTTGCCGTCGTCAAACTGAAAGCGCCACCCGGTAGTGGTGTCGACAGCCAACTGCCAAGCCGGAGTAAAACTCTGGCCGTAGCGCGCGTTTTTCGACAACCGTAACCCAGCAAACGCTGCTGCCTGTTTTCCGAGCACGCCACTTGCGAAATTACCCAGCAAAAGCGGGCAGGTTGTCGACCAGGCGGTCGTCACGAAGGTGAACGTGCGCACCTTGGCACCGTCGACCCACAGCGAACCCTTGCCCAGCCCGTCGTACTGAAGGGCAAAATGTTGCCATAGCCCAGACTTCCACACATTGACGGCCTTGGACGCTACCTCGTTGATGCCGCCCAACTTGCTGGCGTCGATGCCGTTGGGGCCGACCGCCACGTACCATTCTTGCTTGTTGGGTTGCGGGCAATCAGCACTGCCAGCGACTCCAACAATCAGCGAATTGCCGGTTGCCGGCAGCGGACCCAGTTTGACCCAGCCCTCAATCGTCCACGCCGGGTAATAGTTCATGGTTTGCGTGCCCTTGACGATGGCCGCACCGGTGACATTGAGAGCCGAGCAGTCCGCGGTTTGAGCAACTACACACACAGCACTGCACAGCTTGGGTGCCGGGCCATTGCTGGCGCCGTTGTCGCACATTTCGTACTTGGCTTTTTGGCCATCGCCGCAAGCGGCAGCGCCGATAGGACCAAGGCATTGATCTGCAGCCCATTTTGCGCTGGCCGCCGTGGTCAGAACCCCAAATCCGCTGTCATCGTAGGCAGCTAGCGAACCAGCGGCCTCGTCAAAATGCCACAGGCCGCGGGTCATCGCATCGGGCAACGGCCGCTTGGGTGGCACAAACGCATCAGTGTAACGCGCACCGGCCGACAACCGGACGTGATCCATGGCGCCATTCCACGGATTGCCGGCTTTGACCGGTTCGCCCATTTGGACACAACCACTGCCGCCGCCACCGCCTGCACCAATCCACAGCACTTCTTTGGCGTGCGCTACGTCGATCCCCTGTTTGGCCGGCGCCAGTGCAGCGTAGGGTACACCGTCGACATACAGGCGATAGGCGCCACCATTGGACCAGTTGACGACCGCAGCGACGTGGTACCACTTGGCCAATTCGACAACCGGGCCAAATAACAGCGGTTCACCATAGCGATACATCGCGAATTTGCCGGCGTTGACCATCATGCTGAACGCGCCACAACTGGTCCCAACGAATTCCAGCGTCGGCGAGTTCTGGTCCAGCCGGACCCATGCTTCAACAGTCATGTCGCAGCCGGGGCAAAGTGCATCGACGGCCCAGTTGTCCATTGCTGGCGTTTGCAAAAACGACGTGCCAGCTGTGGACCACGCGCCTTCTATCCGGCAGCTGTCACAGCCATCGCACGCTGTCGCATTGCCGTCATCGCAGGCTTCGTAGGCTGTCGCCATCTTGCCATCGCCGCACAATGCACCCGCGGCCGCCACCCCGTAGCAGCCATCGGCACCGATTTGTGCAGCCGATTGTATTTTGAGAACATGAGCATAGAGACCGGCATCGCTAACATCCACCCCACCTGTTGCTGGCGTCGGATCGTCAAACAGCCACAAGGCGCGAGTGTCTGGCGTGGCTTCGGGTCGGCGCACCGGCGTAAACGCGCCACCGTACAGGGGCGCACTGCTCAAGCGGATCGCATCTAGCGCGCCTGAGTAGGTTTCCGCGTCAAGGTCAGCATAGCGTCGCCCGACCACAATCACGGCGCCTGGTGTGTTGGCGCGCTGCTTGGTCAACTGCCCACTGCCCGACGGAATGCCATTGACGAAAAAGCGCACGCGGTTGCCCGTTACGACCACCGCCAAGTGCGACCACAGACCCTGCTTGAGCGCCGTGGTTGCCGAAATCTGCTCGCCACCATCCGGCCCCAGATGATAGAAAAACGGCAGTCCCGTCGTCTTGGCAATACCGATGGTGAGCGGCGCATAGGCAGTCGGATTGGGGAATATGCCTTTGCCAATCACGGTTTGCGTCACGGCCAACGTCGCCGGTTTGAGCCACATTTCTGCCGTCAAGTCGGTATCCATAACCAGCGGACCCAGCAGATCGCCCGCCGGATCGGCTGCCGTGGCGAAAGTCTTGCCGTCGAGCAAGAAGTTACCGCGGCTGGCGCACCCTTCGCAGCCATCGCAGGGCGCCGCATTGCCGTCGTCGCACTGTTCACCGCTGCTCTTATCGGTATAGGCGTCCCCGCAGCCCTTAGTCTTGCACGCTCCGGCCACGCACCACTTGCCGCTCGCGCACACGGTGGTGTCGGCTACGTTCTTGTGGTCACAGCCTTGGGCGGCGCAACTATCCTGTGTGCATGCGTTGTTATCGTCGCAATTGAGCTTGAGGCCACCGCATTTACCGGCGACACATAAATCTTTGATAGTACAAGCATTGCCATCGTTGCACGGAGTCGAGTCGGCTAAAGTGGTATGGGTGCAGCCAGTGAGCGGATTGCAGCTGTCGGTGGTGCAAGTGTCGCTGTCTTCGCACGAAATCACTGGACCGGCGGTGCACTTGCCCGCTTTGCACAAGTCCTTGGTTGTACACAGATCGCCGTCTTCGCAATTGGCGCCTTCAAGCGGTTCCGGAATCAGTTTGCAGGTGCCGGTCGCGTTGTCGCACTGGTCGACCGTGCAAGCGTTCTTGTCGTCGCAGTCTTTCTTGGGGCCGAGCGCGCAGTTGCCGTTCTTGCAGGTGTCGTTGGGCGTACACGGGTTGTTGTCAAACTCACACGCTGCGGTGTTGTTGACCTTGAGGCAGCCGGCCTTGGGATCGCAGTCGTCGCTGGTGCAGACGTTGCTGTCATCGCAGTTTTTCACCTTGCCAGTCGTGCACTTGCCCGCCAAACACCCGTCGCCGACGGTGCACACTGAACCATCAGCGTCGCAGGCACTGCTTTCAAACGGCACACCGTCGAACTTGCACAATCCAGTCTTGGTGTCGCAACTATCCAACGTACATTCCGACTTGTCATCGCAGATCACCTTTTTTCCGCCGACGCACTGCGAACTAGCACAGGTGTCCCCTTGAGTGCACTTATTGCCATCATCGCAAGTCGCGATATTAGCAGCGTTTTTGCAACCCGACTTGGGATCACACAAATCGTCGGTGCAAACCTTGCCGTCGTCGCAGTCGATCTTGGCACCGGCGGTGCACACACCGGCCTTGCAAGCGTCGTCCTTGCTGCACACAGAATCGTCGGCGTTGCACAACTTGCCTTCGACCGCCGACTTTGGCGCGCATTTGCCCACCAAGGCTTCGCACACCGTGGCCGAACACACGGTGTCTTTGCTGGTGTCGCAGACCAGCACGGTTTTGGGGTCGACGGCGCAGACATAGGGTGCTTTGGCTTTGTCACAAAACAAAGTGCCATTGCATAAGTTGCCATCTTCGTTGACCTTGCAGTCGGGATCGCTGGTGCAACTGCAGATATTTCCCCCTGATTTGCAAGCAGCGCTTGAGCATGCGTCGCCGTTCGTGCAGGGGTTGCCGTCGTCGCACGGGCCGGCCTGCGGGCCGTGGGTGCAACCGGTCGCTGCATCACACAGGTCAACAGTGCA
The DNA here is from genome assembly GCA_009692465.1 of Myxococcales bacterium. GTDB lineage: Bacteria > Myxococcota_A > UBA9042 > UBA9042 > UBA9042 > SXRM01. The sequence continues at coordinate 6,895 of SHZD01000183.1, forward strand.
AGGATTGCCGTCGCTACAGGCTTTGGGCGAACCAGCCGCGCACACGCCGTTTGTGCACAGGTCACTGACAGAACAAGCGTCAAAGTCGTCGCACGAACCGGCAATCGGGGCGTGGGTGCATCCGGTGCTGATGTCGCAACTGTCTGAAGTGCAAACATTTTTGTCGTTGCAGTCGAGAATGGCGCCGGCACAACTTGCGTTTTTGCACGTGTCTTTGTCGGTGCAAGCGGATTTATCGTCGCAGCCGCCAGTGTTATTGGCGTACTTACAGCCCTTGGATACGGCGTCGCACAGGTCGTCGGTGCAGGGATTGTTGTCACTGCACAGCCCTTCGTCAGTGGCGCCGTTGCAGTTGTTGTCGATGCCGTCGCAGGTCTCATCGCTGGCTTTGGGCGCTGAACAGGCCCCGAGACCGCCGACGCCGCACTGGCGAAAACCACTGCAAGTGCCCAGATCTGCCTTCACTTTGCACGGAGTGGCCAGGGCGAGCGCGATGGAACGTGGATCGCACGGGCATACCACGACGCCCTCCGTGTTGGGCTTGCGCAAGCACTGCTTGACCGGCGTCCCCTCGATCGAGGTGGCACTGCCGCAGGCAAAGTCTGTGGGGCAGTCACCGTCGGCAGTGCACGCTAATCCGCAATAAGAACCGACACTTTCGCCGTAACTGACGCATGACGGTCCAGCCACACCTAAAGCTTGCTCGCATTGTTTGGTCGCTGAGCAGGGCTCGCACAGAAAGCCATATTTAGCCACGCAAACGTTGACAATGTCTCCAGATTTACTGTTTATTTTCGCGCAGTTGTATCCATTCGGGCAACTGCTCTCGCATTGGCCAGCGCAGACCTTGCCGTTGGGGGTATCCAAGCAATTGCCCGAGTCGCATTCCGTGTCCGTTTGGCACGCGCAGTAGGCGCCACCCGGGCACACCAGAACGGTATCGGCCGATTTGGAGTCGATCGTCAGCACAGTGTCTTGAGCAACGGTCTCTTCGACGGCTCCAGTTTCGGCCTCGGTGACTGCTCCAGTGTCTTGCTCGGGGCTGGAAGCCGGTGCCGTACCTTCACATGCGGTACACAACACCATACAGGTCGGCAGGACCCACGCTAACCACCGTCGATATGTCATGGGCTCCCGTCGATTTTGGGCGAAAAGCGCGCGCCCACGGCATGGAAAGTCTTAGTTTGCGGCGACCAAAGTCAAGTGACTTGCCAACATGCTTAGCATTACCGCACATCGCCAGTCAAAATATGGAGCAATTCTATGCGGTATTCGTCATGCGGCTTGCAGCGCGAGTGAGACGACTGACCCGGCGGCCGCTGAGGAAGGCCTGCCTATTGAGTTGGCCCGTCAATCCCGTCTTTTTCGTCCTTCTTGCTCCCGGGCGTTTCGGCCGACGGAGTTTTTTGCGAGTCCGGGGTAATTTGCACCGCCGGCGTACTCTGGGAGGGCGTGCGATGAACGTCTCGCGGGGTCGGGATCTGCGCGCGGTGCCGTGGCACGGTCGGCAAGGGCAAGGTCGGGCCGTCGATGTCCCTAGCGTCTGCACCCCCCAGTGCGCGCACAGTCGGCAGCGGCTTGCTGCTGGCCATCGCTGGTAGATCTAGGGTGTCAGCACCGATAAGCGCCGCCGACTCCGCTGGTTCACTGGCCGCGGGCGCTGCTGCGTCTGCGCCCACCGTTGCCCGGACGACGACGACCAGTTGGCCTATACCGTGCGGGTCTGTGTCCCCAGAAAAGTCACCTAGTTTCAACGTATCGCGGGCAGAAGGCGAACCGCGCGAAAGCGTTGCTGAGGTACCCAATGCGGCCCCGTCGACCACCTCTTGAGCTTGGCGGGCAGCGCGCACCTGTGCCGCAACATCGAGTGGGATTTTTTCCGTCGGTTCCTGACTGGACGTCGGCCGCCGGCCCGCATTGGAGTACACAGGTATCCCCGCCGGCGGTGTTAGATCGTCGCGAGCCATGGGACGCATTGGTTGGGTGGCGCTCAATTTTGCTGGCACGTTGACCCGAACTTCTGGCATTGTCTCGTGGTCGGCGGTCGTTCCCACGTCTTCTTCGTGGTCCAAATCTTCTAATAGTGCGTAGGGAGAGGTGTCCAACGCATCCAACGCATTCATCGGTAGGGTGCGGCGAAAGAAGGGCACGGTTTTGGCCTGATCTGGCACTTCCACCGTTTGCAACAGCAGGACGGTCACATTGTCTTTGCCGCCAGCATCGAGGGCCATCTGGATCAACTGGGATCCCACTTGGGCCAAATTGTCCTTGGCGCCGACCATCGCCGCGGCCAACTGCTCGTCCTCGACCATGTCATTGAGGCCGTCCGAACACAGCAGGTACACATCGCCGTGGCGATAATCGGTGATCTGAACGTCCGGTTCGACGTTTTCCCGCAGACCAACGGCGCGCACAATGACATTTTTGCCAGCAAACGACTTGATCTGTTGGGCCGACATCGGCCGAGTATTCATGTAGTAGTTGAGCAGACTGTGGTCGTCGGTTAGTTGGTCGAACTCGCCATTGCGCAAGCGATAAATCCGACTGTCGCCGACATGAACCAAGCCGAGTCGCTGCGCTCCCGCGTACACGCCAACAATGGTGGTCCCCATGCCTTTGTGCAGCGGATTGGCCTGGGCCTGCAGGAACACTTCGCGATTGGCCGACCGCACCGCAGCGTCCAGCGCCCGACCTTCCTCGGACTGCTGAGCGGAGCTTTCAGGCGGCCAGCGAAAATCAGGGCGGAAGCGATCCATGGCCAAAAAGCGGACCACCGCGTCGGCTGCGATTTGACTGGCAATCTCGCCACTTGCATGGCCGCCCATGCCGTCGCACACAAGGTAGGCACCGGCGCCCACCGCGACGCGAAGTGCATCTTCGTTGTTCTTGCGCTCTCGGCCGACGTTGGTCTCGCCGTAGTGCACAATCTTGAACATTGGCCGCACCTTATTGCGTTCAGCGAGAATTCGGAAGTATTGCGTTCAGCGAGAATTCGGAAGTACTGCGTTCAGCGAGAATTCGGAAGTACTGCGTTCAGCGAGAATTCGGAAGTACTGCGTTCAGCGAGAATTCGGAAGTATTGCGTTCAGCGAGAATTCGGAAGTATTGCGTTCAGCGAAGAGTCGGAAGTACTAGGTACTATGAAAAGTCGGCAGTGTGCCCCGAGCGGCAAAGTGCCTGTAAACTTGAGAACGCGCGACTCAGGCGCCTAATTTGGGTCCATTGCCTAAGGACTTCGCTACTTGAATAACCCATTGCGACGACCAGAATTATCCGGCACTTATCGAAACCGGTTGCGCGCGAAGTAATCCCAAAGGCCCAAGCCCGTAGTGCGGCAGCCAGTGCCAGATTTGGTGCAAGCACAACGCTTTTACCGTCCGGCAACCGCGATTTAGCAGCCATTCGCGTTCGGCGTCAAGATCGTGCGACTTGTTGGCCGCAAGTGTCGAATTCGCTTATGCCAGCAAGCTCAGGTCGCGCAATGCCACTTCCAACGCGGTTCGCGTGGCTCCAGTTGCCTCGGTTAAAGGCAGGCGACATCCGGGCTGCATCAGGCCCAACAGGTGCATCGCCATCTTGGCCGGCTGCGGGTTTGGTTCGCTAAATAGGATCTTGATGAGGGGCAGCAAGGCGACTTGGGCCCGCGCAGCTGCCTGTGCATCCCCCGCAGCATAGTGACGCCAAAGTGACGACGTGTGCGCTGGCGCGACATTGGATACCACGGAGATGACCCCGCGACCGCCCACTGCGTAGGTTGGCACGCACAGCGCGTCGTCGCCCGACAACACCGCGAAATTAAAGTCGGTTAGCCGAATCGTCTCTTGCACTTGCTCCAAGGAGCCAGCGGCCTCTTTGAGCGCGATGACATTGGGATGCTTGGCCAATTGGGCAACCGTCGCTGGCAACAGGTTGACACCGGTGCGGCCTGGCACGTTGTACAAAACGACCGGGGTGCTGCTGGCATCGGCAACAAGCAAAAAGTGTTGAATCATGCCGGCCTGGGAGGGCTTGTTGTAGTAGGGCGTCACTACCAAAACGCCATCGACACCTAATTCGCACGCTCGGCGGGTTGTGGCCAGCGTTTGAGCGGTACTATTGGAGCCGACTCCGGCAATTACCGGCACTCGGCCAGCCGCTTGGGCCACAACTGTGCCGACAACCAGTTCATATTCATGTTGTTCCAGAGTTGCGGTCTCGCCAGTCGTGCCGCAAGCGACCAAGCCATCGACTCCACCAGCAATTTGCTGCTCAACCAGCTTTTTCAGTGCCGGCACGTCAACATTGAGCCTGCCGTCGGCACAAAAAGGGGTGACTAGGGCCGTGTGGGTGCCGACTGGAACGAACTTTGCCATGGAGATCCCTGAGTAGAATTTGGGGCGAGCGCTGCACCTGCGGGCGAATTAGGAACTGTCCTCAAATAACTCGATCGATCAGGGCAACACAGGAGCAGCGAGTCGGCCTTTCAGGACGGGAGCTTGGCGACCAACAAAGCAAGCAAACGGAACCAGTCCCACAATGACTTATTCTGGGACAGTTCCTTAGAGGGCATATTCAAAAAACGCCTACTGCGGTTCAGGATGCATCCCGGCATGCTGCGTTGGCGATGGTCTTCCTCCCTGCAACGCACTGCGAGTGCGTTTCGGTCGTCAGGCAACCGCCGCCTTGCCTTCCGGGCGCCTCCTGAACCTCGCAACGGCATATTTGAATACACCCTCTTAGCGCCCCGAG
>SHZD01000184.1 GCA_009692465.1 Myxococcales bacterium
AACTGTATGAAACTGCACGGATTCACTCCGGGCAGTTCTCGGACAGTTGAGAATAGTTGACTGGCTAGGAGCCTGTCGGATCGTAATAGATTCATTGTGTATAACCTGATAGACATTTCATAACCGATTGATTTCCGACGGGCTCCTAGACAGTTCGCAGGACTGTCTCATTGGCCTACGCAAGTACGCCTCAGTCGTCAAGCCCCTTGCTTCTTGTCGAGCGACAGCGAGCGACAGCGAGCGACAGGGCACTGGCATCCCAAATCGAGGGTCGCGGGGAATTTCGGTGGTGAATTTGGGCAACTGCGCTCAAACGGGATGATCGGGAAAGTCGTTGTGCTTCCACAACCGGCCCAATTGGGCGAACGCCTCCGTCAGCGGCCGCATCGTCACCTCGCCTTGCCACTGGGTCATGCTGCCGGTGTACAAGGGCTCGTCGCCGCCGCTGTGCGGTCCCCGCTTGGCCCCGATGACAATTTGAGGTGACAGTTCAGCGCCTTGCATCAGCGCGTCGACCAGGACCCGCAGCGTTTGTGGCCGTGGATGGTTCAGTTGAACCCGCGTTTTGCCGTTCGGATTGGCCAGCCACTGGGCGAACAAACGCGCCACGGCACGGCATTCCAACGTGGCAATTTGCTGGTCGCCACTGCCGGCGAGCGCGACCTGACCCGTTTGGGCGGCGGTAGTCACATAGGCCAACGCCGGTTCGCCGCGATCATCGAGGCACACCAACTGGGGCAGCAGCGCCACCAGCAGCGGTCCTTGCCAGTGGTGCAGCAATAGTTCGGCAGCGGCGCGCTTGCCCTGTCCGTACAGATCTGCTGGCTCTGGGCCTAGTTGCGACTCGGGCAGCGGCCAATACGCGGGTTCGCGCTCGGCAATCGACGACGCGAAAATCAGGGGCAGTTGGTGCGGGCAGGCCTGCAAGAGGCCTTCCGCAGTGGCGCTGTCAAAACAGCATAGGTCGATCACCGCGTCGGCTTGGGCCAGAACCCTCGAAAGTTGCTGGCAATTGCGGCGGTCAAACCAATGCCACGACCGCACCCAGACGTCGGCGCCGCGGCGGCTCACCCCCAAGATGTGCGAGCCTGGGTGGGCGGCAATCACGGCGCGGCCGAGCTTGCCTCCGGCGCCGAGCACGACAATCCTGCGGAATTGATGGGTCATGGGCGTAAGTAGTTGGCTGCAGTAAGGGGCGCGGCCTACACTAGGCTGTGGTTGCCGACGATTCGACATCGGCAACCAGTCGGACTTTTCCGAAGCGCCGCGCGGCGCCCCAAGGCGGGCCACACTATCACAGACCAGCGCACAATCGACGAGCGCCCGCCGCTAGAGGCGGTAGCCCCTGAACAGCGACCGCGGCCCCAAGTGCCAGCCCGCGACCGCCGGTTTTTGCCGCGCGCGGTCGCTGATGTCCACGGCAGGCGCCGCGATGTGGCGCTGCAGCATCCGCACCCGCGGCTGTTGCAACTGGCCCACTGGCTTACTCCGGCGTTTTACATCGATTTTGGCCGGCCGTGCAATTCGGCGTGCATCTACTGCGCAGTGCCGCCTCACGAAGATGCCCAAGGGTTCTTGCCGTTTGCCGAGGTCGAGTCGATCGTGGCGGCCGGCAAGCAGACTGGCTGCGACCGCGCGATCCTAATTGGCGGCGAGCCGACTATTTACCCGTATTTACCGCAAGTTTTGACCGCGCTGCGCGCTGCCGACCTGCGCGACCACATTGTGATGACCAATGGCTTGCGGTTGGCGGAACCGGCGTTTGTGGCGATGTTGGCGGACAACGGGGTGGCGACTGTGCACTTGTCGCTCGACACCACCGACGCCGACACCTATGACCGCCTATCGCGATCGACCGGAAAATTGGGCAAACAACTCCAAGCCTTGCACAATGTATTGCGCGAGCCGCGTCTCAACTTGTACCTGTACACGGCAACTTCGGCGCTCAACGCCCCGCACTTGGCGCAAATGCTGGAGGATGTCGCACAAGCAGCTAAAACTGCAGGCGTAGTCGCGCCTCCGGTGGTGCTGGCGGTGATCAAACCGCTGGGCGATGCCGCGCGCCATGCTGACCAACTGCTTTTGGCCCCGCGTCACGCCGTGGATATCGTGCGGCATTTGGTCCAACTGGGCGATGAATTGGGCATCGCCGTCGGTCATCGCAATCTGCAAGCCTGTTTGGCCCCCGATTTGATCGACCGCAACGTCGATTACTATTTGGATGACTATTCGGTGCAGGTCGCGACCGGGCAACGCTTGCCGTTTTCGCACGGGCAATACTGGTACAAACTGCCATCGTGTAGCGATTGCGGGCACTTTGACCTGTGCACCGGCCTGTATCGCGACACCACAGCGCGCTACGGCGAGTCCGAGTATGTGCCGATTGGGCGGTTGGAATTGGGGCCAGCGGCAACCTAGATCAGCGACATTGCCCGCATGCCTACTGCTTGCGGCACAGCGCCCACCACGACAACCCCGGAATCTGCAAGCCAATTTCTGCGCTTACCCGCGAAACGACGCCGTCGGCTTTGAGCGCTCGCCCAACGGCAGCCGTCCACCAGCGGCCGTGGGTCCAAGCGGCGCCTTTCTCGGGTTTCTTCGAGGACAACTTCAACAGTTCCATGACCTTGGTCGCGGCGCGCGGCGGCAGCAAACTATGAAACAGGCCGCCACTGGCCACCAGTTGCAAGCCGCTGCCGAGCAGCAATTCGCGGGCCTGTTTGGGCGAATAGCGCCGATAGTGCTGCAGAAAGCGATCATGCTCGCAAAATAGGCCCTGCCAGGCTGGCACCGTGAACAGAAGCCAACCCGCGGGCCGCACAGCGGTGGTGACGATTTCTTGCACGAAAGCGGCGTCATTGGGCACGTGCTCGGCCACGTCCAGCAAAGTCACCAAGTCGAATGGCCCGGTCGGCAAGGTAGTGGTGCAGCGAATTCGCCCGTGCCCCGCCGCTTCGATGGCACCACTGGTCGCAGTATCATAGTGCGCATCCCAACAGGTCGTGCGCGCGTGTGGGGCCAGCGTGGCCAACAATTGGTTGGCAAACCACGCGTCTCCCGCGCCGGCGTCCAGAATGCGATGGGCGGTCGCGGTCACTCGATGCCGCCGCAACTGTCGGATCAGAAAGGCACACCGCGCGATTTCCCACGGGTGGCGTTGCGGGTGGCCGGCTTCGCGTAGGTCCAAGGTGCAGCTCTGGCCGGACGTTGCCGACGCTGTGACGATAGGGCGCAGGCGAGGCTGGACGCAAGTTTGGGTCGCTCAGGCGTTGGCGGCGGTAAGCCAAATTCCCAACCGAAACTCTCCGCGGCCGCCGATTTGGGATGCAGATCAAAGAGCAAGGAGCTTTTCTGTCAGGGGCGTACTCTCGTACGTCCCTGACAGAAAAGTGACGCAGTGACGCCGAGATGCGCCCAAAGCGGGGGATCGCGGGTAACGCTCCTAGTTGCCACCCAGCTAGTTTCGCGCTAAAACGCCCCAGCAATGGAGGCGTGACGATGAGCCGAACGCAAAAGTACAGCGGACCCGCCTTGGGCGCTCGGCCCCAGAAGCCGTCCTTGCCCAGCAGCGAAGAAAAACGCCCCTCGGTGATGACGGGTGGCGTGCCCCACGTGCAGCCCCTGCCCAGCAGCAGCGAAGAAATGCGCCGCGCGGTCATGACAAGTGCCGTCGATGTGGTGGCGGATGGAGGCATGGAAAGGCTTAATTTGCGCGAGGTTGTGCGGCGATGCGGGGTTCCACATTCGGCGTCGGCGCGGCTGTTTCGCAATCGCGAGGGCTTGGTCAGCGCGGTGGCTGAAGAGGGGTTCTTGGCCCTTTTCGCGACCATAGATGGCGCAGTGTCGACCGTCCCAGCCCAAGATTCGCATGCTCGACTGCAGGCGGCGGCGGTGGCGTGGACGTCGTTTGCGTCCAACAACGCGCCACAATATCGAATGATGATGGCTAGTTCGCCACTTTCAAGGACGGGATCGGCAGGCCTACTGCGCTCAGCCCTGTTGGTCTTTGGCCGCTTAGTGCGCTTTATCGAACAAGGGCAGGCCAGCGGCAAGATTCGCCACTGGCCGGCCCAAGAGCAGGCACTGGTGATGTGGGCCTCGCTGCACGGTCTGTCGTTGCTGTTGATCGATGGCCAGTTGGAAGCGCTGGGGTTGACGGCCATCGATTCGCAGCGCTTGGGTTCGATTGTCGCCGATCGGGTGTTGCAAGGCTTGTCGACCTGATTTCAACGGCAGCCGACGTCCCAAGGGCCCGTGCAAAATCAAGTCGATTTTGCACCCCGGCCCATTGCTTGCTTGGTGGGTCGCTAACTCGCGGCTTTACAAGCCGACTCGACGCTCCTTTCCTATCGCGGATCGATCGAATAATTCTTGCACGGTCCCCAGCTGAGCCGTGGGATGTTTTGGCAGGGGATTTTTTTTGAACCGCAGGCCAGGCGCGTCCAGTGATGGCCGCGGCGACCACCGCAGGATCAGCGGTCGGCCGGCAGCGCGTTCAACTGCGCCACCAAATAGTCCACCACCCGCTCAAACGGATCAAAACCAAACGCCTGCGCCACCGGTCGCCGCAAGTTCGAGTTGGCATTGATGTCGTAGAACACCCGGCGACCGTTGACTTCCAAATACTCAATGCCGCCAATGTCCAGACCGGCAGCGACAAACAGGCGCTGGGCGGTGGCCACTGCGTCGGCGGCAATCTGCGGAAACGGATGAAACGTCGTCGGTTGCTTGGTTGGCACCGCACACGCGCCGTCGGCACCGTCGACTGGGTGGCAGACTTCGGACGGGCACAAGTTGAAGCCGCCGTCGGAGCACACCCGCATGGCGTACAACAGCTCGCCGCCCAAAAACTCCAAGCGCACTATCCCCTCGTTGCGGGCGTCGTGTGGCAGATACTCTTGCAGCAACAGCAGGTTATCGGGTAGCCACAGCTCTGGCTGTTGTTCGAGCAGGGTGTCCAGTTCGGCCAGGGAATCGATGCGCCACATGCGCGCGCCGCTACCCCCTTGATTAGGCTTGAGAATCGCCGGAAAGCCGATTTCGGCTGCCCGATCGCGCAACGCTGCCACCTGGTTGAATGCCACCGAGCGCGGGTGATCGATGCCCAATCGCAGCAGCAGCCGCGCTTGGGCGATCTTGCTGAGCTCGAGTCGAAACGCCGCCGCGCCGTTGATGACCCGCACCCCTTGGGCCTCTAGATCCTCCATCAATGCCAGCGCATACGGCACCGCACGGGTATTGCCGCGCACATAGGCGCTGGGACTGGCTTGGTTGAAGTACAGCCGTGCCTGCGGCAGGTCGGCCGCGCCAAACGCCGCAGTTTTGAGGTCATAGGCGGCAAAGTCCACCCCACGATCCGTCAGCGCGTCGAACAGCGGTTGCTGCCATTGCGGGTGTTCGTACAGGACAATCAGGTCGGGCATGGCGTTTCCTAATTAAATTAGTAGGTTTGATGAATTGCGGCCGGTTGGCCGGACCATAGCTTACCACCAACCCAATAGGTGCTTTGCCAGGTTGCCAGGCACCACCAAACCTTAGACTTCATGGCTGACAAGACGCTCACGTCCTTCGCACTACCTCACCCAAACCACAGGGTCCTTCAACACATTCCAGCCAACGCAGCCAATGTGCACGGCCGGGTAGTTGACCACCTTGGCCACCCCAATGGCGCTGTCCGCCTTGTTGGCGCTGCCCACCACCGCCGCCGGCATGGCCTGACCCGGGTTGTAGGCCGGGTTGCCGTAGCTGCGCGGCGCCTCCGACTCCGATTGGTTCAGAATCAACTCCTGCACTGCATGACAGCCGCCCGGATTCGGCCACGCCTGCCCGTGCCACTGCCATCCGGTCTGGGTGGGCGACGGCGCGGTAGCCTGAACCGCAGCAGACGGCCGCCCCAAGTACGCAATCACCGCATACTTGGCATCTTTTTGCGGCCCGAGCACCCAGAACTGCGCACCCTGCGCCACCGCGCGCTCGGTGTGAGGCACTGAAAAGTTGAGCTTGGCGATCGGCGTCAAGTGCACCAGCGACGTCCAGCCGCCACCTTCGCTCACCATGTCGCAGTAAGCTTGGAAGGCCCCGGTTTTGTTGGGGTCGAGCCAGTAGGCGCCGCTTGGGCTCTTGGGCGCCGCTTTCAAGATGGCCAGGCACGACGGCGCCGGGTTGGGCGCGGTCCCAAGCGAGCATTTGCCCGAGCTGCACGTCCCTGTGCCGCCACACGGGGTGCCGTCGGCCGCGGCGCTGTACGTGCAGCCGGTTTTGGAATCGCAACTGTCGGCGCTGCAGGCGTCGCCATCGTCGCACACCAGTGGCTTGCCTGAGCAAGTGCCGCCGCTGCAAGCGTCGCCGTTGGTGCACGCGGTGCCGTCGTCGCACGGGCCGGGGATGGCCAATGCTTGGCAGCCTTTGGCCGGGTCGCACCAGTGCACAGTGCAAGTCTGACCGTCGTCGCAGGTGGTGGCCGCGCCGGGCAAGCAAGCGCCACCGGAACAGCCATCGCCGACCGTACACAGATTGCCGTCGGTGCACGTTGCGGTGGCCGGCAGGTGCAGGCAGCCGAGCTTGCTGTCGCACGAATCGACAGTACACGGGTTGGCGTCGGTGCACGCCAGCAATTTGCCCGGCACGCAGGCGCCGCTCTGGCACTGATCAGCCACAGTGCAGGCCGAGCCGTCGTCGCACGCTTGGCTCAGCGCTTTGTGGCTGCAACCGCTCGCGGGCGCGCAGGCATCTGCAGTGCACGGGTTGGCGTCGTCGCAATCCACAGCGGTGCCAGCACAGGCGGCTTGCGCACAACCGTCGTTCGCGGTGCACGCGCTGCCGTCGCTGCACGTTGCGCTGTTCGGCACATGCACGCAGCCGGCCTTGGGGTCGCAGGCGTCATCGGTGCATGGGTTGCCGTCGTTGCAAGAAGTAGGCTTGCCTGCCGCGCACTGCCCGGCCGCGCACTGGTCGCCCAGCGTGCACACCGAACCATCGCTGCACGGCAAGGTGTTGGGGGCGCTGCCGCAGCCTTGGTCGGCGGCACAGGTGTCGGTGGTGCAGGGGTTGCTGTCGTCGCAGGCGGGCGGCTTGCCGGGTTTGCATGCCCCAGCCTTGCACTGGTCGCCGCCGCTGCAGGCATTGCCGTCGTCGCAGGTTGCCGCGTTGGGCAGGTGGACGCAACCGGCCTTGGCGGCGCAACTGTCGTCGCTGCAGGCGTTGCCGTCATCGCAGTCCATCGGTTTACCCGCAGTGCAAGCGCTACTGCTGCAGGCATCGCCCTGGGTGCACGCGCTGCCGTCGTCGCACGGCTGAGTGTTGGCAACGGGCTGGCAGCCGAGCGTAGGGTCGCAACCGTCGCTGGTACAGGGGTTGCCGTCGTCGCACGGTTTGGCTTTGCCTGGCGCGCAAGCGCTTTGGCTACAGCCATCGTCTTCGGTGCACAGGTTGGCGTCGCTGCACGGCGCCCCGTTGGCCACATGGACGCAGCCGGCCTTGGCGTCGCAACTGTCGTCGGTACACGGGTTGCCATCGCCGCAGCTGAGCGGCTTGCCGGCCGCACAGGCCCCGGCTTGGCATTGGTCGCCTTGGGTACACAGGCTGCCGTCATCGCAGGCCACAGTATTGGCCGGGTGCACGCAACCGCTCGCCGGGTTGCAGGCGTCGCCGGTGCACGGATTGGCGTCGTCGCAGACCGTGGCCGCGCCGGGCAGGCACGCGCCGCCCGCACACACGTCGCCAGAGGTGCAGGCGTTGCTGTCGCTGCACGGCCCGGCGGCTGGTGGGTGGGTGCAGCCGACTTTGGGGTCGCAGCCGTCTTGGGTACACGGGTTGGCGTCACCGCAGTCGAGCGCCGCGCCAGGAGCGCACTTGCCAGCGGCGCATGCATCGTTTTGGGTGCAAGTGTCGCCGTCGCTGCAGGCGGTGACGGTGGTGACCGGCTCGTGCAGGCAGCCGCTGGCTTTGGCGCAGCTGTCTAGGGTGCACGGGTTGCCATCGTCGCAGGCCAGCGGATTGCCCAAGCACGCGCCAAACTGACAGGTGTCGCTGGCAGTGCACGCGCTGTCGTCGTTGCAAGTGGCGGTCAGTTCGGCGAAAAGGCACTTCGTTTTGCCGTCGGCGCCGTCTTGGCAGGTCAACGTCGCGCAGCTTGGATGCTTGCCGTAGTCGGCGAAAGTGCAGGCTTTGGGGTCGACGCCGCCGGTGCATGCTCCCTTGGCGTCGCAACTGTCACCACTGGTACAGGCGAGGCCGTCGCTGCAGGTGGCCCCGGCTGGCAGGGCGATTGCGATGCACTGGCAGGCCTTACATACCGCATAGGCGCACGGCCCGAGTCCCTTGCTGGGGCAGTCGTTGTCGGTGACGCATTGTGACCCACAATCGAGCGGCATGGTAGCCAGACCATCGCCGCTATCTGGTGTGGTGACGTCTGGGGCGGTGTCCGCCGCTGTTTCCATTGAGCCATCCGGCAATGCGGTGTCCACACCCCGCGCGGCGCCGTCACCGATAAGCGTGGTACCGTCGGCGGTTGCCCCTGTATCGATGGGTGAACCGGCGATGACGGCGGCTTCTTCGCCGCAAGCCGTCAGTGCCACAGCGGCGAGAACGAGAATCACGCGGTAGAACATGGGACCTCGGATAGCAAAGACAGCGGCCGATTCGGCGGCGGCGCGGGATCACAATACTCTCTTGGGCGTGGGGCGCGCAAAGGGGGGGATCGCGGGTTCGCTCAACTGTCCCGCACCACCCCCAGCGCCTGCATCACCCGCGCACACAAGTGGTCGCGCCGCCGCCGCAAGTCCAGCGCGACCTCGGTGCGCACGCCGCGCAGCCATGCCAAGCGCACCACTTGCCGCCGCCGCTGCCAGCGCTCCGACCACCGCAGCGCGATAAACCCGCACAGCGGCCCCAAAATCGCCGCCGCCCAGCCCACTTGCGGGTGCACCACCACCGCCAGCGTCACCGCCTGCAGCGTCCACCACAGCGGCAGCCCCAGCCAGCCGAGCAGCAGCTTGACGGTGCTGATGAGATCCGTCTCGCTCCCCGCGATTTTGATGGCCAGCGGCGCAATGGCGCGGTACATCGGCCACGTCAGCAGCGTACCGAGCACTGCCAACGGCAGCAGCGCCAGCAACGACAGCGTCGCCGTGAGCACTTTGAGCGGTTTAGGCGCAGGCGCGTCGATTTGCCACGGATCGTCAATGCCGGCCGCCTGCAACTCGGCCGCGAATTCACTGGCTTGCGCTTGCAGCTGCAGCGCTTCCTGAGGCTGATTGGCGCTAAGTTGCCGCCACGCTTGCGCCAGTTGTTGGGCTAGCGCTTGCTGAGCCGCTAAGTCGCGCGCCGCCGCCGGTTGGGTCCACGCCGCCACTGCCACAAAACCACGCAGCACAGTCTGATTGTCGGCCTGCAAGACGACGTCAGCCAAGGTGTTATTGATTTCGACAGTGAGCTGCTGGGCGGCGCCAAAATCACTGCCGTGGTCGCGGGCAAACTGGGTCGCGTCCAGCGCTTCGCCGATGTAGACCGCCACCCGCGAGCGAAAAACCTCTTTGGCATCGTAGAGCAGCCCGCACGGCACCAGTTGCAGGCGCTCAAGCGGGTGTTGTTCGCAAAAAGACAGGGCAATCCGTGCCGCACCGGTCTTGAGCGGCCGCATCGCCGGATCGCTGTGACTGGTGCCTTCCGGGAACAGCGCCAGCCATTGATGGTCAGCCAGCCGCTGCCTCGCTAGTTCAAAGGTGCGCTCGTTGTGACTGGTGTCGGCGCCGTCGCGCGGTCGAAAAACGGGCAAACCGGCAAAGGCCGCCAGCCCCAAGCGCCCAAACGGATTACCAAACAACGTGGACTTGGCCAAAAAACCGACTGGGCGATCGGCGGCAATCCGCAGGATAACGGGGTCGAGCATGCCATTGGGGTGGTTGGCCAGCAGAATGACCGGCCCGGTCGTCGGCAGGTTTTCCAGTCCGGATACGCGGATCTCGCGGTAAAACAGCCGCACAATCGCCAGACAAGCCAGCCGCGCCAGCCTGGTCAAAGCGTCATCGGGGATAGCGGCGGTCAAATTCGTCTGCATCCGACCAACCACACCATAGCGCCCACCGCCATCGTCACCGGCACCGCGGTCATCGCCAGCGTCAAATCGCCGGTGGCGTCGGCAATCAAGCCGACGATGGGTGGCGAAATGGCATCGCCGAACAAGTGAATCGCCAAAATCGACACCGCAAACGCCCGCGGCACCATCGAGTTGGGGACTGAGTTGATAATCAAGGCATTGATCGGACCATTGTAACACCACAAAAACACTTGGGTTGCCACAATTGCTGCCAAAACCGCCGTCGCGCTCTGAACCTGCAGCGCCACGGTGGCCAGTCCGGCTGCGGCGACCATGGTCACGCCCGACAACAGCAGGTACGGATTGGCGAAGCGCTTGGCCAGCCAGTCGCCGGCATAGCCGCCGAGCAACGTCCCGGCCAACCCGCCGACCACAGTGCCGATGCCGACGATGGTGCCCGCTTGGGCCAAGTCCATGCCGCGATGGCGGGCCAAGAAGGTCGGGTACCAGTCCGCCAACGCCCCCGAAGCAAAGGTCACCGCGACGTAACCAGCGACGGCATACACGTAAGTGCGATTGGTGGCCAATTGCCGCAGCGCCAGCGCCCACGACGGTGGAGTCGTCGTTTCAGCTTGTATTTTTGGCGGTTCGTGCAGATTCCACACCCAAGTGGCGGCCAGCAAGCCGGGCAGACCGACCGCGACAAAGGCGACGCGCCAGCCAAAGTGATGACCCAGCAAGCCTCCGGCGGCAAAGCCGATCGCCGCGCCAACTGGAATTGCTGCGTAAAACCACGTCAGTGCGCGGTTGCGGCGCTCAGGGGCATAGAAATCGGCAATGACGGCGGGGCTCAAGGTCGCATACGCTGCTTCGCCGACGCCAACTAGCGCCCGGGCTAACAAGAAGGTCCAGAAATTGCCGGATAAGGCGGCCGCCGCCGTTGCCAGCGACCACAAGGCGACGCCGAAGGCAATCACTTTGCGGCGCGGCCATTTGTCGGCCAGCGAGCCAAACACCGGGCTGGACACCATGTACACCAGCACAAAGGCGGTCAGCGGCCAGCTGGTCTGGGCGTCGGTCAAGTGCAGGTCAGCCTTGAATAACTCCTTGACCGCGCTGGGCACGTAGCGGTCGACGTAGTTCAGCAGGTTGAGCAGCGTCAGGGCCAGCAGCGCGCGGCTGGCACCGGCAACTGGTGGGCTGGGGGCAACCGGTGGGCTGGGGGCAACTGGCGGGCTGGGGGCAACTGGTGGGCTGGGGGCAATCAGTGGGTGGGTAGGAGTGGAAGTGGCGGAGTTCATCGGTGCGGGGCTGCGCGGGCGGCGTCAAGGCGTCGCGGCGGCGTAGCGTAGCGGATGTGGGGGTTTTGCCAAGGTCTGGCTCAAACCGCGACCCCCGCTTTGGGCGCATCTCTGCGTCGCTGCGGCGCGTTCCTCCTAGGAGCGTGTCGGAGTATTCCGACTCGCTCCTAGCGCCGTCTGGCTAGACGGCGGCAACTGTCCGAAACTGCACGGATTCACTCCGGGCAGTTCTTGGACAGTTGAGAATATCTGAGAAGCTAGGAGACCGTCGGATCGCAATAGA
>SHZD01000185.1 GCA_009692465.1 Myxococcales bacterium
GGTATGTCGAAAACCCGGACGCTTGGGCCGGACTCAATAAGATTGCGGTGATAGCGAGGGAGCGGCACACGGTGCTGACCGGCAAGACCACGAAAGAAACAGCCTATTACATCGTGAGCGAGGCCACCGCTACGGCCAAGAACGTGTTGGAAACTACGCGGAACCATTGGGGCATCGAGAATCGGCTGCACTGGGTGCTCGACGTGTCGTATGCCGAGGATAAGCAGCGGGTTCGCGACCACAACACCGCTGAATCACTTGGCATTCTGCGCAGAATTGCCGCCGGCATGATCGCACAGGTGACTGGCGAGCGCATGAGCGGTCACGGTCTCCGGCAGACCTGTGGTTGGAATCCCGATGTTTTGCTGGACGTTTTGCGTGGCAAGAACGTCTGCACGCCGACGACTCGACGTAGGTTGGACCCGAAGCGACCACGGGTAACGCCAACCGGTCGGTTCAAGGCTGCGGTCACAAAACAATAGGTCATGCGCAGCGGGCAGTTGGAGCGCTGCTTGGCGAATGCTGGCGCGGCGCCGACACCGGGCCACAACGTTGCCGAGGCGGCAAAGCGGCATCGGCTGGCGCCCTAGCGGGTTAGTGTCCCTTTCGCATGAGATATTGAAGGGTTGCAGGCAAGCGTGTGTGCCCCCGCGCGAGGGATGCTAACCCGACAGGGCGGCGTCGGACCCGGTCGCCGCCTCGGCGACGCGCCCAGCCTGAGCAATGCCGCCAAGTCGACGTCACCAGTGGCAGGCAAGCGTCTTGTGCGAGGTAAGCGTCTTGTGCGAGGCAAGCGTCGGGGCCAGGTGATTCATCCTAAATAAATAGGCTAGGTTAACCAGTCATCATAGGGTTATGGAGTTTGCGATAGCCCTGCAGCGACGAGCCCATGGCCCAGAGCGACTTAGGGCCGCAGACGGTCCATCAGACGCGGGAAGGCAATTGTTTCGCGCACATGTGGCAGGCCACACACCCATGCGACAGCGCGCTCCAGGCCTAGGCCGAATCCGCCATGGGGCACCGAACCGTACTTGCGCAGGTCTAGGTACCAATCAAAGGCCGTCTGTGGCAATTGGTGATGGGTAATCGCAGCTTGCAACGTCGCGTGGTCATCTTCGCGTTGACCACCACCGATGACTTCACCGTAGCCCTCTGGCGCCAGCATGTCCACACTTAAGCTGCGCACCGGATCGGCGGGATCGCGCTTCATGTAAAACGCTTTGATTTGAGCCGGATAGCGCCGTACAAAGATCGGCCGGTCGTACTCCAGAGTCAGCTTGGTCTCGTCGTCGGCGCCCAAGTCATCGCCAAACGCGATATCCGAACCCAAGGCCTGGAGTTTTTCGATCGCCTCGGCATAATCGAGCTGAACAAACGGCTTTTGAATCAACGCCAACGCCGCGCGCCGCGGCTTAAGTTGACGATGTTCCTCAGCTTCGCTGCGAATACTGTCGATGAGGTCGAGCTCGGCGCTGCGGTCGCGCAGTACATCAGCGGCGATCGTGCACACCAGGTCCTGCGCCAGGTCAATGACCCCTTGCAGGTCCATAAACGCGGCCTCGGGTTCGACCATCCAAAACTCGGTCAAATGTCGGCGGGTCTTTGATTTTTCCGCGCGAAACGTCGGTCCAAAGGTATACACCCGCCCCAGCGCCATCGCCGTCGCCTCGCTGTAGAGCTGACCGGACTGACTTAGGTAGGCTTTTTGGTCATGGTAATCGGTCTCGAACAGTGTCGAGGTCCCTTCACAAGCATTGGGCGTAAAAATCGGAGTGTCGACAAGCACATAGTCGCGATTGTCGAAAAAATCGCGGATCGATTTCACTATGCGGGCGCGCACCCGCAGGATCGCCGTCTGCCGCCGCGATCGCAGCCACAAGTGACGATGATCCATCAAAAAGGCCACGCCGTGTTCTTTGGGTGAAATCGGGAAATCGGCCGCTGCGGCACTGACGACCAGCAAGCCATCACAGGCCAACTCGTAGCCCGACGGCGCCCGCGCGTCGACCTTGACGGTACCGCTGACAATGAGCGCTGACTCTTGGTGCAGGTGATCGGCGAGCGCAAAGGTCTCGTCGTCAAAATCACCTTTAAACATCACAGCTTGAATCAAGCCGCTGCCGTCGCGCACTTGCAAAAAGTGCAATTTGCCCTTGCTGCGGCGGTTGTGCAGCCAGCCGCGCAATTGCACGCGCTGGTCGGCAAATTGGCCGATATCCGCGATGTAGGCGACAGGCAAAGAGCCAATGCTGCTGGGCAAGTGGCGGGGCGGGGCGGGTTCTTGGTTCATGGCGCTGTCGACTTGCCGCGAGCTGCGGCGGTAAAAGGAGCGGCGAAACTGGCTTGGTGTCGGCCCCACGTGCCGCGGGCACGCTGCCGACGCCATCGCCTCAGGCGAGCCACTCGAAAACTAAGCCCGAGCGCCTTGAAAACGAATAAGTGACTGGACAAGGCGATGGTTGGGTGTCGCCGCTGGCTTGGGCAGGCCGGCCTGACCGAAACGCAACACTGGCCAGAAACGCAACACTGACCGAAACGCAACACTGACCGAAACGCAACACTGACCGAAACGCAACACTGGCCAGAAACGCAACACTGGCCAGAAACGCAACACTGGCCAGAAACGCAACACTGGCCAGAAACGCAACACTGGCCAGAAACGCAACACTGGTCAGAAACGCAACGCTGGCAAAAACACAGCAACCGCGGACCAAATCCGGCAGCCGTAGCAGCAGATTTGATCACGCGGTCGCGCGTAGGAAGGCCAATTGGGCCGCAAGTTTGCAACTGCCCCGATCGAACTCAACGGATCACCGCAACACAGGAGCGGCGAGTCGGCCTTTCAGGACGCGAACTGAGCGACCCACGAAGCAAGCAAATAGAACCGGTCCCAGAATCATTGATTCTGGGGCTGTTCCTTACTTACCGTCGACCTTGTTCTTCAGTTCCAGACCGACCTTGAAGAACGGCATCTTCTTGGGGCCCACTTTGACGGCGCTGCCGGTCTTGGGATTGCGACCCGTGTACGCCGGGTAGTTGCGCACGGTGAAATTACCAAAGTTGCGGATTTCAATACGCTCGTCTTTCTTCATCGCGTCGACCATCAGGTCGAAAATCGAGTTGACGACGGTGGACGCTTTGTCCTTGGTCAAACTGGCTTTGGATGCAACGGCTTCGATCAGATCGGACTTAGTCATGGCGTGGCCTCTTCAAAATTGGTTGTGGTGACTACCTGCAACCGGTTGAAATTATCGGACTCCGTGGCGCTTGACTGCGCTTGGTGGTCCTTGCGGTTCCGGGCTCCTGTTTCCGTGGCGACGGCGAACCGGCTTGCCACCCGCGGGGGCGCTAACCCCTTGAGCAGGTTGCACCTTCTTCGCCGACGCGACCGTGCGCGGCGAAGGGACCGGAGTTTAGGGCGGTTGCGCGACAGACGCAAGTGGGCGTCAATGATTTTGCGCATGTTGCCGCACTCGGGGCTCAGTGCAGCTCGCCGCTAGCCCGACCGACTCAGGGGCACTTTAGGCTCTTGTTGGGCTGAATCGGATATTTCTTCGTCAGCAAATCACCCTTTGCATCCGCGCCTTTACACGGGACAAACTGATTGGGAGTCCAACTGGTTTTGCCGACACACCACATGTCGAGCATGTCCATGACCGGGCCGACCTTGGTTGCAGCCAATTTGCCATCGAGGTAAACCTTGATCGTCGGTGTCGATTTGCCAAAGCCATTGTGCGAGAAATAGTAGACGCCAATGTGATACGCAACACCAACTTGGGGCACGTGAATGGCTATGATCTCTGGACCCCAGCCGTCTTTGTCGTCGCGATCAAGGGCAGCGTCATCGTCGTAGTTGTCGGCGGTGCCCCACTTGCCGATCACGTTCCACACCGAGCAGTCCAAACAGGGGGCGTACCACGGGTCCGGTTCGCCATTCTTGTCCACATCGGCCTGACCGACCTCGTCGGTGGCTTCAGCGTGAGCGAGGTGTAAGTCCAGGTCCGAACCCACCAACTTGGCCCCCGGCGTAACGGCTTGCTCGTCGGTCTTGTCGGGATCGGCCGGGGTGTCCCAGGTCAATTCGACGTAGAGCTTGTCGTCGCTGAGCACATTCAAATCATAGCTAATTGGCTTACAGCCTTGGGTATCCGCGGCATCGGCGATGTCCAGACTAATCGTATACTTGCCGGCAATATTAGGCTGCAATTGCGGGGCCTTGACGCTGCCCGACGGCGCAAAAGTGGCATACGAGCCAAGCGGCTGTTGCAAGGCCCACTTGTACTTGGCAATGGCTTGACCAGAGGCGGCGGGCTGCGAGCAGCTGGCGTCAAATTTCAGCTTGGACTGCGGCAGCACCTCGCCAGTAATGGCGACACCCGAAGCCAGCTTGACCGTCATGCACGCGCTCGGGCATTGGATGCTGGACGGCGCTTGGCCGCTCAGCGCCAGCTCGCTGGTGCCGGAATTGCCTTGCATGACCAGTTTGCCTTTGCTGTTGGCGCCCAATTGCGGCGCCGTGTAGATGACCGTCAAGCTGCACACGGTGCCCTTGGCGATGACGAATGGCGCGGCGACGCTCGGCTGCTTGCCGCTAAAACAGGTGCTACCGAAACTGAGAGAAAAGCCGGGGTCGGAGCTGGCGGCAATGGCCACCGAAGTCAGTTGCAGGTCCTCGGTGCCACAGGACTTGATCAAGATCTCCTTGGCTTGGGGCTTGCCAACGGGTTGTTCGCCAAAATCCATCGGTACATTGGGCGAAAATGTCGCGCAAGGCCCGGTGGTGTTGACGACAAAACTGAGGTCGAGTTGTTCCTTGCCCGCTTCGCTGGTGTTCAGCCGCAAGATCGCCTGAGCCTTTTGTTCGCTGAGCAATTTGTCAAAACTGACCGTAATATCAATGCTTTGACCAGCGGCGATCGCTACACTTTTGCCAAGTGGTAGCGGGCTGGCAGCGGTGATCACGAAGTCGCCCAACTTGGCGTGCAGGGGCAGCGAACCGAGCATGGTGGCGCCGGTAATCAGTCCAGCGCCCTTGCCGGTGTTGGCGCAGGTGACGGTGCTGGTGGCGCCTTCACTCAGACCAATTTTGCCGAAATCGGTGGCCAGCGGCGAGCAGGAAATCTTGGGCGAGCCTAGCCGGGTGGCGAATGTGGCCGTCCACGGCGTATCGCCAAGTTTGGCGTCGCCGCCAAAACTGACCGCAAGCTTGAGGCGCCGCAGGTCGGGGGCGCCACCGCGGGTGTAGCGAATGGTGAGCTTGGCCGCCGCCACGGCACCGGTTGGGGCGCAACTCTTGTCCAGACCGGCTGGAATGATGGCGGGCCACACCGCGCCGACGCAGTCCTTGCCGTCCGCGGTTAAGCAGGAAAATGCTTTATCGGGCGTGGGGTTATCGTCACCATCGGTTTCGAGCAGGACCACCGATTTGACGACCAAGGCGCGACCCGTAATGGCGTTGGCAGCGTTGGCAATGGTGAATAAGGTGTCGCGGTTGGCACCGCTTGCCAGCGCCGCAATGTCGATATCGTACGCTGCTACTGCGGTTTTTCCAGCACTATCTAAGACTTGCAATGTAGCACTGCGGTCAATATTTTCGTTGCCACAGGCGCCATCGGTGGGCCCGGCGCCGTCGGTGCTGCAACTTGTCGTCAGTTGAGCCGCAGCAAGCGCGAGGGCGAAAAATGCCTGCGCCACAGCCGAGCGCGGGGCATTAAGCCCAAGAGTGCGCGCTGCGTCGCCAGCACATAGTAGCTTGATCGGGTCTGCACGCCGCCCAAGCGCCTCGTCACTGCCGTATTTCGTCACTGGTTTCGTCGCTGGTTTCGTCGCTGGTTTCGTCGCTGGTTTCGCCACTGGTTTCGCCTAGCGCGCACACTCAGTGCGCGCACTCAGCATGCCATGCGCAGCGGCTGTGGTCCAAAACGTGGTGGCGGACTCGTTCTTGCACCCATCGGGCGTCGCAGACTATTTCTTGCACGCATTGAGCGTGATCGAGGTCGCACTCCAGTACTTGGGCACGATCTTGCCGGCCGACGGCGCTTTGAACACTGCGCCGCCAAAATCGAGCAAATCACCTGACGGCCACTGGACTTGGCTGGTAAACCACATTTCACATTCGTTCATTTCTTGGACAAAGGTGGCCTTGAGCGCGCCCAGTATATAGATGCGCACTGTGGCAATGGACGGGCCAAATCCATGGGCGTCCCAATAATGCACGCCAACGCCATAGGTGACGCCATCCTCAGGCATCGCCACATTCATATTTTCGGGACCCCAGCCGTTGGTGTCGTCGAGATCGAGGCCCGGGTCGTCCAGATTCGACTGGGCGCTGCCCCACTTGGGTGCCGGGGTGTACCAATACACGTCGTAAACGCCGCTGAACCACGGATCGGCTTTGCCGTCCTTGTCCAGATCCGGTTGGCAAGCGGAGGTGACCGTACCGCTGCATTTTTGGGCTTCGTAGGCTTTGCTGTGGACCACGTGCAGATCGAGGTCGGCGCCGTCGGCTGTTTGACCATCGTCTTGGGTCTTGTCTTCGGGGGTGTCCCACAACAATTCAACGTGCAGGGCGACGCTGGGCACTACCAGTACCGAAAACACGTGCGCCGCACACGACTCGGTACCGGTGTCGTCCCACACTTGCAATTGGACCTTGTATTCGCCGGCAACGGTCAGCCACACCACGGGAGCGCCCGTCTTGGGGTTGGTGCCCTTGGTGCCCAAAATGACATCGGCGACCGCATCGTTGGGCCAGAACTGTACGCCAACGGCGCCGGGCGGCTGGCTCAGCATCTTCCACTTGTACTTGACTACTTTGCCCGGCGGCGCCGCGTACGACGCCGAACCTTTGAGCTTAAGGACACTTTGCGGCTCAATTTGCTCGCCGGGATCGGCAACAATCACCGGCGTAGGGCACTTGGCGGCGTTGCCCGTGCACATCAAGTTAATGACTTTGTTGGGCTTAGCCGTACTGTCGCTCAAGTTGATTTTGGCGGTAAAGGGCTGCGGCTTGCCGTCCTTGTCCTTATTCTCCGAAGACGGCGTACACGCGATGGTGTAAGTGGCCTTGGCGTTCTTGGCCAGCACGACCGGAGTATCCGCCGTGGGCAGCTTGCCGTCCTTGATCGCGTACACCGCCTGAGCGTCGTCGGCGAGCGCAAAGCCCTTGATGTGGACGTCGCCATCGCCGCAATTGGTGACGGTAACGGGCTTGACCGCCTCGCTGCCGACGTAGACTAGGCTGAAATCCAAAGATTTTTCGGGCTTAACCAGCAAGCAAGGGACATTGAGGTTGCCCTGCAACTGCACTGTGGCGTTGCCGCTGGCGTTGCTGGTAAAGGTCAGGGTGGCCTTGCGGCCCTTGTCGTCGGTGGGGGCAAACAGCACCTCGGCGTCGAGACCGGTGGCGGCTGCCACTTCAATCGGCGGCTCAAACACAGTCACGGTGCCGCCGATCACGGTCTTGCCGCCCACTTTAAGCGTAAAGGTTTTGTCCTGTAGCGGCCATTGCACACCGGTCAACAGCAGCGTCGCTTCGCCGGTATTTTGGATGGCAATCCCACGGACCTGGGGCGCAGCGCCGGGCGCCACCACGTCAAAATCGACGATCTGCGGGGCAACATTAATGGCGGCCTTGCCTTGCTTGGTTTGCACGGTAAAGGTGAAGAAGGGCGAGTCTGGATCGCCGTCACTCTTAATGTGGACCGTGGTCTGTTTGGAGGCATTGTCGGTCTTGTTAAACCGAATGATAAAGCGCGCGGCGGGGATTTGTTCACGCGATGAGCAGGCCGGCTCAAACTCGACCGGAACGACCGAGCCCCATTGATGGTCCTTGCACGCCACTGGCAAGCCGTCTTTGATCACCGCCTTGCCGGCACTGTCGGCGGCAACGCACGAAAATGCCGTTTCGCCAGAAGGGGACACGCTGTCAATTTTGTTGATCAGCAGTTCGACAGCGGCAGAGGCGGGACGGTCGTTGCTGATTTGAAACTGGACGTCGATCGGCGGCCCGCCAATGGTGGTGTTCGAGGCGTTGATCACCACCGGGGCAGTCGCGGTTACCGCCACTAAGCCTTGACGAACCAGCAGTTTGGCCTTGCGGTCGATGCCGACCGGCAAGTTGTCCTTGTCGAAACTGCACTTCTTGGCAATGGTGCCGGCGGCATCAGCGCCAGCGACGCCAGACGTCGGCCCGGCAGCGCCAGACGAACAGGCCGGGCCAGACGAACAGGCCACGAACGCCAACCCGAGTGTCACTCGGTGGACAGCGGTCCACCAACCGGCAGTTGCCTTTGTCGAGCCGTCGCGGCGATTAAGGCATGTAGTTTTCATGAGTTATCCCTCAGCTATCAGTAGCCACAGACTGGATGGTAGGACTGGATGGTAGGACTGGATGGTAGGACTGGATGGTAGGACTGGTTGCTAGGACTGGTTGCTGCCCGCGCTGCACAACGGCGGTCGGCGCAGCGGTATACTACGCTTTCTCAAAGTGATTCTCGCGCTGGACGGGTGGCCGCGTGCGTGAGCCTGAGCACAAGTCAGGGCCTAAGGAACTGTCCTCACATAACTCGATCGATCTGGGCAACACAGGAGCGGCGAGTCGGCCTTTGGGGACGCGAGCTTAGCGACCAACAAAGCAGGCAAACGGAACCAGTCCCACAATGACTTATTGTGGGACAGCTCCTAAGCCCAAGACGCTGCAGTCCAATCGCCGCGCTTGATTTAGGGATCGCGAGCTCGCGGCCCGCCCAGAAGCGGTCCAAGTTGGCGTCTTGGCGCTCCAAGTTGGCGTCTTGGCGCTCCATTCTTGGCGCTGTGCCGGGTGCGGGTCAAGGTGAACTCGTCGGAGCTCTACCCCAATGCTACTGGCATTTACCCGCGAAGGCGTTGCCGACCGTACCATTGAACACCTTGTTAACATAGCACTTAGTAATACACCAATCGCCCTTGGGTTGCCACATCAAGTTCTTCTTGGCCGGGCAGGACAGGCCGGACTGGTAGCAGGTGTCAAACACCTTTTTGCCGCCACCCGACGCGGTGTTGGGCCAGTTGACCTTGCCTACGAACCACATGTCCAGCGGATCCAACTTGATCTTGGTGAACTGCAACGCCAAGCCACCCTGAATGTAAATGGACACGGTGGCATACGAGGTGCCATAGCCGTGGTCGTTCCAGTAGTGCACGCCCAAGCTATAGGCCACTGGGTCGTCGGGCGAGCCCTCGGGATCGACCAAATTCAAGTTTTCTGGCCCGGCGCCGTCGGTGTCGTCCAAGTCCAGTGTCGGGTTGTCTTTGGGCACGCCCGCGACGCCCCATTCAGGCGCAGCGTTGAACCAGAAGGTGTCCCACGGATTGGAAAACCACGGATCGGCGGCGCCATCGCAATCCAAGTCCAAGGTCGACGCTAGCGGGTGGGCAAAGTGCAAATCGAGGTCGGCGCCGGCTGCCGGGCCACTGTCGGTCTGGTCGGGATCGGCGGGCGTATCCCACAACAACTCAATATGCAACGCATTGTTTGGGATTACCAGCACTTTTTGGCACGTCGTCAGGCACGACTTGACGTCGTTGCCGTCCCACACGTCGAGGCAAAATTCGTATTCGCCAGAAGCGTTGGCCATTAGCGTCGGGTTGGCGAAGGAAGCGTTGGGCAGCAGCGGCTGATTGGAGCCGGCCGGTTGCTTGACGGTCCACTTGTACTTCTTAATGGAGCCGCCACCTGGAGCCGTCGACTTGTCGCCTTTGAGATGAATCAGGGTTTGCGGCACCACTTGCTCGCCTTCCTGAACTGTCACCTTGGCGATCGGGCAGGTCTCCTTGACGCCAATGCCTTCCAAGGTCAGCGTCTTGGTCACAAAGGCATTGGATTTGGGCTTGATGGTGGCAAAGTCGGCCGGGCTGTCATTGGGCGTGATGTCCTCCGGCTGGTACTTGACCTTGAAATCGGCTGCCTCATTGATCTTGAGCACCAACGGGTTGGTCGCGCGGACCACGGTGTCGCCTGCCTTGAGTTTGCCGGCCAGCGGAGCCAGATCAATCGCAAACTCATTGGACATTTTTTCTTCTTTGATAAAGTCGATGCTGGTCACCACCAAGTCCGCTGAACCGCAATTCTTGAGCGTCACTGTCAGTTCGCCGGGAACCATACCGGGCACCGCGCCGCCAAAATTGTACTTGCCGGTGGGGTTCATCGACAGGCACGGAACCGAGGTGTTGCCGTCAATCTGAATCTTGCGGTTGACGTTGTCCGGATCGTTGCTGTCAAACTTGGCAACGCCGCCCTTTTTCTTGTCGTCCTTTGGCGAAAATGTCACTTCAAATTCAGCGGCTTTGCCAACTTCAAGTTCAAGCGGCTTGGCAAACACCCATGGCTTACCGCCGACGTGGACCTCGGTGTCGAAATCGGGCGGATCAATGAGCTTAAGCGTAAACGACGGGTCGATTTCGGCCAGCTTGACCGCGCCAATGGTCAGCACCGCGTCGCCGGAGTTGAGCGCCGAAAACTTCTGCTTGGGCGGGTCAGCGATGCCAGGCTGCACGTAGGGAAACAACAGGCCGTCGGCCGGCTGCAGTTCCAGTTTGGGCTTGCCTTGCTCGGTTTTGACCGAAAACGTATACGTTTGCAGGCCGGACTTCGAGTCGACGTTTAGGAACTTGATCGTCACTTTGGCCGTGCGGTCTTTGGCGTCGTAGCGGCGGTACACAACGGCAAACTTCTCTTCGGTGGCTTGGCCGGCCCCAAGGTTAAAGCTGGCAGGCACAATGTGCTTCCATGTCGCCTTGCTGCACTTGGCGGTGCCGGCCCCGTTTAGGCAGTCCAGCGCTGGTTTTTCGTCGGTTTCATCGGGCGCGAGATTGTCATAGGCGATGGAGATCGACTCAATTCTCAAGGCCGCCGCCGTGGTTGTGGCGGCGGTATTTTTGATCGTAATGTCCACTTTCAAGTCAGCGCCAATCTTGACGACCCCGACTGCCATCGGCAACAACCCGCCATTGCTGACTTTCTTGCCGGTCGCGTCGATCGACAGTTCAGGTCGGGCCTGACACTGGATCGCGATCTGGCCGTCGCTAGTGGCTGGGGTGAGGCATGTGAAGTCGCCGCCGGCCTGAGTCCCGGTAGTCGTGTTGTTGGTGGTGTTGGCGCCGCCGTTGGCCGGCTGACCGTTGGTCGCACAACTGGCAACGGCCAGCGCGCAGGCAACCACCAGCACAAGCGTACGAAAAGGGGAACGAGTCGGGGGCATCATGGACATGGGCTTCATGGCGTTGGCTCCTGGAGCGGGCGGCGGGTGCGCCGGTGCTGGCGGCCGGTTCAGAGCCGGCGAGAGGGGCTGTCAAAGCGGACAGTAAAGTCAATTGCAGGCACTGGTCTTGCAGGCACGGGTCTTGCGGGCACGGGTCTTGCAGGCACGGGTCTTGCAGGCACGGGTCTTGCAGGCACGGGTCTTGCAGGCACGGGTACTGCGGG
>SHZD01000186.1 GCA_009692465.1 Myxococcales bacterium
GCCCCACTCGACGCGCCTGCCCCAATCGACGCGGCTGCCCCAATCGACGCGCCTGCCCCAATCGACGCGCCTGCCCCAATCGACGCGCCTGCCCCAATCGACGCGCCTGCCCCAATCGACACGCCTGCCCCAATCGACACGCCTGCCCCAGCGGATACAGGCTCAGTAGCCGATTCGGGGACCAAACCGGACATTGGCAACTGCAAACCGTGCGTCATCAACTGCCTGTGCAAAACAGGTTTCGACGGCTGCCCAATCCAAGAATGCGAGTCCGCGAAGTGCGTAGAGTTAATCGGTAAAATCAATGCTCTAGCACCCAAGATCGCCAAATGCACCGCCCAGGTCGGCTGCGGTAGTTTCGAGTATCCAATCTGCGGATCGGCCGGTTGCTTTCAGCTGCCCATGGCCCAAGACGCGGATACCAAAGAGATCGACGCGTTAGCCGCCGAAGCTGCGGCCGCGCAGTGCAGTGGCTTCAATTGCGGCTGCGGGCCACCCGCTCCCACGTTTTGCCTGAGTGGCCAATGCAAGCAGTGCCCGCCCGATTGCGACGGCAGTTGCGACGAATTGAGCGCGGCGATTATCACCTTGGCCAAGCAGCAAGGCAGTTACTGCGGCAAAGACGACGACTGCACCGTGCTGACCACCGGCCTGTGTCCACTGGGCGACTTGCCTTGCGGCGGCGTCCCCATCAGCAAATACGCCAAGCCCGATCAACTCAACGGTCTCATCGCCGTGTTCGCGCCCAAGTGCCCCGCATCGACCTGCAAGTGCATGGCTCCGGGCAAGGCCGTGTGCAAGGTTGGCAAGTGTAGCCTACCTTAGAGACGCCCTAGCTGCGCCTGCATTTGCGTCTGCTCGGTGCACTGGGAGGCGCTGTGAATTCGGTTCGTCGATTCACTCGACAATTCGCCAGAACTTGCCAAAGTAGCCCGCGGCCACTTTTGGCCAAACACGGATAAACCCAATGCGTCTAGCCCTTTCTGTTATGCCTTCGCTGATCATCGGCCTTGCCGCTTGCGCGTCGCCGGCGGGATCGGCGGCGGCTGGTACGGGGACCGCGGCTGATGCTGCTGCTGTTGCCGATAGCGGCAAGGCGGCCGCAACGACCGATACGATTGCCGGAACTGGGGGCGATGCGCTCGTTACCGACAGCGTCACCGGCACCAGGGACGGCGCAGCACCAAGCGATACGGCTGGGGATGCTGTAGGTGGCGCCGATGCAATGGCCGCCGATGCAGTGGCCGACGCCTCCACTACAGACACTGGCCCCAGCGAGCCGGTCGCAATTGAACAGCTGCAAGAGGCCTTTGCCGATGCGTACTGCACGGCAATGGCGAGCTGCGGCGGCGCATTTTCATTTTCATTTTCATCGACCGCGGGTTGCAAGGCGTTCTTGTCTGGGTCTGGCTATGACAGCTCTTTTGACGATCTGATCGCCGCCGTCAAGGCCGGCGACGATCTGATCGCCGCCGTCAAGGCCGGCAAGATCAAGTACAGCCCCGAGGCCGCTGGCAAATGCGTCGCTGCGATCGCGTCCACCTGCGCATTACTTACCTCCAAAAAGCAACCAGCCGTTTGCAAAGCCGTTTTTGTTGGCACGCTGGCGGACCAGGCGGCCTGCGACATCAATGAAGTGTGCGTCAGCGGCTGGTGTGAACGGCCCGATTCGGATGATTCTTCCTGTCCTGGCACATGTAGGCTGCCCAAACCCGCCGGTGGCGCCTGCCAACTCGACGATGGGTGCGCCGGCAACCTCGTTTGCATCGAAGGCAAATGCGCGGCAAACGGCGGTGGCAAGCCCGACGACCCGTGCATCGACACCTCGTGCGGTGCAGGCCTGTATTGCAGCGTGTCGTCAGACATTAAGAGTGTTTGCGTAGCCCAATCTGGCGAGGGCGGAAAGTGCAGCGCGGACGCGCTGTCGTGCAAGGCCGGCTTGTATTGTCAACCGAGCGGCAATTTTCCCCAGTGCACAAAGCAAATCGCCATCGGCCAGCCCTGCAAGTTTCAAGGCAATTTCGGCTCCGGTTCAAGCGGCGAAGTAGCGCCAGCCTGCGTCGGTGGCGTGTGCGTGGCCAAACAAGGCGGCGCTGCCGACGAAGGCGTGTGCGTCACGCCGGCCAAACTCGGTCAACCGTGTGTCGCCGCAGGCCAATGCATAGGTCTGGACACCATGTGCGCGGACCTCAAAGATGCCAAGGGCACCTGCAGCCTGTTGCCGACCAAAGGCGCCGCCTGCACGGTGCCGAACCCGATGATCGGCCAATTTTTCGGCTGCATTTTGCCGTACATTTGTGACGAAACCGCCAAGAAATGCGTCGATCCGCCGAGCGCCGGTCAGCCGTGCAGCACCACCTGCGCGCCCGGCGTCAACTGCAACGAGGGCCTGTGCTACGCCAAGGCCAAGATTGGCGAGAGTTGCGGTTTCGCCGACTGCGTAAAGGGCGCTTCCTGTGTCAACGACAAGTGCGTGGCGGTCATCTGCACCGGGGAGTGAGGCATGATGGGCCGACTTGCGCGGTTGGCTAGCCCCCATCAGCCATTAAGCCTCGCCACCACTGATACCAAGGGCTCGCCACCACTGGCACCAAGCGCTCGCCACCACTGAAACAAAGCAACTTTTTCGGTCCGTGACGACGCGTCCGGCGACCAAGCGCGCCATCGCTTGGCCAGAACTGCTGCAAAGGACCTACGACGCGCTCATCCGTACGACGCGCTCATCCGTACGACGCAGGCAACGGTGCACGGCCTTGGTCGGCGCGAAACTGTCTTGGGCTGATGGCGCCGGAAGCGTAAGCCGGCCGATAACGCCAAAGATTTGCAGCGCATTGCCCGCTTTGCGGATTTGTACACCCCATCGGTGCCGACCGGGGTGCATGTGTAGATCTGCGTAAAGTTAGGAGTTTTGAGGCGGGTACGGTCAAGCGAGGCGTATCGAGGTCGGGCAACAGGCTTTTTCGGGGCGAGGTCGATCGGACCTGCGCGGTTGGCTTGTAAGTTTGGCACGTTTTGCAAAACCACCTACACTGCCGCGCGACGGCCTGACGCCGCAGAGTTGACCCTTGGAAACTGCGGCTGAACCTGAACAATCCGGCACTCAACCCGCCAATCTGGTTGCGATTTCGCTGACGGTCAATGGCCAAGTGCGCCAATTGAACGTCGCGCCCATGCGGCGATTGCTGGATGTGCTGCGCATCGACCTGAGTCTGACCGGCAGCAAAGAAGGCTGCGGCGAAGGCGAGTGCGGCGCCTGTTCGGTGCTAGTCGACGGCAATCCAGTCAACGCTTGCTTGATTCCAATCGTCCAATGCGACCGCGCTGTCATCGTCACCATCGAGGGCTTAGCGGACCACCGCGGCTTGCGCGCCATCCAGAAGGCCTTTGTCCGCTGTGGCGGCGCGCAGTGCGGCATTTGCACCCCTGGCATGGTGGTGACGGCGTCGTGGCTGGTCGACACGCACGTGGGTAAGGCCTTGCCTGAAATGGCGATTCGCGAGCATTTGGCCGGCAATCTGTGTCGCTGCACCGGCTATGGCCAGATCGTCGACGCGGTAGTGGCGGCGCTGGAGGAAGAAAACGCCTGCCAAGGTCGTGCGCCGTGATGATGTCGCAGATCCAAGTGGTCAGGCCGCGCAACTTGGCGGATGCGCTGCGATTGCTCGATGATGCTGCTGTCGATGCGCCGTTGCGGCCGATGGCTGGTTGCACCGATGTGCTGGTTGACTTGCATTTTGGCAAGCCGGCCCCTGCCCAACTGATCGACCTGTGGGCGCTGCGCGGCGAGCTCGGTGGGGTGCGCTGGTCCAGCGAAGGGCTGCACATCGGGGCCCTGTGTACCTATGCCGAAGCGGTGAGCCATCAGCGCTTTCGTGACCAACTACCTATGCTTACACAAGCTTCGCTGCTGGTAGGCGCTACCCAAATTCAGTTTCGCGGCACCTTTGCGGGCAACGTCGAAAATGGCTCGCCAGCCGCCGATGCAACTCCGGCCTTGATGGCTCTCGATGCGCGGGTTCGCTTGGTGTCGGCTGCCGGTGCGCGCGACGTTGCGCTGGCGGACTACTACACCGGTTATCGGCAGACCCAGCGTAAAGCCAATGAAATCATCGAATCGCTGCTAGTGCCCGCCGCTCGGCTCGGTTGTGCTGGACAGTGGATGCGCAAGGTCGGAACTCGCGCCTATCAAGCCATCACCAAAGTTGGAGTGTGCGCGATTTTTGACTGGCACAACGGGCGGTTGTCCGATCCTCGCGTCGTTGCGGTATCCATGGCTGGCACCTTGCGGCGTTGCACCCACATCGAAGCCTACCTGAACGGTAAGCGTCGTGACGACATGAACGGCACTGAGCTGCGCGCCGCCCAAGCCCTTGATCTGCAACCGATCGACGACGTGCGTTCGACCGCCGACTATCGCGCCGAAGTGTTTGCGCGGTTGGTTGAGCAGGGCCTGCGCGAGACATCTGGTCGCGGCGGTTAGCCCTCTGAGCCCGCTTGGAGCGTTCGCCGTGGCCGCCCCTGCATCGATAATCCCGACCCCGCCGCTGCCGATGGACGCCGAAGGCCAGCGGTTGTTGGCTCGCTTGCCTCAATTACTGAGCACCGGTGCTGTTCCCGCTGTGCTGGTGACGGTGTTTTCCACGCAAGGCAGCGTGCCGCGTCGCCCTGGTGCGCGAATGCTGTGCTGCGCCGGGCAACTCGTCGCCGGTACGGTCGGCGGTGGCCATTTGGAGGACCAAGCGCTGCGCGATGCGCATTGGGCTAGCCACAACGGCGCGGTTGCGGACCCGCAGGCCCCGACGCCAGCGTCCGAAGTGCGGAAAGAGACTACAGAAAATGGCGGTATTCGCTGGCTGATTCGCTATCCGTTGGGGGCCAAGCTGGCCCAGTGCTGTGGCGGCGTGGTTTGGCTGCATTTTGAGCACGTCGATCGCGATCGCGCCTGCGAGCTGGCGGAACAAGTGAAAACCTGCGAGCGCAGTGGTCAAGTCTTTGAGACCGAGTTTGGCGATGCCGTGTTGCGCGAAATGCCCAAGCCGCTGCCGGTCGTGCTGATTTTGGGCGCGGGTCACGTGGCGGCCGCGCTGGCTCAAGTGTTGCAGCCGCTGCCATGGCACACGCTGGTCATCGACGAGCGCCCGCAATGGGCTGATGCAGGGCGATTTGCCCCGACCGTGCAAGTGGTGTGTGCGCATCCGTTGACGGTGTTGGCGGCGTGGGGCTGGATTGGCCAAGCCGCCCAAGATTCTGCCGTGGTCCAGCGGGCGCTGGCGTCCCAGCGCGGATTGCCGCCCGCTCCGCAGTTGGCGGCGACCTACGCCTTGGTGATGACCCACGACCATGCGCTCGATCGCGATGTGGTTGAAACCCTGCTGCTTGCTCATTTTCGCACCGGGGTGGCGACGGCGCCGCTGCCTTACGTCGGCCTGATCGGTTCGCGGTCCAAAGTGGCGGCGACCCAGCAACGGCTGGTGCGGCGCGGAGTGCCAACGACCGAAATCTCGCGATTGGTGGCGCCGATCGGTCTGCATATCGAAGGTCAGCGGCTGGGCGGCAACCTTCCCGGCGAGATCGCGATTGCGGTCGCGGCTCAGTTGTTAACCGTGATCTAGCAAGTATTGACATTTATCTAGCTAGGTGGTTGTTTGTCAATTGATATAAGTCAAGTTCTGGGTTGGGGGGTGCTGCTGGCCGCAGGCCATGGTCGGCGTGCTGGGGGTCCCAAGGCACTTAAGAGGGTCAACGGCGAGCTGTGGTGGCGGACTCAAGCGCTGGCGATGACGGGCAGCGTTGACCACGTGGTCGTCGTGCTGCACCGGTTGGCGTGGCCAGACGCCGATGACGCGCCAAGCAATGTGACAGCGCTTGTCGGGGATCCAGATGCCACCCAACTCGCTTCGCTCCAAGCCGCCTTGGCGCTGGTGCCCGCTGGCTTGGCCGCGTTGGTCCTGCCGGTAGATTGTCCGTGGCCGGGGGCGGCAGTGGCGACGGCGTTGCTGCGGGCGGTGCGCTCAGACTGGCTGGCAGTGCGGCCGCTGGTGCAAACGGAAAGCCAAAACCGTCGCGGGCATCCAATCCTGTTGCTGCCGTTGGGGATCCAGCAAGTTGCCGCGCTCGATTCGCGCTGTGACCGCTTGGATCACTGGTTGGCGAGTCGAGGTCAGGCCGTCGGCGAGGTCAGCGTGGATTCGCTGGCGGTGCTAGCCAATTGTAATTACGATGGGCACTCGCAGTAAGCCCTCAATACTACGTTCTAAACGCCGATGTGTCGGCCCATTGTCGCCACGCTTGCCAGCGCCGCGCGAAATGCCCACAATCCGCGCCCCGCGCCCGGTCCGCGGTGGCGCTTGCCCACATGGTGTTCGATGCAACCCGTTGCCGTCATTGATATTGGCTCCAACTCGATGTGCCTGCTGATCGCGACGCGGTTGCGCGACGGCTCGCTCGTAGCCGTAGCCAAGCACAAAAGTGTGGCCCGACTTCGCGATGCCATCGACGACAAGGGCAATCTGACCGCCGACGGCGTGGCGCGCGGTCTGTCCGCGTTGCGCGATTTCGCCCAGATTTTGGACAACTGGAATGTGACGCGGGTGCGGGCGGTGGCAACGGCGGCGCTGCGGGCGGCAACCAATGGCGAGGCCTTTGTCGAACAAGCTGCACGGCAAACCGGCCTACACTTGGAAGTGATCAGCGGCGACGAAGAGGCGCGGTTGGCCTATTTGGGCGTGCGTCATGGTCTGGGTCAAGCGGCCAATGGCCCGATTTTGTGCGCGGACATCGGTGGCGGATCGTCCGAACTGCTCATCGGCGACGCTGGTCGTGTTGTTACCTCAGTCAGTACGCCCATCGGCGCGTTGGTGGTCAGCCGCGAGCTGTTGGGGCCTGACCCGGTCGGCTTTGATCAGGTCGACGCCGCGCGGGCGGTCTTGAAGCAGCGCTTTGCTGACGCCGCCCAGGTGGTGGGCCGCCACCCGATCGGTCTGGCGGTGGCGACTTCGGGCACGATTCAGCGGGTGGCGCGCATCGCCCAAGCGTTGGCGGGTCGGCAAGTCGACGATGTGCATCGGCAGGTCTTGACCTATCCGCAGCTGCAAATGGTCATCGACGCGCTGGCGTCGGCTGAAAATCAACACACGCGCCTCAACATTCCGGCGATGGATCCCCAGCGCGCGGACAACTTGTTGGGCGGTGCGTTGATTTTTGAGGCAGTGGCCGATTTGCTCGGCCTCAAAGCGTGGACGATTTCGATGGACGGTTTGCGTATCGGCGTGCTGAGCGAATTGGCTCAGATGTGGTGAGACTTGCGGTGGAAATGACTTTTTCGTACTGAAGGACAGCCCATGCCAAGCCTGCAACTGGCCAGCACGCTCGCCCACTTGCAGCAGCACGGCTACGCCATCTTGCCAAGCGTGCTGTCGTCAAGCGAAATTAGCGAGTTGCAGGCAGCGCTGACACCGCTAGAGGCCGCTCGTCCGCGCGGCCGCAACAACTTCGAGGGCGAGCACAGTACCCGCGTCTACAGTTTGGCCGGTAAGGGCTCGTAAATGAATAAGTCATTCATTTACCGTGCCCGTTTGCTTGCTGCGTGGGTCGCAAGCTCGCGTCTTTACAGCCGACTCGCTGCTCCGTTCTTTTCGCAGATCGATCGAGTTATTCTTTTACACGCCCTAAAGGCGAGCCCTTTGTGCGTTTGGCCATCCATCCGCGCATCGTCGAGATCGCCAACGCGGTGCTAATGCCCAATTGGCTGCTGTCGACGCTGCAGTCCATCCGTCTGCATCCCGGTGAAAGCGAGCAACCGTGGCACAGCGACGACTTGTTCTACCACTGGCCGCGCCCGCGCCCGCTATTGGCGCTGTCGTGTATTTGGGCGTTGGAACCGTTCACCGCCACAAATGGCGCCACCCAACTGATAGCCGACAGTCACCGTTGGGCGGCGCAACACCCTGACCAGATGGGCAAACCGGTGGTGACAGCCGAGATGCCCGCAGGCTCGGTGCTCGTGTTCGACGGCGCGCTGTGGCACCGCGGTGGGGCCAACCGCTCGGCGACGACCCGGCT
Source organism: Myxococcales bacterium (assembly GCA_009692465.1). Taxonomy (GTDB): domain Bacteria; phylum Myxococcota_A; class UBA9042; order UBA9042; family UBA9042; genus SXRM01. The sequence goes on from SHZD01000186.1 coordinate 8,062, forward strand.
GTGCGTCAGCCCGCAGTATTGCCAACCGTGGCTGCGGCCGCAGGAATCGCAGTTGTTGATTGTCCGGCCCGAGCTGGCGCGCACCTATCCGCCGCTAGCGCGAGCGGTGCTCGGCTACAGCATTCACCCGCCGTTTATTGGCCAAGTCGACGGCATGAATCCGCAACGGCTGGTCGATGAGCAGTACCACAGCCATGGTCGGACCCACCTGCACCAAGCGGCGGCGGCGGCGGATGCGGTGTTGCTGCGACCGCAAGTGCTGCCTGATGGGTCGGTGGCCCGTTGACCGTGCGTGACCGTTTGGCCATACTGTCGCCACCGCCTGACACCGCCGCAGGAGCCGACGGTCCAGTTCCTCCCAGTTGGCCGCCGCCAACGCGAAACCGCTGCGGACACCAACCAAGGGTCACCGCAGTTTGATTCTCGCACCAGCAATCGGTGCCGCAACGACTGATTTTGGGGGCAATCGTGCGATTTTCCTTGGCAGGCCGCCTTGCAACCGCCGTTGCCTCCGCATCTGGAGCGCTGGTCGCCAGCGGCTGCACCAGTCCGCCAGCACCGGCTGGCGCAACGTCGACGGCAGTGGCAGAAACGACCACGGCTACCGCCGATACGGCCACCATTGCCGCTGCCGACGCCGACACTACGGCTGACATTGCCGCCAGTGACACCATCAAGCCGGCCGCCTGCACCGTGGCCGCCGACTGTGGAGCGCCCGCACTTTGCCAGACTTTCCTGTGCGATCCCGCGCTGGGTTGCGTCGCCGCCGCCTTACCCGATGGGGCCATTTGCACTCCGGCCGACATCTGCGCGCAAGGCGGCACCTGCTCTAGCGGCAGTTGCGTGGCCGGTAAGCCCAAGACCTGCGACGACGCCAATCCGTGTACTGCAGACCAATGCAATGCGGCGGCTGGCGGTGACGGCTGCTCGCATGCGCCGACCACCGCGGGCTGCGACGACGGCAACGCATGCACCGACGGCGACGCGTGCAAAGACGGCCAATGCCAAGCCGGACCGACCTCGGTGTGTGCCTGTGCGACATCTGCGGACTGCGCCAGCAAAGAAGACGGCGACTTGTGCAACGGCACCCTGTTCTGCGACGCCACCAAGGTGTGCAAAGTCAACCCGGCGACGGTGGTGACGTGCGCGGGATCGACCGACGTGTGCGCCGGCAACACCTGCGAGCCCAAAACCGGCAAGTGCGCCAGTTTGCCCGCCGCCGATGGCACCCCGTGCAGCGACGGCAAGACCTGTACCGTCGGCGATGCCTGTGCGGCCGGTGTGTGTGTCGTCGGCACCGGCGTGTGCTGCAAAGACACCGCCGAATGCGCCAAAGCCGACGACGGCAATCTGTGCAACGGGACTTGGTTTTGCAACAAGGCCAGCGGGGCTTGCCAGTTCAATCCCGCCACCGTGATCAACTGTCCGACCGTCGACGACACCGTGTGCAGCAAGAATCTGTGCGATGGCAAGACCGGCACCTGCTCGGCGGTCGCATCTGGCAATGGCAAGCCCTGCGACGACGGCAACCCGTGCACCATTGGCGACGCCTGCCAAGCCGGGCTGTGCGCGGCCAGCACCAACACCTGCGTGTGCAAAGACGACGCTGAATGTGCCGCCAAGGACGACGGCGACCTGTGCAACGGCACGCTTTTTTGCAACAAAGCGACCGGCAAGTGCCAGTTGAATCCCAAGACGGTGGTGTCGTGCCCCAGCGTCGGCGACAGCGCTTGCAAGGTCAACGTCTGCAACCCGCTCAGCGGCGAATGTGCTTACAAGAACATCAATCAATTTCAAGGGTGCGATGCCGACGGGCTGGTCTGTACTTTGACGGATACCTGCATCGACGGCGTATGCAAGCCCGGCGCCAACATTTGCGAGTGCCTGCAAGACAGCGACTGCAAAGATGACAACGACTTGTGCAACGGCACCGGCTACTGCGACAAAAGCAAACCCTTTCATGTGTGCGCCACCAAACCCGGATCGGTGGTGGTATGCGCCGAATCGGGTCAGGCGCCGTGCAGCACCAACAAATGCCAGCCTGCGACCGGCACGTGCGAACTCCAGGTCGGCGCCGACGGGCTCGACTGCGACGACGGCACGGCTTGCACTCTGGGCGACGCCTGCAAAACGGGCGCCTGCGTGCCGATTGTCGCCGTCAATTGCGACGACGACAGCCCGTGTACGCTGGACAAATGCAGCCCCAAGAGCGGGTGTTTGCACTTGCCCGTCGCGGTAACCTGCAGCGACGACAACGCCTGCAGCGCGGGCGACGGCTGCAAATCCGGGGCGTGCATCGGCGGCTCCCTACTCGCCTGCGCCGATGGCAACCCGTGTACCAACGACGGCTGCGACATGGCCGTGGGCTGCGTGTTTCTCGCCAACGCCGCTAGCTGCAGCGATGGCGACGTCTGCACGTTGGGCGACGGCTGCAGCGGCGGCAAATGTATGAATTTGGGCAAGAATCCGTGTTCCGACAGCGAGCCGTGCACCGAAGATGCCTGCGACCCCAACTCCGGTCTGTGTAGTCACAAAGCGTCGGTCGCTTGCGCGCGAACCGCCTGTTTGGCCACCGCAGATTGCGCCGCTGGATTCATTTGCGACGTAGGTTTAGCTAGTTGCGTGACCTGCACCACGGCCAGCCACTGCCCCGGCGGCCAAGCGTGTCAGGGAGGCATGTGCATAAAAGGCACCGCCTGCGAGAGTTTTGTGCCGTGCAAGCCACTGGGCATGGTCTGCGACGACGCCTCCGGCAGTTGCGTGCAGTGTTTGCAGGACGGCGATTGCGGCTCAGGCATGGTCTGCCAAGGCCAGCGCTGCGCACCCGCAGTGGTCTGCAACACCGACGCCAATTGCCCCGCAGTCTGCGATTTGCAAAAGAAAGTCTGCGCCGACTGCAACAAACCAGGCGACTGCCCCGGCGGCACCTGCGGCAGCGACCACATGTGCCGACCGGGCCATGCGGTGGGCGTGCAGTGCGTCGGCGGCAACCTGTTTACGCCAGCCGCGAGCAAGCAAGCCTATGTGGCCAGTCTGTGCGGCGACGACAATCCGTGTACCGACGCTGCCTGCCAGCTGCCCGGCGGCTGTAGCCAGACCACCAACAGCTTGGCCTGTGACGACGGCGCCATCTGCTCCACCGGCGACATCTGCAAAGGCGGCAAGTGTACCGCTGGCAAGGGCAACAAGTGCGACGATGGCAAACCGTGTACCACAGACAGCTGCGACTCCGACACCGCCGCCTGCAGCCACGAGCCCTACGAAGGACCGTGCAGCGATGGCAACGCCTGCACCCTAGGCGAAGTGTGTGTCGGCGGGACCTG
>SHZD01000187.1 GCA_009692465.1 Myxococcales bacterium
CTATTGCGATCCGACGGTCTCCTAGCTTCTCAGATATTCTCAACTGTCCAAGAACTGCCCGGAGTGAATCCGTGCAGTTTCAGACAGTTGCCGCCGTCTAGCCAGACGGCGCTAGGAGCGAGTCGGAATACTCCGACACGCTCCTAGGGCGAGCCGGTCTGCAAGTTCGTTCTGAGTGGCCTTGCATCACTTGAATCGCTGTCAACGACGACTAGGTCTTAACGTCGTTTGCGGTCCGGTTCAATCGAACTGGCAACGGTGTCGCCAGCATCGCCGGACTTAGGAACTGTCCCAGAATAAGTCACTGTGGGACTAGTTCCGTTTGCTTGCTTTGTTGGTCGCTAAGCTCACGGCCTGAAAGGCCGACTCGCCGCTCCTGTGTTGCCCAGATCGATCGAGTTATTTGAGGACAGTTCCTTACTGGCACAAATTGGGCTGGAAGACCCCGCACACGCCGGCGTTGCATACCGCCCCTGCCAAACAGGCGACTGCGCTGCCCGTGCTGCAACCGGTGCCATCGGGGGTTATCTTGGCGCAGGTGCCCTTACCGCCGCCGCTCAGTTTGCAGGTCAAGGCATGGGCGCAGGCCACCCGATCGCCGTCGAAGTAGCCGCAGTTTTCGCCGTCGAGCGCGACGGCAAACGCGGTACACACGCCTTTGTGTTCGTGGCAGTAGTGACCTTGACCGGCGTCGCAGTTTTTCAGTGTACTATCACAGGCTTGGCCTAAACCGACTGGCCCGCTGCACTTGCCGGCTAAGCACACTGCCGGAGCCAAGCACACGTGGCTGGCGTCGCAGCTGCCGCCGATCTGGGTGCGCGCGGTGCATTTCTTGACGGATTGGGTCGCCATACACGACAACCCAAACTCGCAGTCCGCCGTGTCTGTGCAGATGGTGTTGACTTTGGCGCGGACGCGGCAGCTGCCACAAGCACTACTCTCGAGCCCTTGACACAAGCCGCTGGAACATTGGCTATTGTCGCCACATGCCGCGTTTTCTTTGCGTTTTCCAACCTTGGGTTGGCATGCGGCGACGGCGTCGATGGCGGCGTAAAATTCGCACTCCACGCTGGTTTGCAGGGCTGCGGCGCAGGCGTGCATGTCGGCCACAGTGAACCCTGTGTCGGCGGCTCCTAGACGAGCGCGGCACACGGCTGCTCGCCGGGTCGCACAGGTGGCGGCGTTGCCCCAGTTGGTGGTCGTCCAATACGGTGCGCATTTGGCCATCGTGGTACACCACGCTGAGGCAACACTGGCGCAGGCAGCGACCGCGGGATCGGCGGCTGGGCCACTTTCAGCTTGGCAGGCAAGAACCAAAGCCGCGGCGGCAACCACCCAAATTCGAACCATTTTTGACGCGCTGGGCATAACCACCACCTCATTGGGACCGGCAGTATATGCCGAGGTTACCGGATCTTGACAAGCAGGCCTCGTGTCCGCGCAGCAGTCAATCGTGCTACGCTGCGCCCATGGTCGTCCTCACCGCCCATCGCGCCCGGGTTGTCCTTGCCGACCTTGACCCTTGTTTTGCCATTGAACGGGCGCAAGCCGACGCCAGCCTGCCGCGAATCGATGTTCACGTGCTCGGTCCACTGCCCTTTGTGGCGCGAATTGGCAGCGCAAACCAGTCATTCGTCGTCAATCATGCGTCAATCAAAGTTGCGCTGATTCCCTTCAAGCAACCGGTCGAGCGTTCGCTCGAGTTGGCGGCCGAACAATGGTGCCAACGTGCCACTGCTAAGCTGACAGCCATCGGCGCTCAGTGGCCGCAGCCCCAGCGCGAGCCTGCCCGCCACCCTTTGACGACGGCGGAGGCTGCGCAGTTGCTGGGCGACGACTGGCCTGCTTTGCAAGCGTGGTGCGAATTTGTCGGCGCCGTGCTCAGTCAGCCACCGCGCTGGCTGGTGCAGACCGATCCCGTCCAAGCGGTGCTGTTGGCCATGCCGCAGATTCCAGCGCACCTGCAGTCCAGTTACGAGTTTTTCCTGCGCCTTAGCAATGGCATCGGCGACGGAACAGCGGCGCCGCTGTGGTTGTCCCAACTCGGATTTGCCGCCGACGCAGCGGGGACGCTGACCACGGTGCCGACTCCTTCGGGATTTTGCGCGCTGGTGCAGGCGGCCTGTGGGCGGCCAGCGGCGGTCATGCCACGTTTGCAGCGAATGTCGTGGTTCCTGGCGTGGGAGCGTCCGTGGCTGCTGGCGATGTGCCAAGGCCGCGCGCTGATCAACATGCCAACGCCCCACTTCTACCGGGCGGTGCGCACCCTTCGGTTGCCGCAAATGGCCCCGCATCACGCCGGCCTGCGTCGCAGCGTGCACGCCTTGCTGGTCATGCCCGGCCACGATTTGACGTTGCACTGCCTGTTGCAACATCGGATTGCTCAAGCGGATATTGCGGACTTTGGTCACCAAATCGCGGCGGCATTGGCAACAGTTCCTGGGCCGCTGGCGCCCAAGCCGTTGTGCGCGTTTTACGAGGACGACCTGTCGACCCACTGCCAGGACCTGTGGCGGCAATGCGCAGTGGCCGACGATTTTGACCTGCTGTGGGTCGAGCAGCGGCCGCGCATTGTTTCGGTTTTGCAGCATCGGCTTGCCGAGGCGCGCCAGTTGGGGCGGTTGGGGGCGTGGCTGCCTACGTCGGCTGGTCCGCAAGCATGACTCAATCGGAAATCTGCGGGTGTCTTTGAAATTTATCAGCAGTTCTGGTATGTTGTGAAGTCCCTGTCTACTTACTTTTGCCCACTTTTGCCGCCTTTGGCCTCGGTCTGGCGCTGTCGGTTCGGCGATTCCGGCGGCGGCATGGTCCGATCGGAAAGCCGACGTCGTGGGTAGATTTCGTAAGCAGTTTTAGGATGTTGTGAAGTCCCTGCGTACCGATCAGCGCCGATCAACACCTCCTTGCGGCAAACCACCGCATCGCCTACCCTAGCCGCTCCCACCGAGGCGCCTATGCTTGCCCCAGAATCCTTTGACTTGGCTGACATCCGCACCCAGCGGCGAATTCTGTCCATTTTCAACAAGACCGAGGGCCTTGCCGGCATCTCCAATCAGGTGCTCCTGCGTTTGATGGCCTTGTCCAAGCTGCGCAAAGTTGAGCCCAAGGGCCAACTGTGGCGGGCTGGCGAAGCGGCGTCCTCGGCTTGGGTCATCTTGCAGGGCGCAGTAGCGGTGGCTGGGGTGGCGGCCGAAACGGACGTCGCCAGCAATACGGCGATTGGGGTAGCGTCAGTACTGAACAATCGCCCATGGACTTCAACTGGATCGGCGCTAACCGAGGTCTTAGCCTTGGAGATTCCGCAAGAGGCGCTGCACATCTTGGCTGAATCTTCGACTGCGCTGCGCCGGGCCCTGCGCCACGCCTCCACCCAACTGGGACACCCTTCGCCACAAGTCATCCAAGACCGCGACAAGGACTGCGTCGAGTGGGTCGCCTCGTGCTTGCCTTCAGGTTGGCCCGAGTCGGCGTTCGTGCGCAAGTTGGCGACAGTGTGGTCGGCGTGTGTGCACGACAAGCTGTCGATTGTGGTGGTCGATCCAAGCCACACCGGGCCGGCGCTTAGCGAAGCGGGCGAGGTGCCGCTAATCCGGGTGCGCGCCGACGAAGCGGTGATTGGCGATGCGAAGTTTGCCGCCGCGGTGGGCATCGCCGAGCAGTCGTACTTGCTGCTGGATACCGGCCTGTGTTCGCCCAATCAGCGCGCGGCGTGGCGCCAACGCTGCGAAAAGGCGATTGTTCTCGCTGACGGCAATCGGCTGGGCGATACCCGCGGTCTGCGGGACTCTGTGGTGCGCGTACCCTGCGTGCGCGTGCCCGGTGCCGTCGGTCCTATTGCGGTAAATAGCGTGCGTATTCGCTTTGATACCAGTGACTTGACTGGGACGTTAAGCGACAACGCGAAGGCAGGCATGCAGCGGCTGGCGCGGTCGGCGTCGGACCGCACGATTGGCCTGGCGCTCGGTGGCGGTGGCGCGTGGGGCTACGCTCATATCGCCCTGATTCGCGCAATTTTGGCCCGCGACGTGCCGATTGACATGGTCTCAGGTGTCAGCTTTGGCGCCATGGTAGGCGCGTACTATTGCGCCAATGGGCCCGCCGGGATGGACATGTTGGAGGCGCGCGGATCGCTCTTTCACCGAGTGCTGCCCGTGGCGGTGGCGTCGTCGCGGATCATCGGCTGGCTGGCGGAGAATGACCTAGGCCGCATCGATCTGGACGATTTTGAGGTCCCGTTCTTTCCGGTCGCTACCGACGTTGCCCACGGCAATGCAGTGGCCATTTTGGGCCAGCGTTTGGGCTATGGCGTGCGGGCCAGCGGCTCGTTTCCCGGGGTGTTTTCGCCGGCGACGGGTCGCGATCCCGTCACCGGTGTTCAGGTTCGCTACGTCGACGGTGGCATTCGCGACAACGTGCCTGAAGCGGCGTTGCTCGCTGCGGGCGCCGATCTGCTGGTCGCGTCCAATATTGTGCCGCTGCCCGCCCCAGTCGTGCCGTCACCGCCGCTGTTTGACACGCACTTGGGTCGCATGGCTCATGAACTCAATCCCATCGGTCGGGTCCGCGATCTGTGGCGCTCGATGTTTATTTTGTTCCACGCCGCCGGCGAAACCGGCACGCTTAGCGCGGACGTCGTCTACAACAGCAAGCCCAACCAGTTCTTGGCAACCAGCTTCAATGAAGCCCGAAACATCGTTCAGAACGCCGAAGAAGAAGTCGCACCAGTGGCTGACGAGTTGGCGAGACGCTGGAAATCGATGATCGCCCAAGGAAACTAGCGCATACGGAGCCACCTTGCACACGCGAAACTACGACATTCTAGTCTGGGGGGCCACCGGATTCACCGGCCAGTTGGTGGCCGAATACCTGTTGCGCCACGAAGGGGCAGGACAACGCTTGCGCTGGGCGCTGGGCGGGCGCAACCTGCAAAAGCTACAGGCAGTTCGCCAGCAATTGACCGCCATCGACCCCGCCGCTGCCCAGTTGCCGCTGGTAATCGCCGATGCTGCCGACGAGCCCGCTTTGCTCAAAGCAATCAGCGATTTCGCGGTGGTGTGCACCACTGTCGGCCCTTACGCCCTGTATGGCACGCCGATGGTGGCTGCTTGTGCGGCGACGGGCACTCACTATTGCGATTTAACTGGTGAAGTGCAGTGGCTGCGGCAGATGATCGACGCCCACCACGGCGCGGCGCTGCAGTCGGGGGCCAAAATTGTGCCCACCTGCGGCTTTGACTCGATTCCGTCCGATTTAGGCGCCCATCAGGCCATCGCCGCGTTTGCCGACACTCATCAGCGTATGCCTACGGCGGTGACGACCTATGTGCGCGACCTCAAGGGTAGCTTTTCGGGCGGAACGGTCGCTAGCCAAGTGTCGATTTCGGAGCAGTCGGCCGACCCTGCGTTAGCCGCGCATTGGCGCAATCCGTATTCGCTGGTGCAAGGCGACACCAGTGGGCTGCCGCAGGTGGGCGATATCTTTGCCGCGACGTTCGACGCCGAGCAAAATTGCTGGACCAGTACGTTTTTGATGGCGCCGTGCAACGCCAAGATTGTGCGCCGAAGCATGGCTTTGAACGCCAATCCGGCCATCCGCAGCATCGCCTACCAAGAGAAAATGGCCTTTCGCCGCGGCTTTAAGGGCTGGGCGCTGGCCAACAGCTACAATGTGGGCCTCGCGCTGATGCAAGGTTCGATGGGGGTGGGCTGGATGCGGCGGGCGATGCAGCCGATGCTGCCGCAGCCCGGCGATGGTCCTGACGAGCAAGCGCGCATTGCGGGCCGGTTCGTGTTTGAAGTCGTCGCCGGCGATGCCAGCGACCGTGTTCAGGTGACGGTGCGCGGCGACAAGGATCCGGGATACGGTTCGACTTCGGGGATGTTGGCCGAGGCGGCGCTGTGCCTGGCGCTCGACGGCGATCGCCTGCCGCAAGTGAGTGGTTTCCTGACGCCGGCCTGCGCGATGGGCAACGTGCTGGTCGAACGGTTGGTGCGCGCGGGGGTGACGTTTGCCGACTCTGGGGCCAAAGTGGCGCCAAAGGCGTGAAATTGGGGCCCCGAGCGGCCGCGATCCCCCGCTTTGGGCGCATCTCGGCGTCACTGCGTCACTTTTCTGTCAGGGACGTACGAGCGTACGCCCCTGACAGAAAAGCTCCTTGCTCCTTGTCGAGCGACAGCGAGCGACAGCGAGCGACAGCGAGCGACAGGGCACCGGCATCCCAAATCGGGGGCCGCGGAGAATTTCGATGGGGATCCTAGGATGCCTGGCACCCGCACCGGCCCGGTGGCGTTGTCAAGTCCAACCTGTCAAGCTGCTGCCCAGATTGCGAGGCCGCAACCGGCCCGCGGAGCAAAGCAATTATGGCTGTTACGGATAGCACTCGGGTTCGCTGTGTCCGGCATCCGTGGTGGATCGGGGCGGCGGTGCTGGCGATCGCTTGCAGCACGCCCAGTGGCGGCGACACCGGCAACACAGCCGTCGACTCGGGTGGCGGGGGCACAGGCGATGCCAGCGCCAAGGTGGACGACGCTGCCACAAAGGATGGCAGTCCAGCAGGTGGGGGCGCCACCGACGCAACCTCTACGGCGCTTGCCGACGGTATGGCCGCGGCAGAAGTGCCGGTCCAAGTCGACGGTGGCGATGCTGCCGACACGACCGACGCGCTCGCAGATACCCAGGGCAGCGCAGACGCCGCATTAGAGGCCGGCGGCGACACCTCGACGCTCAAGCCCATCGCCCTGGCAGAATTTGCGACCGCGACGGCTGTCCAGTTTTGTCAGGCTAACTTCACCACCTGCCTACAGGGCGAAAAAATGCCCTTCGCCACCCAAGAAGGCTGCGTCGCGGCCCTGACTGCCGCCGATGCCACCGACTTTGCCGACCTGGTAGCACTGACCAAGTCCGGTGTCCTGACCTTCGACCCCGTCGCAGCGGCGGTCTGCCTCGCGGCCGTCGCCGTGCACTGCGACGATCTGGACCTCGTTGACGGCCCAGCGCCATGCCCCTCGGTGTTTCAGGGCAAGGCGGCCAATGGTGCAAAGTGCACCTACAACGTCGAGTGTGGATCCCACTACTGTGCGGATAATTGGGAATGCCCACGCACTTGCAAGAAGCGAGTGGCCCTAGGTGCGGCGTGCACGCCCACGGACAAGTGTGCCATCGGCTCGGTATGCTTTGGTGCAAAATGTGTCGCCAAAGTGCCCAAGAATGTCGGCGCTGCGTGCGGCGCCTTTTCCTGCAAGGAAGGCCTGTACTGCAACAGCAAGGAGCAGTGTGCCACCCTGAACAAAGCAGGCCAACCGTGCGACATCGTGGGGTCGTGCGGCATCGGCACGCAGTGTATCGACAGTGGGTCTGGCGGCACATGCCTGCCGATGCCCAAAAAGAACGAAGCGTGCGTGCCCGATATGTGGAGCGACGCGAGCACCCAGTGCGCGGCGGGTCTGGTCTGCTTCAACGATGGCGGCGAAGTCGGCGCCTGCGAGCCAAAGGTCGCGATCGGCGGAGTCTGCGTCAACACCAGCAACTGTGGCGGCTGGGACGTGCATTGCGTAGGGCCCGGCAACAACAAGACATGTCAGCTGCTGTCCAACAAGGGCGGCCCCTGCCAAAAGGGCGATCTGGCGTTTGGCGAATGGGGCGGCTGCCTCAACCCCTTCACCTGCAGCGGCGGCAAATGCATTGATTTGCCCAAGCTTGGTGAGACCTGCGCCCCCGACATCATGAAAGCGTGCGCCAAGGACCTCTCCTGTGACTTCATCACCAACAAGTGCGAGGCCGTGCCGGAATTGGGCGAAAAGTGCTACTGGCTGTGCAAATCCGGCCTTATCTGCGCCGGCCCGCCCATGGTTTGCAAGAAGGCCGTATGTCCTTGAATTAAAGCAATGACCTGCCCGGCAATCGGTGAGCGGGGCCGGCAAACAGCGGAAAGCAAGAAACTACCTGCCCCGACGCGAGCGGATAGGAACTGCAAGCGCCCTCGCCATTTCCGCCCGGCCGCCGAAACCACCATTGCCAGCCGCCAGACCATCCAATAGCACCGCCTTGGTTGTTGTTGCCCGCGGCGTCCAGTTGCAGGGGCAGTTTCGGCGTCAACCTAAGATCGTGGCTCGCTACTTTCCGCCGGTACAACCGAAAAAGAAGGGCAAGGTGGTAGTTGTTGCACCTGTACCGGGGCCGAACCCGGAGCTGTAGTTGCTTGGGTGTGGTAATTTGAGGTCCTACTTGGTGCGTGTAGGATGTGCTTTGAGGATTATGCTGGGCCATAATGGTGCGGACATCGATAAGGCGTTCACAGTTCGAGCGTGGTAGAGGTGTGGCGCGAGAGAAGGTGGCGAAAAACGAGCGGATGAGCACGGCGGGGCAGCGCGGCAACTCGGCGACGGTCGGTCATCATGGGTCTTTGCGACCGACTGCGCAGGTGTGCACGCTGCAGCCCACCTGATCCAGTCATCACTGTGCACCTGATTACAGCCTTGCACTGGTTGCATCTTGACGTGTCGGCGCAAGCTGGGCAAAATTCGCAATCGCGCTCCGCAGCTGGCGGGAACGTCAGCCAAAAACGCCATAGAGTGGCCGACAACTCTGCAAGTGAATTCCGATGAAGCTTGGCAAGCCCCCCGCAGCCTGACCGCCAGATTGCCACGGACCCGACCGCTAGCGATCCGGCTCACGCGGCGCGCGCCGTGGCCTCAGTGGCAGACCTGTACGAAATCGGCGTCTCATTGTACCTGACTAAAATGGAAAGAGAATGTGGCGTGGCCGAGGCGCAAGACCGTGTCCAACGCTGGCTTGCCGAGCAACCCGTTGCAGCCAACTGGCGGCTCACCACGCGGCCGTGGGCGGTGCTGTGAATTCCAGCAATTCGTTTCTGGTGGCATTCGACCGCGGCCTGCAAGCCCTGACGGCCGCGCCTGCCCGCTTCGCCATGATTTGGGGGCCTTGCGGTGTCCGTACGCGCAGAAGTGCGGTTCACCAAAGGCGCCGACTTTGTTGTCGCCGTGGCCGACGACGACCACGCCGAGCGCGTGGGTAAGTCCATGTTGGATCACGGATTCGTGCTGCACAGCCTATTCGAGCGCACCGATGTCCCGCGGATCGCAACGATGAGGTTTCTACTAGACCACGTATTCGTTGATCTTTTAACCGGTGCGTGCGCCATTGAGGCCGAGGTCATTGCCGAATCCACGGTTTTGACAGTTTTTGCTGGCCGGCAGTGTCCCGTCGCCAGCGTCGGCGCGCTCCTCGCGCTCAAGGCTCTGGCGTGTGCCAATCGGAGCAAGCCAGATGATGCTGCGGATATGCAAAGACTTCTCGCCGTGGCCACTTCCGTCGACTTGGCCACTGCGTATCAACTTTTGGCGGTCATGGAGAAGCGCACGGTACCCGGGTGGCAGCGAATTGGGGCAATCATGGCAAATGCGGTCGGTTTTGCCCAAGCAGACAGCGCCACCTAGGCCACTATACACAGTCTCCCAATTTCGAGATCAACCTTGGATCGGAGCCGCGAGTCGGCTGCACAGCAGACGCGAGCTTGGCGACCCACCCAGCAAGCACGAGATCGCCGATCCGGCACATGGTGCCGGACTTGGGCGATCGAGTATAGGCCGCGGTTGCAGGATCGTCGGGACGGCATGGGTGGTGGCCGCCCCCCCTACTCTCGGCTCGCTCGCCGCACCTGCTCTTGGCCCAAAACCTCCCCCACCATCCGCCGATACACCCGAAATTGCACAAAAGTAAACCCAACCGCTACCACCGCATTGGGCCCCGGCAGCCACTGCACCGCAAACACCAGCCAGCGCGCCACCCGCAGCCCCCACTTGACCAGCGTGCGCCGCCCCACCGGCAAGTGAATCCGCATCGGCGCAATCAACACCAGCTGGACGTACACCGACGCCACCACAAACCCCAGGATCGGCACCAGGCTCAGGGCGGCCACCAGCGCCAGTGCCGTGTTGCGCTGACTGTCGAGGTAGTTCAAGTAGCCCTCGGCTGGCACCAGCTCAAACGGCAGCTGTTGGCAGGCGGCGCAGCGCTGACCGACATCGCCGATCCGCAACCGCCCCGCACAACTGGGGCAGCGCAACCGCCCCAACAGTTGGGCGCGATGGATGGCAAGGTCGGCAGCGGCATGGTCCTTGGGCTGACCGAGCACGCCCACCGCCCGCGGCTGCGGCAGCGAACCGTGGCAGGATGCACAGGCCACCGCACAGCGGTAAGCCGGCACCCCACAGATCGGACACGGCTGCTTGCCGCGTTGTTCCTGGTCGTGCAGTGTCTTGCGCACCAGCGCCAGCACCACCCCCACCGCCACCAGCGTCAGCGCCATCAGCAGTGGCAACACCACTAGAACCAGCGCGCCGACCACCATCCACACATCTTCGCCGTAGCTGATGAACTGGCGCAGATGCAAGCTGTCGTCCGGGTCCAAACCCTCAATCCAGCCGAGTAAGCCTTGCCGCAGCCACGCCGTCACCGCCGTACCGCCCGCCGCTATGAACACCACGATCAGGCTGGCACTGCCGGCATGGTGCAGCGCCGAGCCAGCAAACTCGGCGTCAGTGGCCTGCACCACCCCCAACGCAGTCAGCGCCGCCAACACCGGCTTGGCGTAGATGTCGATGGAGTGGGTGAAATCGCGCACTTCGGGCACCTTGTCGCCGACCAGCTCCGCCAGCGACAGGACCAGCAACACCCACAGGCAGGCGTCGCTGGTGAACCAGATCGGGTTGGAGGCGGTGGTGTCGAGCAGCCCCAGCGCGCCGATGAGCGGCACCTGGGGGCCAAAACGCAGCAGCGCCGCGGTTAGAAAAGCCGGCATGAACACCCGCGAGGCGAACAGGCTGCAACTGCCGATGGCGTGCAAAAGGGCCAAGGTGGTCATAGTGGGCGACCTTATGCGCCGTGAAACTCGGTTTGGGCGCGCTTGATTTTGGCTGGGTCAGCACGATTTGCGCAAGCCTGCTCTGCCGCGATTCCCCGCTTTGGGCGCATCTCGGCGTCGCTGCGGCGCTTTCCTCCTAGGAGCGTGTCGGAGTATTCCGACTCGCTCCTAGCGCCGTCTGGCTAGACGGCGGCAACTGTCCGAAACTGCGCGGATTCACTCCGGGCAGTTCTCGGACAGTTGAGAATAGTTGAGTGGCTAGGAGCCTGTCGAATCGTAATAGATTGATTGTGTATAACCTAATAGACATTTCATAACCGATTGATTTCCGACAGGCTCCTAGCGCCGTCTGCCTAGACGGCGGCAACTGTCCGAAACTGCACGGATTCACTCCGGGCAGTTCTTGGACAGTTGAGAATATCTGTGAAGCTAGGAGACTGTCGGATCGCAATAGATTCATTGTGTATAACCGCAAAGATATTTC
>SHZD01000188.1 GCA_009692465.1 Myxococcales bacterium
CTTGTTCTTGCCGGGGCCTGCGTCTTGTTCTTGCCGGGGCCTGCGTCTTGTTCTTGCCGGGGCCTGCGTCTTGTTCTTGCCGGGGCCTGCGTCTTGTTCTTGCCGGGGCCACCGGCGCAGCGAGGTTCGATCTGAGCATCGGTGAACATCGGCGGATCGCCGTCAGCCAGCTAGGCTGGCCTTGCTGGGCACTGCTGGCCTGCGGCTTGCTGGCGGCGCCGGTGGCACAGGCACAGCCCAAAGCGCCTGCGCTCAAGGACGAGTGTCCGTGTCGTCTGCGGTGGACCAATGCGTCCAACGAACCGATCGCGGTCGATGCGGCGGCTACTGGCCCGCGGATCTTGGCCGTCGGTCAAACGGCAGGACTGTGCCGTCCGGCGGGCGAAACGACTTACTTGGTCGACGCGGGCACCTGGCGCTACACCGCGGCGGCGCAGTGCTTGGTCGACGAAACGCGCACCGTCATCGTTCGCAGCCCTGGTGGCAGCCTGCAGGTTCACAATGACACAGGAGAGCCCCAAAATTTTGCAGTCGACAACGGGACAGCGGCTTCGATTGCTGCCGGCTCGGCCAAGATCTTTGGCCCGCTGACAGTGGGGCGGCATGCGCTGACGGCGCGCTCGCAGCACAGCGCGCAAGCGTGGGCCGGAACGGCGGTTATCGTCGCTGGCCGTCAGATGGGCGTACACCTGCCCAAGCCAAAGGGCAAACTCAAATTGGTGAACCCGCTTGCAGAGTTGACTGCGCTGCTGGTGGACGGTCGCCCCTTTGGCCAAGTCGGCGCTCATGCCGAGGTGTGGATCACTGCCGTCGGTCCCGGCGGTCACGCGGTGCGCTGGCAGGGGGTCGACAGCGGCAAGATCCGCGATGAGGTTTGGTTGGCCGATGACAGCAGCGCGCGCCGCTCGGGTTCGCTTACGCTCGATGTCAGCAACTTGACCGGCGAAGACATCGAATTGCCCCCCGAACTTGCCCATTTGGGTGGCGTGTTGCCGACCAAGGCGCGGACAAAGTGGTCGTTGGTCCGCGGCGACTACCGGCTGCATGGCACGGGCCGTGAGTCGGGTCTCGATTACTGGTTTGATGTGCGCAACGTCTCTGCGCAACAGCAGAAATGGCGAATCAAGCGACCGACAGCCATGCTCAGGGTGGTCAATCGGGGCGGCGAAACGGCGGTGGTGCTGATTCACGGCGCCAACGTTGCCACCTTGCGCGACAAAGGCGTTGGCGTGTTTCGGGTGCCTGCTGGCAGTTTGCAGCTGCGCGCGGAGCGAATGGGCCGCAGCGAGGTCCAGACGGCTGGCGTTTTTTTACAGCCGCATGATCAAGCGCTGTGGACGATCGCCGCTCGCGATACCCATGTGGTGGTCAAGAATGAGTGGCCCGAGGTGCTGGACGTGCGAGTGGACGGTCGACGTGCCGCCCAAGTGGCGGCTGGCGGTGATGTCCGCCTGCCATTGAAGGCCGGGCAGCATGAACTGCAAGTCTGGCAACACCGCTTGGGTTGGCACGAAACGTCACAGTTGCAGATTAAGGACGGTGAGCGCTTGCGGGCCATTTTTGGCCCACCATCGGCAGCGGTGGCTCTAGACAATCGTGCAGGTACCCAGGCGGCGACCTTGACCACAGACGGCATACAGGTGCAAGCGCCCGCAGGCAAGCGCGCTGTACTGCCCGTACCGGCCGGGGCGGTGCATCTGACCACGGCAACCGTGGATGGAGAGCGCAGTGAGCGAAGTCAACTGGTTGCCGCTCCGACCCAACAGTTCACCCTGCCGCCGCCAGCTCGCCGTCAAATTCAGCTTACCATCATTGCCGCGCCCGATCGCGGGGCTGTCGTTCAAATTGACGATGGCCCAGCGCGCACCTTGGCCGCCGGCGAGCAATGGGTGGTCGGTCAGGTGCAAGCTCGCGAACATCTTGTGATTATCCAAGACGGTAGCCGCCAAGTGCGTGCGGCGCTCAAGATCGATGGCCGCAAGGCCAAGGTGCACGTGCAGTTGAAGCGGGCCGACGCGCGCTAGAGAGCCGATCAACTCTTATTTGATCGGCTAACTAGAAACTTGGGGGCGCGCCGCCGCCAAACCCCCGCGGTGGTCCGCATTTGCAGCTCACATTCCACATGCCGTTCAATGAGTTTGATGCATCGAGGGTGCCGATTTGGCGGCATGCGGAACTCTCTAGGGGCGCCGCGGATCCTGCCAGCACCTTTTCGACAGCAAGCACCGCAGCCGGTCCAAAACGACCAACGCGGCGGCAGGCACTCGAGTGACCCACCGCCGCGTGGCGCTATTGTCTTTACTTGTCAGGATTGTCTTTACTTGTCAGGCACTTTTGACTACTTAACGACGATCTTGCCCTTCATGCCCATGCCGGCGTGCGGCTGACACACAAAGTAGTAGGTGCCCGCTTTGTCGAATTTAACGGTCTTGTTGTCGCCAAATCCAACGGTAATCACGCCATTGGCCTTGGCGGTGGAGCCGCCGGCGGTGTAGGTGGCTTCATCGACTTCGACCGCATTGTGCGTCGAGGTGGTGATAAAGTTGACGCTTTCGCCGACATTGATGGTGGTTTCCGGCGGGTCAAAGGTGTTGCTGGCAGTCGTTTTCACCGTTTTGGTAGCGGGCGCGACGACTGAAGTGCAAGGAGTGCCAGCCGGCGACGGAACCTTGCCGTGGGGACAATGGATCGCGGCGTTGGCGGTATCGGTGCCAGCCACGCCCAAATGGTAAATACGGCACTGCAGGGTGTCGCCGGCGGCGTCGTTGGGCTTGCCGTCGCTCTTGGCAGCTGCGGCAGCTGCGGTGCAGGCGGCGCCGTCGGCATAAATCTTGTTGGCGTCTGTGCAGTTGGCGATGGCCAAGTGGCAGTAGTTTTCGCTCCAAGTGCCACAGGCGTTGCCGCCAGTCTTGCCGGCATGCGGGCAGTGCAGGGCGGCGTCGCCGGCTGCGGCGCCAGCGTGATAGGTACGGCAGCCGATCGTATTGGTAGCTTTGTCATCGGCGGTACCGGCGGGCAATTTGCCTTGGGTCTTGCAGTAGGTGTTGCAACCAGCCTCGTCCGCGTACTGGGCGTTGGCGCCGCTGCAATGCATGGTCACGGCCTTGCAGTACGTCTCGCAGGTCGGCGCGGCCATGGCTGCGGGCGCACAAGGGGTGCCGGCTGCCGGCGTGATTTTACCGTGCGGGCAGTGGATCTTGCCATTGGCCTCGTCGGTACCAGCGACGCCTAGGTGGTAGATCCGACACTGGACGCTGTCACCCGCTGCGTCGTTCGGGTTGCCTGCGGCCTTGATGTCCTTGCACTTGGCTGAGCATCCGGCGACGTCGGTGTCCATCTCTTGCTTGGTGGCCAGACAGCTTTTGTCGACCAAGTGACAGTAGTTATCGCACCAAGTGCCGCAGGCATTGCCGCCGGACTTGCCGGCGTGTGGACAATGGAGGGCGGCGTCCGCGCTGGCCGCGCCGGCGTGGTAGGTGCGGCAGCCGATGGTGTTCTCGGCCTTGTCATTGGCCGTACCGGCGGGCAATTTGCCTTGGCTTTTGCAGTAGGTGTTGCAGTCGGCTTCGTCTTTGTACTGAGCGTTGGCCGCTGTGCAATTGGCGGTCACGGCCTTGCAATACGCCTCGCACGTAGGACCAGCGGCGCCAGTGTCAACGCTGCCGGTGTCGGCCGAAATCATGTCAGGGCCGACCGCGTCAGTCACCGCCATGTCTGTCTTTGCGCCATCGGTAACCGGCACATCGCCGCCAGCGCCCGAATCGGTGGTCGCCGCGTCGCCAGCAGCACCGGCGTCTGTTTTGGCGGCGTCGGCACCGCCCGCTGTCTCGCCCGCGCCGGAATCGGCCGCGGCATCTGCCGCCGCTGCCGGTTTAGTTTCTTCGCCGCAGCCAGAGACTGCCGCCATGAGGGCCAACACGCACGCAGTGGCCAAGCTGCGGCGTAAAGCCATGAAAAATAAGTTGTTCATCGATGTCGCTCCAAATGCAGCTCTAAGCTGCTGTTCACTGGTTATGTACCCGCCTGCGGCTAACTGCCGAACATTTGGCATAAAGTCGACGCCGGCGGGCGCGCAAAATAGGGACCGACGCCAGTGATGTCAAGTTTAATCGAGGTTTTTTCTTTGCATTGGCTCACAATTGGCGCAAAGGCAGAGTTTGGGGGCCTTTTGTTGACATGCGCGGCGCAATTGGCGAAATGCCTGATGCGACAGCAGTGTTGTCCAGTGCGCCAGCAACCCTTGCGTCGGCGCCTGCCGTTGTCGACAATCCGCCAGCGCAGGGACCTCAATCCGCCAGCGCAGGGACCTCAATCCGCCAGCGCAGGGACCTCAATCCGCCAGCGCAGGGACCTCAATCCGCCAGCGCAGGGACCTCAATCCGCCAGCGCAGGGACCTCAATCCCTTACGGCCAGCCGCCAATCCCAAGCCCGAATCTGGAGCCTAAATGTGTGGAATTATTGGTTATGTCGGACCTCAGCAGGCTGCGCCGATTTTGGTGGAAGGATTGCGGCGACTTGAATACCGCGGCTACGACTCCGCCGGATTGGCGCTGGTCAACGGCGACATTCACTTGCGGCGGGCGGTCGGCAAATTGCGCAATCTGGACCAGTTGTTGGTGGCGCAACCGGTGGTGGGCGATCTGGGGATTGGCCACACCCGCTGGGCGACCCACGGCCGGCCCACGGAGGAGAACGCCCACCCGCACGTCGTCGGCAAGGTCGCTGTCGTCCACAATGGAATTATTGAAAACCACTTGGAACTCAAAGCCGAATTGAAGGCCAAAGGCCGCAAGTTTGCCAGCGAGACCGACACCGAGGTGTTTTCGCACCTGATCGACGAAGAACTGACCGCGGGCTTTGATCTAGCAGGCGCGGTGCGTCAGGCCGCGCTGCGGGTTCGCGGGGCCTATGCGATCGCGGTAGTCAGTGCCGCCGATCCGGACCGGTTGGTGGTGGCCAAGCAACAGTCGCCGCTGATTTTGGGTGTAGGTGACGGTGAAAATTTCGTGGCGTCGGACATTCCGGCGGTGATCAGCCACACGCGCACGGTGATCTACTTGGAAGACGGGGATATGGCTGTAGTCACCCGCGCTGGCATGGCGATCGCGCGGATTCAAACCGGCGAGAGCGTAACACGCCCACAGGCCCACATCGCTTGGAGCGCGGTGGCGGCGGAAAAGGGCGGATTCAAGCACTTCATGCTCAAGGAGATTCACGAACAATCCCGAGCGATTGCCGACACCATGCGCGGTCGAGCATCGCTGGAGCAAGGCGATGTGTTTTTTGAAGAATTGTCGTTTGACGCCCAAGCATTGGCCGCAATTCGGCGCATTGTGATTGTCGCCTGCGGGACTTCGTGGCACGCCGGTTTGGTCGGCAAGCACTACATCGAACAGGCGACCCGAATCGCGGTGGAAGTCGAATTAGCCAGTGAGTTTCGCTACCGCGACCCGGTCGTCGATACGTCGACGCTGGTGATCGCGATTTCGCAGTCGGGCGAAACCGCCGACACCTTGGCGGCGATTCAAGAAGCCAAGGCCCGCGGGGCGCGAACAGCGGCCATCTGCAACGTAATAGGCAGCACCATTGCCCGGACCGCCGGCGAGGTCGTGTATACCCACGCTGGGCCCGAAATTGGCGTCGCTTCGACCAAAGCGTTCACTACTCAAATGATCGCGTTGTATTTGTTGGCTATTTATCTTGGGCGCCGTTTGGAGCGCATGTCCGTCGAACAAGCACGCGCGCTGTTGGGCACCCTGCTCCAAGTCCCAAACGAAGTCGACAAGGCGATCGCGCTCAATTGGCACGTGCGCGATGTGGCGCGGCGCCATGCCAACTGCCAGTCCTCGCTCTACTTGGGCCGCGGGTTGTTGCACCCAATTGCGCTCGAAGGCGCGCTAAAACTGAAAGAAATAAGCTATATCCACGCCGAAGGCTACGCCGCGGGCGAAATGAAGCACGGCCCGATTGCGCTGGTCGATGAGCACACGCCGACGGTGATTTTGGCGCCACGCGGGCCAACGTACGACAAAACTCTGTCGAATCTACAAGAGATTTTGGCCCGAGGCGGCAATGTGATTGCGGTAGGTGACGCGACTGACGACGAACTGCGGGCCACCGTCCATGATTTCTTGGCCCTGCCGCCGACCGCGCCATGGGCGGCGCCGATTGTCGCGGTGGTGCCGCTGCAACTATTGGCCTATCACATCGCCGATCTCAAGGGCACCGACATCGACCAACCGCGCAATCTGGCCAAGTCGGTGACCGTCGAGTAGGCAGTCGCAGAACGCGTTGCGGACCG
Organism: Myxococcales bacterium; assembly: GCA_009692465.1. Taxonomy (GTDB): domain Bacteria; phylum Myxococcota_A; class UBA9042; order UBA9042; family UBA9042; genus SXRM01. The sequence goes on from SHZD01000188.1 coordinate 6,303, forward strand.
TGGCGTGGATCGTGGTGCGGACTTTGGGGCAGACCGAGGCGCACTTCGGATCACGGAAGTGGCCCAGCACAAAGCATTGAATTAGTTAGAGAAACGTATTGACTGGCTCGCGATTCGCCCGCTCAGGCGGCTGGCGCTAAGGCCAATTCAGACACGCGCCAAGGCCATTTCAGACACGCGCCAAGGCCATTTCAGACACGCGCCAAGGCCATTTCAGACAGGGCGACCAGCGCGCCAAATGCGGACGGTGACCGCTGGGTGGCGTTGCTTGCGCGGCCGATGAGGTCCTCAATGTCGCCGTGACAGGCCCCGCAATCGCCGCCAGCGCGACAGCTTCTGCTGACCTGCTCAAGACTGCGCGCACCTTGCTCAATCGCGGTGCGCACTTGCTGATCGGTGACTTGGCGGCAGATGCAAACGTACATAACCGGTGCAGTGGGCGATGGCCCTTGAGATAATGAATATGATTTTCACTCTCATTTGTCAAGGCTGCGGCGCGGTGCGATGCTAGGGCCGGGGGCTGGCTTGGACCCTCGTCCGCGCGGGCAGCACCGATCGTCCCGCCGTCCACAAGCAACAGATTCGACAGGAGGAAGTGTGAAAGGCAACCCTGAAATTATTGAGGTGCTCAACGACGTGCTGACGGCTGAACTGACAGCGATCAATCAGTATTTTATTCACGCCAAGATGTGTCAGAATTGGGGCTACAAGGCGCTGTATACCCACATTCGCGCCGAGTCGATCGACGAAATGAAGCATGCCGATCAGCTTATCGAGCGCATTTTGTTCCTAGACGGTCTGCCCAATCTGCAGCGCTTGGCCAAGTTGCATGTCGGCGAGACCGTTGCCGAGCAGTTCAAGTCGGACCAAGCCCTGGAAGTCGACGCTATTGGTCGGCTCAACCGCGGGATTGCCACCGCAGTGCGCCTGCACGACAGCGGCACTCGCGAGCTTTTGGCGGCGATCTTGGTGTCAGAAGAAGTGCATCTGGACTGGCTGGAAGCGCAGCTGACGTTGATTGCCCAAGTTGGCGACCAGAACTACTTGGCTCAGCAAATTCGCTGACAGTACGCCGAAATAGCCAGACATTCTGCTAGATTGCCAGCAGTTGAGGGCCACTGGTCTGGACTTGGCCCAACACTGTGGCCAGCGCGTCTGGATCGGGCGCCACCACAAAAAGGTACTCAATATTGCGCAAGTGGCTGACGGCTCCCACTTTTTGCCCCTGCGGGTTGAACACCCCTATTTGGGCGCCGACGTAGCGCTTGAAGTCGGTTTCGATGACCCCAACGTGACCGCGCCGCTGCAACATGGCTAGCAAGGTGGCGCGGTCAAAAAAACCCTCGTTATTGAAGGAAACGAGCAGCCACGGCGCCTGCACGCCGTCAATGACTGCTTGCATGGCCGCCGCCGCCAAACGCTTGGAATTAAAAGCACTCGCCCGCTCTTTGGTGTCGATACGCTTGCAGGCGACGCCGTAGACGGGCGGCTTGTCCCACAGAACCAGCGACTCCCAAATGTGGTAATTGCCCAAGTATTTATGGCTGTTGTAGGGAGGATCGATGTAGGCGAGATCGGCGGTTAGGTGCTGCACGGCCTGCGCGGCGTCGAGTTGGCTGGCTTGGCCTTTGCCATGGCGCGCCCGCGGCAGCACGTTGGGCATCCGCAACTGCAGGTCATTGTGCGCCCGCGGTGCCCATTGTTTCAGGTAGGCCATCTGCACGCCGGTGGTGGAATCGACGCGGTCAGCGGCTTCCATCAGCGCCACCAACAGCACGGCCTCCAATTCGGCGGGCAGCGCTTTGGCCGCAATCGTCTGGCGGATCGCATCGATGCGCGCGCCATTCTTGGGGTGAAAAAACCGGCTGGCTTGGCAAAACGTAGCCGTCACATAGCCCGCTTCGCCGGGCAGCGCGTTCAATTCCGCCAGCAAAAGCCGAGCTGGGCGTTCGACATCTTGGGCGTCCGCTTGAACATAGCAACGGGCTACAATGGAGGCATAGGTCGTGTGATCATTGGCGTACACTTGCAGGCCATCGCCCTTGAGCGCGTGCCCGACCCGGCTAGTGCCGCTGAACAAGTCGATGGCCGAGCGCACAGAGCCGATCGCCGCCACCGTGCGCCGGATTAAAGGCAACAGCGTACGCTTAGACCCGAGGTATTTGATCACGAAACGGGCGCCCGCGCCGCACGGTCGACGGCCTTAGAGTTCCAGAACAAGCATCACGTTTTGCGCTTCGACATGGCATTCGCTCTTGGTGACGACGATGCCCACTTTGGTGGTCGATTTTGCACCCGATTTGGCGGCGATTACGGTGTAGGTTCCGGGTTTTTCATAGGCAGTAGAGTAGGTGCACGGCGAGCCCTGGGCGCTGACTTTTTCGCTGGTGGCGCCGTCGCTTACGGTCACATCGGCGTCGCACAGCACCGGGCCGTTGATGCCCTGGGTCACAGTGATGACCAAGCCCGCTTGCGCCGAGGTGTCACAGGCAAACGGCCCGTCGTAGCAACTGAGGCTGACGACAGCGGGCAATAAGGCAAGAATCTGACTACACTTCAATGGTTTCCCCTTCCATGGCCGACCACACTGGCACGGAACTGAGCGCTTGGGCCTCGGCTAACAAGGCGTCGAGGTCGCGATCGGTATGCTGCGGAGCGTGGTGGGTCAGCATCAAACGTTTGACCCCAGCTCGGACCGCGACGGCCACCGCTGTGCTCACGGTCGCGCCTCCCCACCGCCGAGCATAATGGTCGCTGGTGCTGCGCCAAGCGCCGTCGTGCAACAGCAAATCCACGCCCTGCGCCAGCTCGATCGCCGCAGGCAGCGGACCGCTGGCTGGATGGTCGATGGCCGTGACGACGGCGATGCTTTTGCCATCGGCCTCAATGCGCCACACGACGCCTGTGGCGTGACCGTGGGGCACCCGCAAGGCGCGCACCGCAAAGCCGTCAATCGCCAGCGGACCATCGACCACATCGTGAATGGTAATGCTGGCATTGAGGTTTTTTTGGCTATTGATCGGACACACGTGCGGATCGAAAAGCAACTCCAGAACATCATGCAGTTTGTTGTTGTCGACGGCGCCGTACACATCAATGCGGTTGCCAGGGATAAACACCGGCACAAAAAACGGCATCGCCGCGGTATGGTCCAAATGGGTGTGGCTCAGCAAGACCGACAACACCCCTTTGCCGACCCCAAAACCAGCCCCAAGCAGCGCTCGGCCTAACCCCACGGCGCCAGTGCCAAAGTCAATCGCCAACCGCGCGCCGCTGTCGGCGATGACTTCCAAAGCCGCGGTGTTGCCGCCATAGCGCAAGTAGTCGGCTCCCGCTGCCGGGAAGAAACCGCGCACGCCCCAAAAGCGCACTTTCATGGCACCGCCACTAGGTGCATCGGCCCTGAGCTTGCGGCGTTGCCAATCGGCAGGGCCAGACCTTCGCGAGCGGTCACCACTTCGATGCCCAACTGCTCGCCCTTGTGCCGGTATTGGGCGTCAATTTCGTCCATCATGGCGTCGGTGTGATTGGGGGCGTGATGAAACAACACCAGCCGCCTCACGCCCTGACCGTGCAACAAGTCCAGTGCGTGATCAGGGGTCGAATGGCCATAATGCGGAAAGCGCGCGTACTCGTCTTGGGTATAGTGGGTGTCGTAAATGACCGTGTCGCAGCCCTGCACCGCTTGGACAAGCGAGGCGCGCAGATTCTGCAATTGCCGGCGATCGGTCGTCGATAACGGCTCGGGACCTTTGAGAAAGTGTTTCTTGTGCAGCAGCAGGTTAAACGGCGCGGTGTCACACACATAGGCGCAACTGCTGTTGTCGCCGTCAATCCGGTAGCCGACGGCGCCAAACGGGTGGTTGAGTCGAAATGGCCGAATCGCAAAGGCAGAAGCGCGAAAGCGCCGCCCTGGATGAACCTCGTGAAATTCAAAACTCGCGGCCATATCATCCAGTGCTACCGGAAAAAACTCGTGGCGAGCGACGCCGCGCACAATATCGCGCAACTTGACCACGTCAGGACGCAGGGCGTGGATCGCCAATTGGGCCTTGCCTTGATGACACGGGGCAAAAAACGGCAAGCCCTGCACATGATCCCAGTGCATGTGGGATAACAGCAAGTCAAAACGACCGGTATCCAACTGGCGCTGGGCCAGCCACTCGCCCAAGCGGGCCAATCCGGTGCCGGCGTCGATGACGATCCGCTCACCGCTGCGACTGGCAATTTCCACGCAGGAGGTATTGCCGCCGTACCGAACCGTTTCCGGTCCAGGTGTCGGATAGCTTCCGCGTACGCCCCAGAAAATGGCTTGCAAGTGAAACCTTCAGTGAATGGGCGCCGCAGACAGGATTGCGGCAGGTAGGCAGCAACGGCAGCCGCCCTGACGGTGCCTAAAACACGACTGTATCTCCATGTGAGGCTGGGCGCAAGAAAGTTGCACTACCAAGATTCCTCATGCCCAAGTCAGCACATGTCGATTCGCCGCCAAAACCGAATTTTGACCTCGTTTTGTCGGCTCCACGGGCCGTCGCGGCCGTCCACGGGGCTCCTGCGCACGCGCAGGGGGCCATTTTCGCGTCCTCGCTCCACGGCGGCGCCAGCCCGACCGCCCGCAGTCATGTCTGTCGCAGGTCCCCGGCCATCGCCGAGCTGCGGCTACCCGGTTGGCGCCGGGAACAATGCCAAGATTTTTCCCTCGCTGTTTCAATAAGTTTGGACGATGGGTGATCAGCGCTCAGCCGGATCACCACCTGTCGAGCGTGGTCCGCGACTCGCTCGGCCACCGCTATGATGTGCGCGCGCACCTTTTTCAGCCTAGCCGTCGCCCATGTGCCACCGAGCGCGAGCTGCGTAGACATTTTGTTTAGGTTGAGCGCTATCTGCATGATGGTCCACCACGCGGCGTTGGCGCCGAAGTACTTGGACGGCAACTGCCCGCCGGCCAAGTCCGACTTCATGACCGAATGCGCCTCCTTGCTCTTGCCACAGCGCTGACGGTACCACTGTCGGTACCACTGTCGGTACCACT
>SHZD01000189.1 GCA_009692465.1 Myxococcales bacterium
CCCTGGGCTTGTGCCCCACGCGTCCTGCCCATACAGAACGCGCGGCTGGGGCGGCGACTGTCGCATGCCGTTGAAATCAAAACAAGATCTGAACGCCCGTTTTTCACTCTTGAAATCAGGAGGAAATCTGGATCTGCATCTCGTGGGTCCGACGCCGGTCGGCCGGCGCTGCACGACGTCATCGCGGTACCGACAACGCGCACGGTGTGGGGTATCGCCAGCCAAGTTGTACTGACGACCGCCGACGGTATGCCTACTGAATGCGCGTTGAACTTCGACCACATCGGCCACTGCGGGCGGCGTGATGCGCGATGGCGCAAATGACTGCGTCGACGCCAACCCCTGACGGCCGACCCCGAGCTGGGATCGGCAGTGCTGGTCCCGGAAGTTTTGACAGGTTCCCTGACGGCAACAGGCGGACAGTGGGAGCTTCGATAGGGGCCAAATGGGCCGAAAACATCGTCCGGTGTGTCGGCTACATTGGCCACTAGGGCAAAGCGCTGCGGCAAAGCGCTGAGGCCCAATTGCCGCAAAGTGATGTCCGGCTCAGGCTCAGGCTCAGGCTCAGGCTCAGGCTCCGGCTCCGGCTACGGCTACGGCTCAGGCGCATACACCAATTCCGCCACGCCCCCGTGCCCACAAAACACCACCGCAGTCTGGTCGAACTGCCGCCGCAACGCCTGCGCCTGCTGTCGGTCAGTGTGAAACACCAGCGCACTCGCCCCGCGATGCGGGCCACCAAGCGCCAACCCTTCGCCGCCAAAAAAACGAGCACCACGCGCCGTCAGATTCGCCAGCAAAGCCGTATGAAGACGCTCGTTGTCGGCGTCGCTCCTCGGCTCACTCTGTGGATTGCAGGCCGTGACAAACGTCGCCCCACTGCTGTCGGTCGCCGCCAGCCGGCGGTCTAATTCCTCACACGAGCGGCCAATGCGCAGTTCGAAACGGGGATTAGCGTGGACTACGTAGCGCGTCAACCGGTAGATACTGTCCAGCCGGTTCAACCGCGACGCTGGCGAGTGCAGCAGCGGCGTCAGTTCGCTCAAGCGAGCGTCTATTTCGTCGCGGGCGCGCATAAAACGCTGCAACAGAGCCGCATGGTCGAAAGACGGATCGTCAGTCGCTGGGTCGTCAATCGGCCAATGCAGGCGCTGGGCGGCGCCTAAGAACAGCGGACACACCTCCTGCGCGCACAGCGTCACCACCAAGTCGATGGCTTGCGGGTCGAAGTCGTCAGCCAGTTTGGAGTACTGCCCGGCGGCGCTGATGCCAAGTTGGGCAAGCGCTTCAATCGCCGCGGGGCGAACGCTGGTCGGGCAACTGCCCGCACTGTAGACGCCGATGCGGTCGCCGAACCGGTGGCGGCACAGGGCTTCGGCGAGTTGGCTGCGCGCTGAATTGGCCACGCATAAAAACAGGATGCTGCGGATTGGATCGGGCATGGCTCACAACAAGGCAGACGGAGTCCGCACGGTGGCCCGATGATGGCCGATGGCATGGGGAGCGACAAGTGGATTGGTTTGCCGCGATCCCCCGCTTTGGGCGCAGCTCGGCGTCACTGCGTCACTTTTCTGTCAGGGACGTACGAGAGTACGCCCCTGACAGAAAAGCTCCTTGTTCCTTGTCGAGCGACAGCGAGCGACAGGGCACTGGCATCCCAAATCGGGGGTCGCGGGGAATTTCGGTGGTGAATTTGGGGTTGGTGCCAACTTGGCGAGACCGGGCGCGGCAGCAGCGTTGCGCCAGTTGACTGCGGTCATGGTCTGCCACGACAATCGCCTGCTTGCGGCCAGTCAACCTGGCCCATTGTTCCGTTCAGATCTAGGTCCAACCCGCTGGCGGGATAGCGCTCGCAATGGTTCAAACGCACTGAAAACTGCCCGACTTGCACCCCGATTTTGGTTGATCAGGGCTTGTCAGTCTGGCGATACAACCCCGAAAATGGACCAAGCGATGCACTTCAAGCTCCACTTCCCATTGCTGACCGTGGCCGCCGTGCTGGCCACAAGTTGCAGCACCACCACCGCGCCCGCCGCCACCGCCGGCGCAGGCACCGCCGCCGTCACCTAGTCGGTCGGTGCCACTGGAGCCGCGGTCAAGACCGGCAGCGCTCAGGTCATCATTCCGGCCGGCACCCTGACTGCCGCCAAGGACGTCTCGGTCGGCAAGGCCCAAGCCGCCAGCGTGGCGAAAATGCCCACGGTGATCGCCGCCGTTGGCGACCCGTACACCTTTAAGCCCCATGGCACCACGTTTGCCAACCCGGTGACCATCGAATTGCCGTTCACCGGCGTCGGCAATGTGGTCCTGCGACTGGATGACGAAGCCGATACCAGTTGGGAAGCTGTCGATGGGGCGACGTTTGCCAAGGGCATCGCCACGTTCAAGACCTCCAAGTTCTCCATTTACATCGTCGGCAACTCATGCTCGCCGCTGTGCACGGCCGGCGCCCCGGTGTGTACGGGCAAGCCCAATGCCGTACCCAACATCCACGGCGCCTGCACTAGTCGCTGTCAGAGCGAGAGTCTGAGTGCCAGCACCGCTTGCAAACCGCAGGCCAACGCGCTGTCCGCTTGCTACATCGCCGCGCCAGCCGCCCACTTCGAGTGCGATGCCGGCTACCCGTGGCCCAAGACCAGCGCTTGCGCCGCCGAAGTCGCTGCGGTCCAGGCCTGCCTAAACCGGCCCCTGTTGCACCGGCCTGCCCTGCCCTGACCGGGCTCAAAAGCGACGCCTTTGCCAAGCCCAACGGCTTCAATCGAGTCAACGCTGTGGCCTTTGGCTCGCTGAGCAAGCCGGTGTCAGTCGCGGCGCTGCCCGACTTAGCGGTGTCGATTAACTATGGCCCTGGAGCGGACTTCAAAGTGCCGGAGAACCAGATTGACGTCTACCGCAACGACGGCAGCGGCAAGTTCACCTTCAAAGCGGTGACCACGGGCCTAAATGTGATTAGCAACGAATGCGGCGCGGGCCTCGGGCCCGAAATGGTCGCCTCCGAAAGCGCAATCGATGTCGGCGATCTCGATGGTGATGGCTACCGCGACATCGTCTACGGGTTGCGTACTCTCACCTGCTCTGAAAATTCGGGTGGCACCTTTGTGCAGAAATCCGTGCTGCTGCGCGCTGCGTGGGTCCGCAACAAGGACGCTGCGGCGCCGGGCGAAATGGGCGCGCCCCAAGCCGTGGCGGTCAATTTCGTGCCACCAGCGACCACCCAACCCGTGACGATCGCCGTGCGCATCGCCGATGTCGATGGCTCAGGCACCGCGGACTTGGTGTTGTTGACCGAACTGGGCCAGATTGACGGAGCGCCCAAGGCGCCACAATTGGGTTGGATTTCGAATCTGGGCTGGGATGCCGCCGCCAGCAAGATCAAATGGGCCGACTACGCCGTGTTGAACTGGCCAGCCTCCAGTGGCAGCACTTCGAAGTCGGGCGACGCGGTTGGCCGCGCCATGATCCATGCCGCCGACGTCAATGGCGACGGTTTGGTCGACCTGATGGTCACCAGCAGAAGTGGTGGCGGCGGTTGGCCGGGCGTACTGCTGCACGGGCCAAAGGGCACAGCGACGTTCACCGCAGTCGAACTCGACGCTGGTTTTCGCGGCATTGGCCACTTGGCTGACGTCAACGGCGATGCCAAGGCCGACCTAGTGTTCCAGCGCACCAATAACAGCGGCGATTTGCCTTTTGGTCAATCGATTACCGGATTGCTGCAAACGGCAACCGGGCTGAGCACCAGCGGCGCGTTGACGTTGCTAGTCGGCGACGCCGCCAACCCGGTGATGCTGCTCGGCGCCGCCAACTTCGACGCCAGCGGCAGTGGCGACGTGTTGGTGATGACGTTTCCGTCGGCGAAAGTGCAAATCCGCCAGTTGGGTTGCAGCGGCAGCGCGCCCGTTGAAGTGCCGCGCGTTTCGGCGCCGGACTATGCTGAGAATGCGGAGTATTACGGCGCGGTCGATTTGGACGGCGACGGCAAGCTCGATCTGATGTTCGGCGACTACGAACCGCAGTTCATTAGCCGCAAGTAGTCTCGAACGAACTCGCCAGTAGATCCGCTAGTGCTTGCGGCCCTGACAAGCCGGACAGCGCACCGCGAAAGCCCCTGTTGTCCGCTGCGGCTGACTCTGTTGACAGCAAAGGTCCCGCGGGCCCTATGGCCATCGTTGGCCGTCGCTGTGGCCAGTGAGTAGACCAGACATGGAGCCAAGCACGCGGACGCCACCCCGCACGCGGTGTAGGCGGCGACCGTGACTTCGGTTCGGTCTAGCTAACAGGCGGCCAATGCGACTTCGTGCAGCGGTTTTTCGTTGGCGGCGCAACTGGCGTCGGTGGTGAGACAGCCCATCGAGAACTTGCCGGCCGCGACTTCGACCATGGCCAGCGGTGCCGAAACTCGAGGCCTCGTGGTCGGCTTGGGGGCCGTCAGCCGTTTGTCCCGAGCTACTTCGGGCTGCGACAACAACGAATCCCCAAACTAAACGCCGACGTAGCAGGCTGAGCAAATGCCCGCGCCGAAGTTCGAAGCTCGGGCATATTGTCCTGAAAGTAGCCGCCACGCATCACGCGCTCATTGCCGGCCTTGGGCCCCGTGGGTGCTGTGGTCAGGGTGCCAGCAGCGCTCAGTTCGGCGTAGTGGTTGCCCGCATACCAGTCAGCCGTCCATTCGCGAACATTGCCCGCCATGTCGTTGACCCCAAACGGGCTCTTGCCTTTGGGCAGCTGACCAACCGGCTGCAAGCCGCCGCAACCGCCCCACGTCGCCAAGTCGCAGCCGGTTGCCGGTGAGTTACCCCACGGAAAGCGCCGCCCGTCACTGCCGCGAGCCGCGAATTCCCACTCGGCTTCGCTGCATAAGCGGCCGCCGCCGGCCCACACGCAGTACGCGGCAGCCTGTTGCCAATTGACATAGTTGACAGGGTGTTGCGACTTTCCCGCTTGGCCCCAAGTGGCGTCAGTGCCGGTCGCTGGAGCCACACAAGCACCGCCGGAGACGCAGGCCTGATAGTTGGCTACGGTCACTTCATTGGTATCGATGAAAAACGAAGCCAAGGCCACGGGATGCGGTGGTTTTTCGTTGAGATTGCACCACGGGTCGACCGCAGCGTTGCAGCCTTGGGTGTAAGTCCCGCCGGGGACCAAACTCATGGCTGTTGGCATAACCACCGAGACGCACTGATTTTTCTGCGATCCCTGCCCGCACCACTTGCCGCTGCCACACGGCGTCGCAAATGGAACTGAGCTCCACACGCAGCCCGTCGCTGCTACGCAACTGTCGATGGTGCATGGATTGCTGTCTTCGCACTTGAGGACCAAACCCGCCAAACACTGGCCGCTCAGGCAGGCATCGGCGGTGCACTGCGAGCCGTCCAAGTCGCATGGGCCGGTGTACGGCGTGTGCTGGCATCCGCCGCCTGCGCAGCCGTCGGTGGTGCAAGCGTCGCCATCGTCGCATGCATTGCCGGTGCCCAAGCACGCGCCTGCTTTGCAAGCGTCCTTGGGCGTGCACGAGTTGCCGTCGTCGCAAACGGCGCCATCTGCCAACGGCGCCCCGACGCATTTTCCGCTGGCAGCCACGCAACTAGCGTACAGGCATGGGTTTTCTTGAGCACAGGCCTTGGTCGCTCCGCCCTGACAACTATCCTGATTGCAGGTGTCATTGAGGGTGCACAAGTTGCCGTCCTCACACGGGCTGGCGTCGGCAGGCAAGTGCTCACAACCACTTGCGCTGGCGCAGCTGTCTTTGGTGCACGGATTGCTGTCGGCGCAATCGACAAAGGCGTGAGCGCACCCGGTCGCGGCGATGCACTGGTCGGCGGTGCATAAGTCGTTGTCATCGCAAGAAGTCGTGACCACGGTTGCAGCGCACACCCCTGCATTGCACAGCTTGGCGTGCAAGACCGCGACGCCACCCTCGACCAAACACTGCGCTCCACCGCAAGGTGAGTTGTCTTTTTCGGCAAGCAACTGGCAAGTCGGTGCGGCGCCAGCAACTGCAAGGCAGCGTGCATACTGGCAAACCGCAGGCTTGAGCAGCGCGGCGCATGCTTGGTCGCTGACACAGGCGGCAACTACAGCGTCGGCAGCGGGTGGTTGTGTATCGGCTTGGACATCGACTGTGGTCGCGGTTTGTGCATCTTGAATCGGCGCAACTTCGCCTGTCGAAGCGTCGAGCACGTGCGGATCAGAGTCCGCTTCGCTATCCGCGCCTCGCACCAACGCGTCAGCGCCGACGGGCACCACCACGTCGGGTTGTCGGGTATTGAGGCACGCTACCATGACAAAGGGCAATAGTAGAGTCAGCCCGATTGTGGGTCTTAGTGAGTGTAGTTTGGGCAATTCGCTAGTCATCGGACCTGTATACGCCTCGCCGAGCGACGACCTGCCGGATCGCGCCAACCGCACAGGCTAGGCGCGCTGGGGCTTGCGGTCAAAATAACTGCAATTGCGGCGCCGCTTAAGTCAGGGCTAGGCAGAACGCGGTAGGCCTATTCGGTCAGTCATGACCGGCGACTTCGTCCAAATTTGCCTGAGTCGGAGCGGCGTTGGGCCAACGCTGCGCAGCGAGTTCGCCCAAGTGCTCATCGAGTTGGCGCATTTGGGCAAAAAACGCCGACCCAAGCGCAGTCGGCAGCGCATGATCCAAGGCGGTCGCTGCTCCGGCGCGGTCCAGCGTGATAATGCGGGCAAAGCGCTCATTCCACGCCGTTTGGGTCGCCAGCGCATGCCCTTGCAAGCTCATCTGCTCATACAAACGCGCCACGGGTTGAAAAGCGTGCACGGCCAGGACCACGCCATGCAACGGCCGCGGATCGGGCCGGACTGGCGACGAGTACAGCGGCGTCCACGCATTGTGCAGCAGCGGGTCGAAGTGAAACATCGCATTAATTTTGTTGTGTTGAAACTCGTGGACCACCGCTTCGGCCATTGTCATCAATTGCGGGTGCAGCGTCAGGTAGATGGTGCCGATCACCTCTTGGTAGCTGGCCGACAAGTGCCTTTCAGCATCGTAACCGACGGCGACAAAAACCCGAGCCAGCAGGCGCAACTCCTCGCCCAGCAGGGGCAAGTGCTGGTCAATCAAGGCAATCGCCTCAGCCAATAGCGTCGCCCACTGCTGCACTGAATGGCCGCCGAGATCGGGCCGGTTGCCGTGCTTGTCTGGGTGCGCTTCGGACATGGCCAGCGGATTATTATCGCAATCGGTGACCCATAGGCCTGCCACCACCCGCGCGTAGGGCCGCCACACCTTCACCGCCTGCGAATCCATCGGCTGCGGATCGCGCAGGTCCACGACAGCGCGTTCACCGCCCGCTTCGATCTGAACCAGCCCATTGGAAAACCTCACCCGCGGCTGCAGCCCGCGCACGGTGATCGCCACATTCGCAGTCGGTGAGCACAGCAACGGCAGCCGACCGTCCGTACCTGAACCGATGTGTACGGGTCGCGCCAACCGACCGACGATGGCCAATTCAAGGGCGACTTGTCCGCACAATTCGCGCAGCCAAGCGTTGATCGCAACTCGATCGCCCGCGGGGTGCAGTTGGCCAGCAATGCAGTGCACAAAGGCGTTGACCGTCGGCAGTCGAAAAATCTGAGGACCAACCTGCTGATCGGCAGCGTGGGCAGCCGCGAGCAGATCGACCGTTTCCTGATACAGCGCCCGATTGGATGCCTCAACGACAGACAGCGGAATCGAACGAAACAGTGCCAACGTCTTGGTCAAATACATCGCGAGAATACGCCGCACGGTCACGGTGTTGTGGCGTGGCTCGGTCAGGTCACCCAGATTGAGGTCGGCCAGCGCCGCTGTGTTGCGCTGGGCACGTGGTGGGCGCGGCGGCGGTAAACGAGTAGAAGCGGCCATGGACGCAAGATACTGCCATGAAGGCTGGCTGGGAAGAGTGGCGGTGGAGTGGCCACAATCGTGCGCCGACCTGTGCCGCGTGGTACCGTTGCTGCACGGTCACCGCACGCAGCGCGGGCGACGTTGGGCAAGACCGACATTGAGGCAAAATTGTGACCAGCGCTGAACCCAAACCGAAACTGAACTATTGATGATTATACGGATTTTAGCGGCAATTGCGGGCCTTGGGGCGCTGACTTCGGTCCCGGCGGGGGCCTGTACAGTCACGCTACGGGCCGACGGCAACACGGCGGCGATTCAGCACGCCATGGATCGACCCGGCAAAACCAATCCGGTGGTATGCCTCAAGGCCGGCGTGTACCGCGGGGCGCGCCTCGTGGCGACGCGGTCCGCGACGATTCGCCGAGTCGGCAACGACAAGGTAGTGCTGGACGCCGGCGGTCAGGGCCGCATCCTCACCATTGGTGCAGATGCAATCGATTTTCGTTTGGAGGGCTTGACCATCACCAACGGCAAGTCCGAGCGCGGCGGCGCCGTCGCGCTGATGAAAAAGAGCCGCCTGACTCTGCAAGATTGTTGGCTATATGGCAATGCCAGCACCTTGCACGGCGGTGGCGCGCTGGCAGCTAGTGCCGGCCAACTCGACTTGATTCGAACCCGCGTGACGGGCAACCACGGCGATCGCGCAGCCGCGGTCGACTTGAGTGGCAGCGTGCGAGCCCGGATGTTTTCGACTCTGATTGCCGATAATGAAGCCAAGGGCACGGTGGATCCGCCGGTCCGTCTCGGTGGCACAGCCCAACTGGAGGTTGTCGGCTCGACAGTCGCCTACAACGGCGGCTCTGGGATCGTCGTGCAACCCGACGGCGGCGGGCGCCGCCTGCTGATCATTCGATCGAGCGTCGTCATGGGTCGACCAGATGCCATTGCCGTCCTGCGCGGCGAGGCAGGTGACGTCTCTGTCGAAAACTCAGTATTATGGGGCAACTACGGCTTTGTCGCCCTCGATCTGGCCACAAAGCGAAGTTTGCCTGGCTTTAGTTTGAAAGGGACCGAGCGCTATCGCCCAGAACGCGGCAGCGTCGCCATCGGCATTGGCAAGTGTACTGACCCGCTACTGCGCAAGGATCTCACTGGCTTGCCGCGAGCAGCTAGCTGCACGGTCGGCGCGCTAGAAGCACCCGTGGTTGACGTGCGCTGGACGCTGCTTGAACGCAAGAAACAGCAACCGAAACAACAACCTAAAGATTGGCGGGATATCTAGAGAGCCGATCAAGTAGGATTTGCTCGGCATCTCAGTACTTGTTGCCTTGTTGCTTGGGTCGCGAGCTTGCGTCCGAAGCGTCAAGGCGCTCCATTTTCGTTGGGGAATTAGTCACAAATGACTCGACCGTCCTGCGCAACACGGGACCGGCGAGTCGATTGCGGACGCGAGCTTAGCCACCAACAAAGCAAGCAAACAGAATCAGACCCATAATGACTTGATCTGGGACAGTTCCTACGCCCCGAGCGCGGCCCTGACGGCCTTGGCCACCAAACCTGGGTCGACGTTGCCCTTATTGTCCTTCATGACGAGTCCGATGGCCCTGCCGGCCATTTTCGGATCGGTAATGGCGTTGGCGGTCAATACCGCTTGGACAATCGCCGCCGTCTGCGCTTCGTCGGCCAACTTGGGCAAATAGCGGTCCAAAAAGGCAATTTCTGCTAGCATTTGCACGATGTTGGCTTCATCGGGCGCCGCGCCGCCGCCGACCAATTCATCGACAGATCCTTGCAACATCTTGACGTAGGCCCGAATGGTGTCCTGAACCAGTTCATCCGTGATTTCAACGCCAGCCTTGGCCGTGCGCTTCTTCATGATATCGGTTTTAATGGCGCGAATCGCGAGCTTAGCTACATCGGCGCTCGCGCGCATTGCAGTTTTGAGGTCGTCGTTCAGGGTGTTTTCAAGTGTGCTGGTCACTGCGGTCCTGCTCCTGCCTGAAGGGCCGATCAAATCAGATTTGCTCGGCGACTTCGGACTCGTTTTGTGGGTCACGCGCGCGCGCCAAGGGCCTCACGCCGCTCTATTTTCGTTGGGGAATTGGCTGAGAGTTCCGCATGCCGCCAAATCGGCACCCACGATGCATGAAACTTCTTGAGCGGCATGTGGAATGTGGGCCGCAGCTGCGGACCACCGCGGGGGTTTGGGGGCGGCGCGCCCCCAAGTTTCTAGTTAGCTGGCGGAAATGGGTCGAATCGCCAAGGGGAGATTCAAAAAGGTTTGGCGCCCGCCGGAACTGGGCCAGCCGGTGGTGCTCCAGTCGGTGGCTGCCCTGCTGGCGGCGGTGTTCCCGCTGGCGGCATCGGCCGTGGGCCGCCGAAGCCCGGAGCACCGCCCATGGCGGGCGCCCCCATACCACCCGGACCTTGGCGTGGCATCTGCCCCGCTGATCCCGGCGGCATGGCCATCGCCGGATTGCCTCCCGGTGCGCCACCCATGCCCGGCCGCCCCATTCCCGGCGGCATGCCGGGCTGGCCCATACCGGGTTGCGCCATTGCGGGCTGGCCCATCCCAGGTTGCAGCATGCCTTGGGCGCCCATGCGGGGTTGTCCCGGCATTTGACCAACCGGCATGGCCCCAGGCGGCAGAATCGGTTGACCGAACTGGCCTGGCTGGCCCATCTGGCCGGGCTGAGGTGCCGCAGCCGCCCGGTTCTTGGCGTCTTGTAGGGGCGCCATCGCGCGGGTAATCCCTTCGCTGGCGTCACGCAACCGCCCGAGCGCCTCGCCGGCATTGTTCACCGGCCCTTCCATGCGGGCGCGGGCTGAGCGCAAAAGGCCATCGGACATCTGCATCGCCGGCATCAGCATTGTCCCCGGCATCCGCAGCATCAGCGGATCGGCCTTGAGCCGATCGTACTCCTTGAGTTTGCGGTCGATTTCCTGAAAAGCGGTCGTCAACGCGTAGAGCTTGTCATTGGCTTCGCGCATCTTGGCGGCGCGGGCGTCAGGGTCACCCATCGACTTGGCGACGTCAAAATCCGTTTGGGCCTCGGCCACTCGGCTGTCGATCGCTGGTCGAAAGTTGGCGAAGCGCCCCGACCATTCCTGCAGCGTCAACTTGTTTTGGTCCCACGCCCGCGTCTCGCCTTCGACGCTCGGCTTACACCCGCAGGCCAAGAACAGCGCCAGCACCATCACGCTCAGTCCCCACTGGCGAACAGGCGACCGTTGAACTGCAAAGTTTTTCAGTGTTTTCATGAATTTCCTCCGTAATGACTGGGTTTAAACGCCTAGGAGCGTGTCGGAGTATTCCGACTCGCTCCTAGCGCCGTCTGGCTAGACGGCGGCAACTGTCTAAAACTGCACGGATTTACTCCGGGCAGTTCTTGGACAGTTGAGAATATCTGAATGGCTGGGAGCCTGTTGGATCGTAATAGAT
>SHZD01000190.1 GCA_009692465.1 Myxococcales bacterium
GATGGTGAATTTGGCGAGCCGATCAACTAAGACTTGCTCGGCGACGCGTTGCTTGTTTCGTGGGTCGCAGGCCAGCGGGCAGGCCGTCTCGCCGCGCCGGCCTTTTCGAACAGCGCTGGGTTGCCCACTTTAACCGCGGCCGAGGGTCGATGAAGCCAGTCCACTCCGCGCCAAAAAACGCAGTATTCTATGAGACTTAGTGCCGTCGCCACTGTTGGAATCGTCTTGGTCGGCGTCGCCGGGGTGACGGCGTGGACACACTTTGACCAAGCGGCCAAACTGCGCAACGGCGAGTTCAAACGCTATGCCACCACTGTTGTTTCGGTTGTCAGCGCCAGCAGCGCCCAGCACGGCGGGATTGCGGTGTTGCGCTGGACCGACGCCGCCGACGGCCAAGCACGCGACGGTGGGGCGTTTATCACCAGCGCCGACTTTGCCGCTCAGCGCTACAAGGCCGGCGACTCGCTGCAAGCGTGGGTGCATCCGGGGATGAGTCGGCCGGTGCTCAGTGAGGCCAAGCCCGATCTGCAACCAGACCAGAGCTTTACCGCCATCGCTGCCGCCATTTGTTTGGCGATCGGGGTGGCACTGGTCGGCTATGCCTTCAAGACTGGGCAGTTCATAACTGATTGAACGCGGTCAAAACCGCGCGCCCAGCGTGAAACCTTCCGTAGTCCACAACAGAAACGGCAGCGCATCGGCGCGTTGCTGCGGACCCTGGACCCACTTGATCAGCGCACCGGCGGCCACTGCGGCGGCACCGCCGATTAAGCCGGCCATCCCCAAACTGTTCAGGGCCAAGTTGGTATCCTGCCGCGCCACCGCTTCTTGATGGTAGACCCCGGTAATGCGACCGGCGGAGTCCACTTCTTGCACCAAAATCAACAGCTTGGACTGATCGCCGCGCGCCAGAAACACCAACGTCGCACTGCCCAACACCACCGCCCCACCGCCACCGGCCAGCGCCCAACACGCGGAACAGCCCGAGTCGATCGACTGTGGTGCCAGCGGTTGAATCTTCAGCACGGTTTTTTCCATTGAATCCACAGGGTCAGTTGCTGGCGGCGGTTTGTCGACCGTGACGACAACTACAGGTTTGGCCACGTTTTTGTCCACTTCCACCTTGCGTTCGGCCGCGGCACTGCGCTCGGCGTCGCTGGCATACGGACTGTCCGCCAACCGCTGCCACAGCACTTTGGCGCGCTCGCCATGCCCCGCTTGCTCAAAGGCTTGGGCCGCCTCGCGCAACGCCACCACGTCGTGTTCTTGACTGACGTCATACATGGCCAACCACGCTTGACCGGCGACTTGATGGCGACCGGCGACTGCTGCCGCTTTGGCTTCATTCTTGAGCTTGTGCCGCCGCAACGCCGTTTGCCGGGCGCGCGCTTGGTCGGTGCCGAGCAGGCTCGACGGGTCGTGCAGCTCGTACCGGCTCCACGTCGCCAGCGCGTCGTCAAATTTCTCCGCTGACTCATAGCACTGTGCGGCCAAACGCAGATGTAGTCGCTCGCGCTTGGCGTCAAAGGCCATCAAAAGCTGATTCGCCGCTTCCGTAAACTGCCCGGCCGCGCGCAGCTCCAACCCTAGATTGGCCGCGGGGTGGCCTTTGGCTTGGTCGAGCAGTTGTTTCGCTCCGGTGCTGGCCAGCTTAATCTGGGTGGCGTCGCTGGCCGGCATTTTTTCGACCAGCATGTAGGCCAGATGCGCATCGTCCAGCAGTTTGGCTGTTTCGTAGTCCTTGGCCGCCAACAGCAAAACGTCGCTGCGCCCGCGCCCGGAAGCCCACCACGCCCGCACATAAGTGTCCGCCGCCGCCCGACTTTGCTTGCCCTTGTGGACGGCATCGCCTTGGCTCTTGAGCTGTTCGGCCCACTGACCGCGCACCGTTTGCAGTTGTTCTTTGGCTTCTTTGCGCATGGCGTCGTCGGCGCGCGCCAGATTGGCCAAACGCTCCCACACCCGCGCTGCATCTTCGAATAAGCCACCCGCCGTGTAGGCCTTGCCGGCATTGCGCAGTTGTTTGGGGAATTTGGCCCCGGTCAGATCGTAAGCGCGCAAAAATCCTTGGGCCGCTTCGCGGTACTTTTTGGCCTCAAAGTCCTTGAACGCTTGATCGACAGCAGTGTTGGCTTCTTTTTCCAACTCGGCAGCGCTGGCGTCGGGCACTGGTGCGGCGGCTGGGGCGGCGGCTGGGGCGGCGAATGCCAGCGCGGCTATGCCAACAACAAGCCAATTTGCAAGGATAAAGGCCAGCCAGTGCTTTGCAAGGATAGAGGTCAGCCAGTGCTTTGCAAGGATAGAGGTCAGCCAGTGCATCGACTTAGAGCTCGCGCTCAAGTGCTGGTTTGGGGGGTGATTTGGCCTTACCGTCGGCTTTTTTCTTGTGCACGGCCGTCGGCTTGGCGGCGGCGGACTTGGCGTCATTGGCCGCAGCTGGGACTGCCGTGGGCTTGGCAACGGCGGCAGCGCCGGTGGCGGTGGGCGAAGGGTGCAGCACGTCCTGTGCCGCCGCCGGAACTGGGGCCGGAACTGGGGCGGGTACAGCTGCCAGCGCGGGAACGACCACTGGCGCAGGAACGACCACTGGCGCGGGAACGACCACTGGCGCGGGAACGACCACTGGCGCGGGAACGACCACTGGCGCGGGAACGACCACTGGCGCGGGAACGACCACTGGCGCGGGTGCAACTGGCGCGGCCGGCGCGGGTGCCGCAACAACCGGAGCTGACGGCGGTGGTGGCCCAGGTTGCGCAGCGTGATGGGTCGCCATAAGGACTGCAATCACTACGGCGACGGCCGCTACTGTCGCGACGCCAACCCACTTGAGCGGGGTACCGGCCGGAGCCACCACCTCACCGCGATTGGTCAGCGGGGTCAACAGATTGGCCGTCCCCGATGCTTCGGCCAGCGACGCTTTGGGCACCCCCGCAGTGGCGTCCAGCACTGTCGGCGAGGTGATGGCCTTGAGCGGCGGCGCTTGCGGCCCGGTCGCGCGACGGTAGGGCGCCGTCCCGCTGCCGATGGCGCCCATCGTCTCGTCTTGCGAACTACTGAACGCGTGCAAATCCGCACCAGCGGCAATCACCGTCATGGGCTTAAAATGCGCCGTGTCGCTGGCGATCGCGCGCAGTGGGTCTAATTCGGCAATGGTGTCCGCCGCACTAGCCATGCGGTCTTCGGGCGACTTGCTCAGCAGGCGCTCAACGACGTCCACAAAGCGATCGGTCAGCTGGACCTGAGCGCGCTGGCGCAAAGACGGCACTGCGACGTTGATGTGCATCATTAAGGTCTGAATCGGCGTCTCGCCAGCAAACGGCACGTCACCGGCTACCAGCTGAAACAGCACCACCCCAAGGCTGTACAGGTCGCAGCGGCCGTCGATTTTGTCATTTTGGGCCTGCTCGGGGCTCATGTAGGCCACCGTGCCCAAGATGCTGCCGCCGGTCAGCGACTGATCCACGGACTTGGCGATGCCAAAATCGAGCACTTTGTAGACCAGCCCGTCTTCGTCTTGCGCGCAAAAAATATTGTGCGGCTTGAGATCGCGGTGAATCAGCCCGGCGGCGTGGGCTTCATTGAGGCTCTTGCACACCGCAACGGCGACATCGAGGGTCTCTTTTTCAGAAAACGCCTGGCCGTCGCGCAGGCGGTCGTTGAGAACCTCATTGAGCGGTTGACCTTGCAACAATTCCATGGCCAAGTAGGCCATCCCGTTGTCGTCTTGGCCAAAATCAAACACCCTGATCGTGTGCTTGCTCTTGAGCTGCGCCGTCACCCGCGCTTCGCGAAAAAAGCGCTTGAGCGAGCGCCGATCGCCGGCCGAAAACAGCACCTTGACCGCCATCGTCTGACCGGTGCCGGTGTGCTTGGCGGCATAGACGGCGCCAAAACCGCCGCGCCCCAGCTCTTTTTCCAGCTGGTAGCGGTGGTTCAGCACATAGCCTGGCTTGAGAACGGTCAAGTCTGACGTCAGCGATTCCAGCAGCAGCGTCGCGGTGCCATCCGCCGCGCACACGCGCTCCGCCATTTCCGCGTCGCAGTGCGGGCAAAATCGGGCAATCGAGGCCGGGATAGTGCCGGAGGGGTAAATTTCAGTCGTCACTGGTGGTCACTCGTGGTCGATTGCTTTACTTGCGCTACATGCCTCTTGGCGGCACTGGGCAAAGGGATCCGCAGCGGTGGCAGGCCACTACATTAGCCTTATTTTGGCGGTGGCCCAAATTCTCCACCGAAAACTCCGCGGCCGCGGATTTGCAATGCCAGTGCTCGGCCGCGATCCCCCGCTTTGGGCGCATCTCGGCGTCACTGCGTCACTTTTCGCCCAGCGACCTACGCGAGTACGCCACTGGGCGAAAAGCTCCTTGCTCCTTGTCGAGCGACAGCGAGCGACAGCGAGCGACAGCGAGCGACAGGGCACCGGCATCCCAAATCGGGGGCCGCGGAGAATTTCGATGGGGAATCCTGGTCGGTTGCTCGCTGGTGCTCGACAAGGAGCGAGGATCTGAACGATTGAGCCGTACTTGGGTACGGCGATGGAGAGAAGCGACGCAGCAACGCGCAGCTGCGCCCAAAGCGGTGGATCGCGGCTTGACGCCTCCGACGCTTCTGACGCCTCTGACGCTTCTGACGCCTCTGACGCTTCTGACGCCTCAATTGACAAACGGATAGGCACAGCGCATCCCAATGGTGGTGTAGGTCGCCGCCGGGTCGTAGCTGAAGCGGCGGTAGGGCGCAGGCTCGCTGATGTCCGAATAGTACCAATTGCTACCGCGAAAAACCCGATTGGTCGTCTGGATTGACGTGTTGATCACCGGGTCCTTGACGGTCAAGGTGGTGGGGAAACCGTCGGGCGTGTAGTAGTCGCGCACCCATTCGCTGATATTGCCGGCCATGTTGCACACGCCAAGGGTGTTGATTTCGTTGCACTTGTTGGCGTCGTGGTAGTACGGGTAGGGGTCGGCCAGTTCGGCGATGCCGGTGTTGCCGATGGCGGCCAAGTTGGGCGGCGGCCAACTGTTGCCCCACGCGTAGACCGTGGTCGCGACGCCGCCGTCGATGGTTCTGGCGGCGAATTCCCATTGGCTTTCGGTCGGTAAGTCGCCGCCGGCAAACGAACAATACGCCGACGCCATCGTCCACGTTGGCTTGACCATCGGCGAGGCATCATTGCTGCTGTCGTAGCCGCCAGCCGGAGCGGTGCACTTGCCGGCGGTCACGCAAGCCTTGAATTTGCCCTGCGACACCTCGAAGGTATCCAAGTAGAACGACGAGACATAGGCAATATGGCGCAAAATCGTGTCTTTTTCGCACAAAGTATTGTTCCATTGGGTGCAGCCCATGGAGAACGTGCCGCCAGACACCAGCACCTTGTCGGTCAGTGCATAGCCGGACTTGGCGGCGCACAGCCCGCTTTGGGTGCACACGCTCTTGATGTCACACTTGCCGCAGTCGCCCACGTTGCCGTCGTAGCCGCAGTTCTTGGTGCCGCAACTGGCCGAGGAGTTTTCGCAAGTGCCTGCCGTTGTGCAGCCTTTGCTCTGCGGTTTGTCGCAAAACAGCGGCCCGAATTGCTTGCTGGCCTTGCCACTGGTGTTGGTGCAGCCGGCGGTGGCCGAGCATTGGTCCAGCGTGCACACAATGCCGTCGTCACAACTTTGCGGCGCCCCGGTACAGCCCGAGTAGTAGCAGACGTCGTCCAACGTACACAGGTTGTTGTCGTTGCAGGGGGTGCCGGGGATGCGTTCGCACCCAAAGCAATCGACCCCAGCGTCGACGATTTGATCGCTCCACTTGCCGCTGGCGCGCGACATCACCGTGTCGACTTCGGCGTCCTGCGACGGCTCGCCGTCATTCCAGTTGAGGTAGGACATCGGTGAATTGTCAAGCCATTTGTGGCCACTCGCATGGGTTAAGCCCGCCTGCACTAGCCCAATGTAGCCGCTGGTCGAGCTCGAATTCTGGCAGCCAGCATCGAGCGCTTGGCGCACGATTTCATTTTCGTCGGCGCTGTGGATGGTGGCCACTTTGCCGCCTTTGCTGGTGCAGAACGACTGCTTGGCTGCCACTGTCAGCCCCGACTCGCTGAACCCTTCGTAACAATGGCCGCGCCACATGCTGCCCGCACACGACTTGGCGCCGCTGTCCTTGGCGGCAAAACTGCAGCTCCCACCGCCGATGCACACGTCGTCGGTACACGGGTTTTTGTCGGTGCAGGTGTAGCTGACCGCGCTACAGCCCTTGGTGGCGTCGCAGGTGTCTTTGGTGCAGGCGATGCCGTCGTCGCAGGTTTGGGGGTTGACTTGCTTGCACACCGCCGTTTGACAGCTGGCTGCGGTGGCGTAGTTCAGGCCGCTGCAGATGGCCGCGG
Source organism: Myxococcales bacterium (assembly GCA_009692465.1). GTDB lineage: Bacteria > Myxococcota_A > UBA9042 > UBA9042 > UBA9042 > SXRM01. Next base: position 6,371 of record SHZD01000190.1, read on the forward strand.
TGCAGGCCACGCCGTCGGCGACCCCTTTGAACTGGCAGCCCAGTTTGGGGTCGCAGCTATCTGTTGTACAAGAGTTTTTATCGTCGCAAGCTAAAGGAGCGCCGGCGCAGGTCCCGCCGATGCACAGGTCGCCTTGGCTACACACGCTGCCGTCGTTGCAGGTCGTACCCAACAACCGCTCACACACGGCGCAGGCGTTGTCGCCCGGTTCGCCAAAATCGCTCCACAGCCCTGAGTTGAGCCACAAACCGCCATAGAGCTCGCTGGCGCTGTTCGGTTCTCCGCTCGACCAACTGGTATAGGTTAACGGCGAGCCGTCGAGCCACGCCTCGCTGCCGTTGGTGGCGGCGACCGCCTGCTTGAGGCCAAAAAAGGCTCCACTAGCAGCGGTTCCGCAGACTTTGGTGGCAATGGCAAACACCTTGGCGTCTTCGGTGGCCGAGTGAATCGTCGCCAGTTGGCCGCCCAACGCTACACACTTGCTGAGCATCGCCGTATAGCCGCCGCTGATTTTGAAGGCCTCGTAGCAGTGGCCACTGTACACTTGGCCGCTGCACGAAATGCCGCCATAGCTCTTGGCGGTCGCGGTGCAGCCTTTGGCTGCCGTACAGCTGTCGTCGGTGCACACATTGCCGTCGTCGCAGGCCAAACTGCCGCTGCCCGCCTTGCACACGCCGCTGCTGCAGGTGTCAGTGGTGGTGCACGGGTTGCCGTCGCTACACGTCGTCACTTGCCCGACCGAGTTGCTGCAACCTGCAGCCGCATCGCACTTGTCGTCGGTGCACAGATTGCCATCGCCGCACGACTTGATCACCGCTGCGGGACAGACCCCCGATTTGCAAAGACTGTTCTGCGACCACACGTTGGCCGAGCAGGTGGAACTGGCGCACACCGCGCCATCGGCTTGAGTCACCTTGATACAGCCCTTTTGGGGGTCGCAGGTGTCCAACGAGCACGGATTGCCGTCGTCGCAATCGGTAACGGCCGTGGCCAAGCACACCCCAAACTGGCAGGCGTCGTCGACGGTGCAACCATTGCCGTCGCTGCATGGCGTCCCATCGGCGGCTAGCGGTGCGCTGCACACGCCCGACGCTGGGTTGCACACGCCGACCCCAAGGCAGCCACTGGCGGCCTTGCACACGGCTTTTTGGCCACTACATGCCCCTTTGCTGCAGGTGTCGCTACTGGTGCACTGGTCGCCATCGGTACATCCACCGCCGGTCAGCGGTTTTTGGGTGCACAGGCCATTTTGGCAGGTGTCCTCTGTACAGGGGTTGCCATCGTCGCACGAGGTCGGACACGCGGTTTGGCTGTCGCTGGCGGTCGCATCGCCTGCGGGTGCAATCGAACTGTCGATGGGGGCCGCATCAGCGATCGCCTCGTCGGCGCCATCCCCATCGCTGGTGGCCACAGCAGTCTCGACTAACGCGGTGTCGGCGTCTTGCAGGGCTACCGTTTCCGTTTCGGCGCCGCCGTCGGGCTCCGCGCCAGCATCGGTTGCGTCGCCACCCGCAGTCTCAGCCTGCTCGGCAGTGTCGCCATCGCTGTTCGGCAAGGGGTCGCCATCGCTGTTCGGCAAGGGGTCGCCATCGCTGTTCGGCAAGGGGTCGCCATCGCTATCGCTGTTCGGCAAGGGGTCGCCATCGCTGTTCGGCAAGGGGTCGCCATCGCTGTTCGGCAAGGGCTTGCAATTGTTGGCACTTAAACAAGCGTAGGCTTGTGGATTGGTCTCGACTTGCTCCAGGCAGCCGGCCGCACTCAGGCACAGGATCAGGCTCAACCACGCCGTCCAGGTCGGGTGGCACCTGCAGAGGCGATCGGGTTGAGGTGCCGCCACTGAACACCGATTCGCCCCAACCCAATCACCAGATTCAGCGCATCCACGAGATCCAACTGGAGCTCGCCCCGCGGCCTGCGCGACTGTATCCATTACCAATCGGCACCTTTCCATCGGGCACCCCGCAACCATCGAGTTGTCTGCTGCAAGTCGCCGGAAAAATCCGCAGCGCCGGTCGGCTAATCGTAACGCCGGAGCAGTGTCGCTGCAACCGCTTACTGCGTCCGCGATCCCCCGCTTTGGGCGCAGCTCGGCGTCACTGCGTCGCTTTTCGCCCAGCGACCTACGCGAATACGCCACTGGGCGAAAAGCTCCTTGTTCCTTGTCGAGCGACAGCGAGCGACAGGGCACTGGCATCCCAAATCGGGGGCCACGGGGATCTCGATGGGGAATTTGGGGCGTGTGGTGGGGGTTGAGGCGGTCGGGATCTTCCCGTCGGCGCCAAGGCGTGTTACACCCGTGGCGGCGATCCCTACCGTTTTGCCAAGGGGGGCGCCGCGGAGTCCGTTGGAAGTGCGCAATAAGATCGTGGTCGCCGCAGTTGCCGTGGGGGTCGTCGCCACCAGTGTCGCGCTGTTGCGATCGCCTGCGCCGACTGCAGCTACCAGCGAGACCTCCTCGGCCAGCATCCCGCGGCCCGCTGTGCCGCCGCCTGCCGCCCCCGATGCCGCGCCGCTACAGGGCACCGAAAAAAAACTGCCCGGGGTGTGGGTGGACCAAGTGCCACCGCAAGCCCAAGCCAACGGTGCACTGGTGTTTGGCCTGCATGGCCGTGGGGATACTGCTAGCAATTTCGCAGCAATTGCCCCCAAACTGGCGCCCAATCACGCTTGGCGATTTATTGAAGCTCCGCTGCCATGGAGAGAAAATACGCAGTGGTTTCGAATGGATGCCTCGGATGGCGGCAAGGCCGACTTGATGGCGGCAACTGCGCTACTGCAAGCCCACATCCGAAGCGCGCGCGGCCGGCCGGTTGCAGTGGTCGGTTTTTCGCAAGGCTGCTTTATGGCAGCTCATTTTGCCGCAACTCATCCACAAGAAGTGCGCGCGGTCCTGTGTATCGGCGGCGGCCTGGTTTTTACGCCCGAGGTTCCGCCGTCGACGCTTAAGCCCCAGTTCTTGTTTGTTCACGGCATCGAAGACACCATAATTCCCCCAGCGCGCGCGCGACAGGCCAAGCAAGTTCTTGAAAATTCAGGATTTTCCTGTGAACTGCTCGAACACAGCGAGGCCCACGTCATTCCAGAGGGCGACATGGGTCGCCTGCGGGCGTGGTTGGAACACAGATTGAATTGACGAGGGTGAATTTGGGTTGCGGTCCCTGTGGCAGTTGCGCAGGTCGCTGAGCCCGCCTCAATTCCGACTCGGAACTTGAACCGCACCCCGCTTTTTGAGGCACCGCCCCTGCGGTCCTAAGGGCACGTGCAAGAATAACCCGATCGATCTGCGATCGGAACGGAGCGTGCAGGCGGCTTGCAAAGCCGCGAGTTCGCGACCCACCAAGTAAGCAACGGGCCGGGGAGCAAAATCGACTTGATTTTGCACGGTTCCTAACACTGTGTTGCCACACCATGCGCATTTTATTGTTGAGCCAAAACTATCCGCCCGAAGCGTCATCCGCGGCCCAAAAAGTCTCGGAAATGGCTGAATTTCTGGCCCAAAATGGCCACATCGTCACCATAGTCACTGCCTTTCCCAATTACCCAAGCGGGGTCGTTTTTGAGGGCTATCGCCGCACGTGGCGGACGGAAGAACGCATCGGCACCACCAAGCTGGTGCGCTCGTGGCTGCACGTAACCAAGGAGCGCCACCGCTTTGTCCCGCGCCTGCTCAGCTACGTCACGTTCGCCGCCACCGCGCTGGTCAACAGTTTGGGCCTGGGTCGGCAAGATGTGATTTATGTCTATGCTCCGCCTACGTTTCTGGTGCCGACCGCCCAAGTGCTGGCCAAGATTTTGCGCGCGGCGCTGGTCGTCGACGTCCACGATCTGTGGCCCGACGCGCCCATTCACCTAGGCTACGTCAAGCATCCGCTGGCCGTGGCTGCCGCCCGTGGCTTTGAGCGTTGGACCTACGCCGCGCCCGATAAGCTGCTGTTCTACAGTGAAACCCATCGCCAAAAGGTCATCGCCAAGGGTGCGCCCGCCGGCAAGACTGCGATTGTGCCGCTGTGGATCGACACCCAAAAGTTTCATCCGCTCACTGGCGATGCCCCGGCGGCCCTGCGCGCGGCCCACGGCTTGACCGGCCATTTCGTGGTCACCTACACCGGCAACTTAGGGATTCCGCAGGGATTAGATGTGTTGTTGCAAGCGGCGGACCTGTTGACCCAGCGCGGCGACACCCGCGTCAAGTTTGCGTTGGTGGGTGGCGGCGCTCAGCGCGATCAGTTGGTCGCGCTGGCCGAAAAACTGAAGCTGACCAACGTGGTATTCGTGCCACCGCAGCCGGTCACGGCCATGAATGTGTGGATGGCCGCTTCCGATCTGTTGATGCTGCATCTGGACGCCGCGCCCTTTCGCGAAGGCACGGTACCGGGCAAGTTGTTTTTCTACATGGCTTCGGGGCGGGCGGTGTTGGCGGCGGCGTTGGGCGAAACCGAAGTGCTGGTGCGCGCCCACGATTGTGGAGTCCCGATCGCCCCGCGCGATCCGGTAGCGATGGCCGATGCGATCGCCGTTTTGGCCGCCGATCCGGAGCGGTCAGCACGCTTGGGCCGCAACGGTCGGGCCGCCGCTGAAGCGCATTTTGACCGCGCCAAAGTGCTGCAGTTGATGGAACGCGAGCTAGTCTCTGCCGCCAAGTAACGACCTGTAAATAGACAAGCCATCATTTCTAGGTCCGGTCGCTGGCGCCTACGCCGCTAGAGCACCGATCAGATTCCATCTGATTGGGTGCTGACTGCTTGTTTCGTGGGTCGCGAGCGATCGCCCGGGGCGTCTCGCCGCTCCATTTTGCAACGGAAACCAATGGTATTTTGGTGTCGGATTACTCAGTTTTGGCCACAGAGTGCACATGGTACGGCTTGCCATGGCATCAATATGTTTGGTGCTCTAGGAGCCTGTCGAAAATCAAACGCATTTTG
>SHZD01000191.1 GCA_009692465.1 Myxococcales bacterium
ACTGTCCGAAACTGCACGGATTTACTCCGGGCAGTTCTTGGACAGTTGAGAATATCTGAGAAGCTAGGAGACTGTCGGATCGCAATAGATTCATTGTGTATAACCGCAAAGACATTTCATAACCGATTGATTTCCGACAGGCTCCTAGGTGGGTCGCTAACTCGCGGCGTAGCCAGCCGCCTGCACGCTGGGTTCCTATCGCCGATCGATCGAGTAATTCTTGCTCGGGCTCTGAGAGGGTGTTTACATTCATTGCCGAAGCGAGCGGAAATAGGCGCCCGCAAGGCGAAGCGGAGGCACTCTGACGACTGAGGCGCACCTGTCGTGCGTCGCAAGCAGGAAGAGGGCTGACAACAACGCAGGGCGGGGTCGATGAGTCCAGCGAACTCATCGACGGGTTACGCGCAGCAGACGTTTGAAGACAAACCCCCTGTTAGCAACGGCGCCTGCGGTCAGGGTTGGACAAACCTCTCAAAAACTCGGTAATTATCATGACCTTGGTCAGCACGCACCGCTTGCAGGTGCCCAGGTCGACACCAGCGCGACGTCGCCAACGCCTGAGCTAGTTTGGGCAACTCGGCTGGCGGCAGGTCGCTGCATACCGCAGAAATTGGGCCGATCAAGCGGGTGGGCAATGCCGCCAACCCTATCTGGCTATTGACGATCGTCGAGCTGGCGCACCGCGCTGGCAGCGCCCAACTGGTGATACTGGGATCGGCTTGGGCCTGGCTGTACAGCCAACCGCACGATCGCGCGGCGAACCACCTCTGCGGTTGCACCGCCGCTACCACCGCCATCGCTTGGGTTTGCAAGTTCCGCAGGACAGCGGAGTTGGCGTGGTCGGGACCCGCAGGGAATTGGACTGCGGCAACGGCAACGGCTTGTGCTAGCGCAGCGTGCAGGACCTGTAGATCAGCCGCCTGAGCGCCGAACCAGCCGATTTGGCCCAGACTCATGCAGCCGCGACCGTCGCCGAGCACGATATCGATCGCCAGTCCGGCCAGCGTCCTGGCGCTGGGGCGCCGACCGTTGCGGCAATCGATCACCGCCACGGCGCTGTGTTGCCCATGCAAACGCAACTGTCCGCTAAAATCCGCCGTTTTGGCCAGTTGTTCAATACTGGCAATCGTTTCCTCATTGCCCCAAACGGCCAACGTGTGGCTGTCGCGCACCAGCTCTGGTTCTAGGATCGTCTGGGCGGCTGCATCCAGCCGCGGCGGCCACAACTGCAAGTCCGCCACGTGGCCCATTCGCTCTTGCAATTGCTTCGCCAGCCACGGCAGCGCGCCGCCATCGCGCCGACTGGTGCGCACACGCACCGTATTTCCGGCGAGCCACGGCTCTAGCGCCGCTTGCCAGCTCGCGACGAACAGGTTGGCCGGGGCAATGACGGTCACCTGGCCAACCGGCAATTGTTGACCCAGCAAGGCGCGCATACGGCGCAGCCGGGCCGGGCTCCAACCGCGGCCAAAGTGGACTGCCAGCGCGGCAATCGCAGTGCTGTGTAAGCCACTGGTCGGTTCTAGCTGGGCACGCAGATCGGCGAGCAGTCTGGCGTCGCGCTGGCCCAGCAGGGCGGTCAGGTCGGCGAGGGCGGCAAAGCGATCGGCTGGGGCGGGCGACATGGGCCAAGCATCGCGTGGCGGTCGCCGTCGCGCAAGGGTTGCGGCGTACCGCGATCCCCCGCTTTGGGCACATCTGTGCGTCACTGCGGCGCTTTCCTCCTAGACAGTTCGCAGGACTGTCTCATTGGCGTGCGCAAGTATGCCTCAGTCGTCAAGCCCCTTGCTCCTTGATCTGCATCCCAAATCGGGGGTCGCGGGGAATTTCGGTGGTGAATTTGGGCGTAGCGAGCGCGCCATCGCCATCTTGCAGCAATCCTCGTTGCCAGCTACACTGTCGCGCCGCAGTTCCGGTGTGCCCGGAAGGCTGCGACCGCCGATCACCGAGTCGGCCAAGGCAATCAGTAAAATCGCAGCAACAACGTGGCGTTCGTCCATGTTGGACTGGGTCGCACGCCGGCGCAATGGCCCATAGCCAAGGTTGTGGGCTCGCGGCAACCGACTTGGGTGACCGACTTGGGCAACCGACTTGGGCAACCGACTGGTGGCCAACGACTGGTGGCCAACGACTGGTGGCCAACGACTGGTGGCCAACGACTGGTGGCCAACGACTGGTGGCCAACGACACCCACCCGAGGGGGAGTGGCCGAGTGGTTTATGGCAGCGGTCTTGAAAACCGTCGAAGGGTTAAAGCTTCCGTGGGTTCGAATCCCTCCTCTCCCGCCCGCTGCCACCGCCCCAAAGCGGTATTGATGGTGTGCCGTCCAACTGGATGTCTGGGTCCAAACAGGCTCAGTCTGGGTCCAAACAGGCTCAGTCTGGGTCCAAACAGGCTCAGTCTGGGTCCAAACAGGCTCAGTCTGGGTCCAAACAGGCTCAGTCTGGGTCCAAACAGGCTCAGTCTGGGTCCAAACACGCTGGCTGCTCACCAAAAGTGCAGCATGGCGGTGCGACTTACAAGTTTTGGAATTGGATTGCGCATGCGCGCCGCAGCGGCCCTAATCAGCCGACGGCGCACGCATGACGGAGAGGTGGCCGAGAGGCTGAAGGCGGCGGTTTGCTAAACCGTTATAGACGTTAAACTCTATCAGGGGTTCGAATCCCCTCCTCTCCGCCCGAATTACTGAGACCGTTCGAAATTACTGAAACTACTCGAACCACTGAAACTGCCCGAACCACTGAAACTGCCCGAATCAGTGGGAACGCGAATCGATCGATCGGCTTGCCCTTGGGCCAACAGGCCAAAGAGGCGCATGGCGACAAGGACAACGGGCTCATAGCTCAACTGGATAGAGCATCGGTCTACGGAACCGAAGGTTGCAGGTTCGAACCCTGCTGAGCCCGCGACAACTACACTGCGCTTGCTGTGGTCCATTACGGTTGGCCGATTGTGTTTTTGCTGATGCTGCGTTGCCGCATCAAGCCCCGCAACTGGCCCCACCGATTAGTCCCGCGCGATTCGCTGCGTGGCCAACAAGTCGTGGCCGTGCCCGCTGCCGTCCACGGCTGCCCGATTCTGCGCCCTACCCTATCCCGCCTTGCAGCCTATCCTCAAATTCACCACCGAAATCTTCGCGAGCCCCGATTGGGGATGCCAGTGCCCTGTCGCTCGCTGTCGCTCATCGCGGGTTAGCCAAGGGGGCCGTCGTCATTACTGCAACCTACTGGTAGCGGCCGCCTGTCTCGCCACAACGGTGTCCGTCAACGGCGTCCTTAGGCGAAAACTCACGAGTTCGGGCGCCATTGCCAAAGGGCCACCAAGGATGGCAAGATTGCGTTCGGTTCGCACAGTGCGGCCGGGCAAACGAAGCACGTTGATCTGAGAAGGCAAAAATCCAATAAAATCAAAGGATTTCACCAAACTAAAGGTTGCACGTTCGAATCCCAATTGATCCCGCGACAACTAGGTTCAATCAGTGACAGCCAGACTGAATTAAGGACTGCCAGACTGAATTAAGGACTGCCAGACTGAATTAAGGACTGCCAGACTGAGTCTAGGACTGCTCGATTGGGTCGAAGAAATCTACTGCCTCCACTTCGAAAATGCCGGTCACGCTCGCGCCTAGACCTGCCATCCTTCGCCGCGCTGCAGCGGCGCGCCCACCCTCGGCAGCACAGCGCTTGGCGGTCTGTCTTCGCTCAAATACGCTATGCAGTTGCTCACTTACCCCATTATTGGCCGTGACTTGACTACCGACGCTGATTTTATGGATCTGGCGCTGCGCATTGCCGTCGATGCGGGCACCCGCGGCGAAGTCCCGATCGGAGCCGTGGTGGTGCACGAGGGCGAAGTGGTGGCGTTCGCCGCCAATCGTCGGGAGCGCGATCAAGACCCGACTGGGCACGCGGAAGTGTTGGCGTTGCGTCAGGCTGGCCGGCGGCTGGGATCGTGGCGCCTGAACGATTGCACCATGTTCGTGACCTTGGAACCGTGCCCGATGTGCATGGGCGCGGCCCTGAACGCCCGTCTGGGCCGGTTGGCCTTTGCCTGTCGCGATCCCAAGGCTGGCGCCGCCGTTTCCCTGTTTGCCTTGGGCAACGACGATCGCCTTAACCACCGCTTGATCGTCAGCGAAGGCGTCCGACGTGAGCAGGCGAGCGCGTTGTTGTCGCAGTTTTTTGCTGGCTTGCGCAATCCAGAACCAGCCGACGCCAAAGCGCAAAGCCTGCATCGCCTGTTCCACGGTTCGCCGATTGCAGTGGCCAGCGTTGAGTTGCGCGCCGAGGCTCGTCTCGCCGAAGTGAATCCCGGGGCAGAAGCGGCGTAGAGAGCCAATCCAATCGAATTTGCTCGGCGTCTCCGTGCTTGTTTCGTGGGTCGCGAGCGACCGCTCGGGGCGGCTCGCCGCGCCACTTTTGTTGGGAAATTTACTGCGGGTCGGCGTCAATTGGTCAGGTTTTAAGACAGCCTCCCAGCGTCGGCGCATCCGGCTCATTTTGCCGCCAAAATGGCCCCTCGCTCCCACCAGGATTCCCCTTCGAAATTCTCCGCGGCCCCGATTTGGGATGCAGATCAAGGAGAAAGGCGACGCCGCGACGCGGAGATGCGCCCAAAACGGGGGATCGCGGCCCAAGCTTGACCTTGCGCCAACTGGCGCCTGCGGCTAAACTGCCGCCCCCGCGCAACCATCGGTTGCGCCATCAGCGGCCGCGCGCCCCTGAGTTGCCAGTTCACTGGCTGACAATTCAACCGAAAACTGCCGCCTTGGGCGCGCCCACGACCTTGCTCCGTGTGGATCGATTTTATCGAAACCGCGGACTCGCCGGAGAGCTGTCCGAGTGGCTGAAGGAGCCTGACTCGAAATCAGGTGTACCGAAAGGTATCGGGGGTTCGAATCCCTCGCTCTCCGCTGGTGCGCCCCACAGCGGCGGTTTTTGCGCCGCGCTGGTGTTGCCCACCTGCCCGCAGGCTGCGGCCTTGTTGGCCCGCACCGGAGAGATGTCCGAGTGGCTTATGGTACTCGCCTGGAAAGCGGGTGTACTCCAAAAGGGTACCCGGGGTTCGAATCCCCGTCTCTCCGCCGCCATTGCGACCCTGAGTTTTGAGTTGACTGTGTCAGCGTTAGCAGTGGGACAGTGCCTGCGTTAGCAGTGGGACAGTGCCTGCGTTAGCAATGGGACAGTGCCTGCTTTAGCAGTGGAGTGCCTGCGCCAGCAGTGCGGCAGATTGGAACGTGTTCGTCGGCAAGGCCGGCGGCAACGGCTTTCCGCGAACCCCGCCAGGCCCGAGAGGGAGCAACGGTAGTGTGAGAGTCGTGTGCCGCCGGCCCTGCCGGTGAGCCTGAAGAGCCGATCAAAGGGCATTTGCTCGGCGTCCCGTTGCTTGTTACGTGGGTCACGAGCGATCGCCCGGAGCGTCTCGCAGCGCCAGTTTTGTTCGGGAATTTTCGCCTGCTTGGCCATAATCGCGATTGGGGTGCCGTACGCGTGGGTCGCTGTCCTGCGCGATCTGCGTTGCGGGATCCGCGCATCGCAGTCCGTGCTTTGTGTGTCGCGCACGGTCTGCGCCAAGAGTCGCCATGGCCTACCTCGTCCTCGCCCGCAAATACCGGCCCGCCGGCCTGTCCGAGTTAGTCGGACAAGACCATATCCGGCGCGCCCTCTCCAACGCCTTGGCTATGAAGCGAATTCCGCATGCTCTGCTGTTTTGCGGCGCGCGCGGTACCGGCAAAACCTCGACCGCGCGCATCATCGCGAAGATGCTCAACTGTCAGGACGGCCCGACCGACGCACCGTGCGGCACCTGCTCTGCCTGCAAGGAAATCACCTCGGGAACCAGCGTCGATGTTCAAGAACTCGACGCCGCCAGCAACCGTGGCATCGACGAAGTGCGCGAATTGCGCTCTGGTGTCGGCTATGCGCCGCAGCGGGATCGCTTCAAAATCTACATCGTCGACGAAGCCCACATGTTGACCGATGCGGCGGCCAACGCCTTTTTGAAGACGCTGGAAGAGCCGCCGCCGCATGTGGTGTTTGTGCTGGCGACCACCGACCCGCAAAAGCTGCCCATTACCATTCGCTCGCGCTGCCAGCGCTACGATTTTCGCCGGGTTAAGGCCCAAGACGTCGTCAAACGCTTGGCCTACATCTGCGAAGCCGAGGGCATCGCTTACGATCAAGATGCCCTGTATCTAGTGGCCCGCGAAGGCGACGGTTCGATGCGCGACTCCCTGTCGCTGCTTGATCAGGTGATCGCCTTTGGCGGCGACAAGTTAGACACCGAAACCGTCGCCAGCCTGCTTGGAGTCGCCGACCGCGGGCGCATGCACCTGCTGTTGCGTTCGCTGATTGCTCGCGATGCCACCGGGGCGCTGGTGGCCTTGGGCGCGGCCAACGACTACGGGCTGGACTTGCGCACTCTGGCCCGCTCATTGGCCATGGAGGCCCGCGATGTGTTGTTGGTGCGGTTAGCTGGGACGACGGCGCGCCAGTTGGTCGATCGTTCGGATAGTGAAATTGACCAGTTGCGATCGCTAAGCGACGGCGCGCTCGACGGCGACTTGGAGCGCCTGAGCCATGTTTTGTTGGAATTGGCCGAACAGGCAGCGCGTGCGCGCTATCCGCGGTTGGTGCTGGAGTTGGGCGCGGTGCGCTTATGCCGGGTCGCCCAACTTGCCGATGTGGCTGAGTTGACAGCCCGGGTCGAAGCGCTTTTGGCCGCGGGTCCGCGCTTGGTCGGTCGCTCGGGCCCAAGTGGTGCCGCAGCGTCTGGCGCCCCACCTGCTGCAGCTTGCGCTCGGCCAGCGCCGTCGTCGGCAGGCCACCATGCGGCGACCTCCGCCGGTGCGCCGACTGCCCCCAGTTTGGCTTCGCCTTCATCGCCCAATTTCGGGGTGCCCGTTGCAACCGGCCATTTTAGTGCCACTTCGCCGACCGTCCAAGAATCCAAGAACTTGCTGCGCCCACCGCTGCCGCAGCCGCCCGCACCCATGGCCCCGGTTGCCAGCAAGCCCAGCCCGCGACCAACGGTCAGCGACGCCGACTTGGCGCGTCTGCGCCGCGTCATCGTGCAGGATTTGGGCAAGCCAGCTGAAGCCTCGCTTATCGACAGCTTGGTCGTAGCGCGGTGTAGCGATGGCGAACTCGATTTGGGGGTCGCTAACGACTTTCTGCTGCTGCAAGCCACCCGACCCGAAACCCTGCAACTGCTCAGCGTGGCCGCCGCCGCCGCGTTTGGCGGTACATGGCAAGTGCGCGTGATGCTGGACGTCCGCGCCCGCACCGACAGCGCCTCTGCCCGTCACGCTCGCGCGGCTGAGTTAGAAAAAGTGAGCGCCGAGGCGAGTTTGCGCAGTAACCCCGCCGTTCGGGCCACGGTTGCCGCGCTCGAGGGGGCAGTGGTCGCCGTGCACCTCAACAGCGCGCCGTCCACTCTTGGCACCCCGCCGGTCGCTGGTCGCGCGGGACCGCCCTCCGCCAACTAAGTTGCAGCCATGAGCGACATTTCCCTGCCGCCGGCGCTCGACCGGCTGGCACGCTTGCTGGGTCGACTGCCCGGCGTCGGCGAACGTTCGGCCCATCGCCTAGCGCTCTTTGTGCTGGGGCAGGAGCCGGATTACGCCCACGCTCTGGGCGTTTCTTTGGCTGAACTGCATGACCTGGTGCGATTTTGCCGCGATTGCCATCATTTTGCCGAGGGCCAGCGCTGCGTCATTTGCGCCGATCCGCGCCGCGATTGCGCCCTGCTGTGCGTGGTTGAAGATGTCCCCGACCTGCTCGCGATCGAACGCTGCGCCGAGTACCGCGGTTTGTACCATGTGTTGGGCGGCGCGTTGTCGCCGCTTCGGGGCGTAGGTCCGCGCGAGTTGACGTTCGACCACCTGATCGCTCGCCTTGACGTCCTGCAGCCCGAAGAATTGATCGTAGCCACTTCGATTTCGGTCGAGGGCGAAGCCACCGCGAGTTACCTGCAAAATCTGTTGCGCGGCCGCGCCGTACGGTTGACGCGTATTGCCAGTGGCGTGCCGCAGGGCACCGATTTGGAGTACCTCGATCAGGCTACTTTGGGCCGGGCCTTGCGGGCGCGGTTGCCGTTTGGTCGTGGCTAGGCAGCCAAAATAAGCCAAAAATATTTGGTGGTTACAAAGCAGGCATGTTTTCTATTGCCGTTTTGCCGCGAGATCAGGTAGTCTAGGGGCAGGGTGCTGCGGCCCGAGCGCAGTTGTCCTTGTGCCGCACCGTTCGCCGCACACCCACCGGTGCTAACGTTTCTGCCTGACAGTTCCGCCGCCCGCTCCGTCCGTTGGTCGACCCTGACCGCGGGCGCAGGTTAGGGCATTGCGCTCGTTCGTGGGCCGCCTAGGAGTTTGCAGATGATGTTTCGTATTGGCGATCGCGCCGTTTATCCAGGTCAAGGTGTTGCCGAAATCACAGCTATTGAGTCTAAGGAAATCGCTGGCAACACCGAAATTCTGTACATGCTGCGCGTGATTAACACCAATCGCAAGATCATGATCCCGGTGTCCAAAGTGACATCGGTCGGTCTGCGCAAAGTCATCGGCAACGCCGAAGTGGAGCGAATCTACCGCGTGCTCAAGGAGCGCACCCAAACCGCCACCAACCAGACTTGGAATCGCCGTTACCGCGCCTATGTCGACAAGATCAATACCGGTTCGATCTTTGACGTCGCCGAAGTGCTGCGCGACCTTAGTGTGCTCAAGTACAGCAAAGCGTTGAGCTTTGGCGAGCGCAAGATGCTTGACCAAGCGCGTACCTTGCTGGTGAAGGAATTGTCGGTGGCGCGCGCTCAAGGCGAGGATGAAGTCGGTCTGGAGTTGGATGCCATTTTTGCCGAGCAGCGCCCGGCCGGCGCGGTCACGGCGGCCTGAGGGCCCGTGCAAAATCAAGTCGAATTTGCTCCCCGGTCCTTGGCTTGCCTGGTGGGTCGCTAACTCGCGGCTTGGCAAACCGCCTGCACGCTGCGTTCCAACCGCGAATCGATCGAGTTATTTTTTCACGAACCCTGAGTCGCGCATGGCAGCGTGGGTTTGATCCCACAGCGTCAATTTGATTCTGCAGCGTCAATACGATTCTGCAGCGCCAATTTGATTCTGCAGCGCCAATTTGATTCTGCAGCGTCAATTTGATTCTGCAGCGTCAATACGATTCTGCAGCGCCAATTTGATTCTGCAGCGCCAATACGATTCTGCAGCGCCAATTTGATTCTGCAGCGCCAATTTGATTCTGCAGCGCCAATTTGATTCTGCAGCAATCGCCGGCACCGAAGGTAAAACTTATTTAATATCAATGACTTGCGGCCACATGTGCCTCATAAGCCGTCGCGTCCATTAGCGCTGCGAATCCGCTGGCACCTGTGGCGCTGATGCGCACCATCCAGCCATTGCCATACGGGTCGCTGTTGATGAGTTCCGGTTCGCCGTCTAGCGCCGCATTGCGTCCGACGACGGTACCGGCGAGCGGTGCGTACAACTCGCTGACACTTTTGGTGGATTCCACGGTGCCAAAGCGCCCGCCGGCAGCCACCAGCGTGCCTTCGGCCGGCAGTTCAACGTAGACCACGCCGCCCAAGTTCTCTTGGGCAAAGTCAGTGACGCCGACAGTGTAGCTGCCGTCGCCTTCGTCGCGCGCCCATTCATGATCGTGGGTGTAGCGCAAGGTGGAAGGGATTGCCATGGGATCCTCGCGGCGCCGGCGGCGCCTGTCTGGGTCAAGGTGAATGCAGCGTGATTAGGGCTCGTGAAAAAATAACTCGATCGAGCGGCGATTGAAACGGAGCGTCGAGTCGGCTTGCAAAGCCGCGAGTTAGCGACCCACCAAGCAAGCAATGGGCCGGGGTGCAAAATCGACTTGATTTTGCACGGGCCCTTACGCCGCGGACGAGTTCGACGGCAGCGGTTGGACAAACGGAAAGGCCACCACCACTGCCTTTTTGGGCTGGCCGCGCACATCTATGCTCAGCTCAGTGCCCACCGCGGCCAACTCGCTGGGGACATACGCCAACGCAATTGGCTTTTTCAGGCAGGGCGAATGGGTGCCGCTGGTCACTTTGCCCACTACCTTACCGGCATGCAGCACCGCGTAGTCGGCCCGCGGCACCCCGCGGTCGAGCAGCTCCAAGCCGACCAGCTTTTTAGTCGGCCCCGCAGCCAGTACGGCCAGCAGCGGCTCGGAACCAATGAAACCACCGGCCTTTTTCGGCCGCATCGCCCAACCGACCCGCGCTTCGTAGCCGTTGGTGTGGTCGTCCAGCTCGTGGCCGTACAACGGATAGCCCATTTCCAGCCGCAAGGTGTCGCGGGCGCCCAAGCCGATCGGGCACACGCCCCAATCGCGGCCGGCATCGAGCAAGGCAAACCACAACGCTTGGGCACTGGTCGGTGCGCAGTAGATTTCAAATCCCGATTCGCCGGTGTAGCCGGTGGTGGCCACTAGCATGTCGGCGCCATCAAAGCTGTGGACTCGAATGCGGTTGCGCGGCAGGCCAATCGCCTCGCCAGGGGCGACTGCCGCCAACAAAATCGCCGCATTGGGTCCCTGAACGGCGATCTGGGCAAAATCGGCCGAGCGGTTGTGGATGCGCTGCGGTTCGCGGGCGTGCTGCTGAATGTGCTCAAAATCTTTGGCGGTATTGGCGGCATTGACCACTAGGAAAAAGCGCTCGGCGCCCACCCGGTACACGTACAAGTCGTCGACCGCACCGCCGTCGGGATGGCACAGCACCGCGTAGCAGGCGTCGCCCTCGCCGAGCTTGCTAACATCGTTGGAGACCAGTCGGTTGACCTCGGCCTGCGCATTTGGACCTTCGACAATGATTTCACCCATGTGGCTGACGTCGAACAGGCCGACCCCCGAGCGGGTGGCCAAGTGCTCCGCGACCAGCCCGTGGCCTTGGTACTGCACCGGCATGTGCCAGCCGGCGTATTCGACCATTTGGCCGCCCAAGCGCACATGGGCGTCGAACAACGGCGTGCGCTGCCAGTTGGCCTCAGAATCGGCGGCGGTGGCGGCGGCGGGACTGGGAGCGGCGGTCATGGGCGATCCAGCGGCGGCCAAGTGGCCTGCGTGGCGCGGTTTGGCACCATTTTGGGGTGGTGTCAAGGCTGGAACTGGCCCGCGATCCCCCGCTTTGGGCGCATCTCGGCGTCACTGCGTCACTTTTCTGTCAGGGACGTACGAGAGTACGCCCCTGACAGAAAAGCTCCTTGCTCCTTGCTCCTTGTCGAGCGACAGCGAGCGACAGGGCACTGGCATCCCAAATCG
>SHZD01000192.1 GCA_009692465.1 Myxococcales bacterium
CTATTGCGATCCGACAGTCTCCTAGCTTCTCAGATATTCTCAACTGTCCAAGAACTGCCCGGAGTAAATCCGTGCAGTTTCGGACAGTTGCCGCCGTCTAGCCAGACGGCGCTAGGAGCGAGTCGGAATACTCCGACACGCTCCTAGGCAGTTCGCAGGACTGTCTCATTGGCGTACGCAAGTACGCATGCCTTCCAGATTGCCTACTGTAATCCAATTTTCCATTTTTACCACAATTCCTATGTGTTTGCGCCTTTGGACTTTTTGCGAGCATCGCTGGCAAACCAACCGGCCGCTCCCGCGACCAAATACTTTGCGCCCGATGCAATATGTTCCGGTGTAATGGTTTTTTGCCAAAGAAGCACGCCGCACCCAACGACGACTACCAGCGCCGCCAAAATTGTCGGCCAAAGCGCAGTGCGGAAGGTTGCATGCTTCTCTGTTTCGGCGTGTCGTTTGGTTTCCTCTTGTTGAGCCAATGCGATTTGTTGCTGTTTGGCGATCTCAACTTGTGCATTTGCTTGAGTTTCCATGTTTTTCCCAATTTGCTCCATTACTACTTGAGCAATTGCGGTTCCGCCTTGAACAAGTGCTGCCAACTCTCCAGAATCTTGCGCCTCCTCTGACACTGCAACCTGAATTTTCGCCATCACCGCACCCGCCGGCCACACGGCCGCCGGGGAACTCTAACTTGCCCTACAACTGCCGACAACCATAGAGATTTGTCTAGTGCTTTCCATTTTTACCACAATTCCGCGAACGTCAGTTGCCGCGCTGGTGTTGCTGGGTTCGGATGAACCCAAGTGTGCTGGTAGAGCGCATCATACTCGGCGGCCGGTCGCCGCAGCACAGCCAGAATCAGCACTCGGTTGAAAGCGACCCACGGAATGTCCCGCCGGTTGAAGCGAAAGACGAATTCGTTGAGGTAGGCTTGCAAGTGCTGCGGTCGCACCGCGCCCTTGTGGGTGTCGAGTAGCCACCGCTTCAAATTTGTGGTGACGCGGCCCAGTGTTGGCAACGGATCGTCGCTGTACGCGGCAACAACGGTGCGGTGCCGTCGCATCCCGGCATTGCCGATGTAGTGCAGCGATTGGTGTGCGTCGCTGTCGATCATGCTGCCGTGGGCGCAATTGTCCTGCAAGAATCCAATCATGGCGTCGGCCGTGTGGTCTGCGATTACGCGCATCCGGCAGCGACCGGCGCGGGTGTGTCGGCCCGCCTTGCCCTGCCGCCGGCCTTGGGTGTCGTCACCGGCTGGCAGGCCGTGCCAGCCGTGAACCTCGACGGCCACGGCAATCGTGGTCTTGTTGCTGCCACGGTTGTCACGGTCTACGCGGGTTTGCACGCCGCCCACTTCGACTTGATCCACTTCAATCCAATGGTCTGTGTGCAGCGGATCGGTGCAAACCGTGGTAAGCAAGTCGCGAGCGGGTGCAACCAATCCGGCCCGCAACTTGTGCAGTAGCGCCCAAGCCGTATCGACGTTGCCCAAACCCAACTGGCGGTCGAACTGCACAGCCGAGATCCCCAGCTTGAGCGTGGCGACGAGCCAAGCCGCGTGAAACCAAGTCGCCAAACCCTGTTTGCTGCGGTGCATCATCGTGCCGGCCTTGAGGCTGCACTTGTGCTTGTTTTCACATTGCATCATGCCCAGTACGGCGGCAACGGGCCACGCCTTTGTGCTGCCGCACTTGGGGCAGGCGTAGCCGTCTGGATAGCGTAGGCTGAACAGGTAGTTGGCGCAGGCTCGGTCGGTGCCGAACATTTGGGCAAACTGGCGCACGTTTTGCGGTGGGGTGGGATAGGTTGGCACTAGGTTTTGGAAATTCTCTCCCCGTGGTGCAGGTTCAACACCCCGTTTCGCACTGGAACCTCCAATTTGCCAAGAGCGCCACGAGAACAAACCCAACCGACTATGGACGTTGAGATGTCGCTTTCTGGCCAGTCTGGATGTGCTGCAAAATCCAAAGGTATCTCAATAGGTTCCATTCCGACCTGTTTTCCAACATAGAGTCGCACCGAAGGAATGGGTGTGCTTGCTTTGTGAATTCAACAGATGATTACTAAACACGAATTCAACTTCTTCAACAAAAGCACATTTTTCCGAACGCGAAGCAACCGAAATTACGCCTTGAAGTTTTCCGTTTTGCATTTTGACAACTTGAACGGCAGACCATTGCAAATCTGCACCGCCGATCCTCCTTTGTCGCCACGACCACCACGCACGCCCAGCCGGATCGTGAACCGCCGTCCAAAGCGCCATGACGGCGAACATAATCGCCAGACACATCGCCGCCGGATTTTTGATTTCCGCGGTGGACAACACTCCCATGATGGCGGCGCTCACAGACAGGCCGGCGATTTGCACGCTTCGATGTTCTATTTTACCGCACAACCGACCACATCGGCCGCAGCGGTCAGGCTACGCGGTTTCGCTACAGTAGGCAATCTGGAAGGCAGGCGATGCTTGCCAAAGAGCCCGACATGATGCCTGTGAGCGCTATGCAGCCCATGAGATGCTGATCGCCAGTGCGGCACCGCCGACCGCCAACCACACCACGGCAGGCGCCGCACTGCGGCCCGGACCCTAGGTGTTCCGTCCGCCTGGCCGCTTTGCCTCTGCGCATACGTTGGCGGTTTCTCAGGCCTGAGTTGTTGCGCGCCGGACAAGCCGCAGACCTGCAGTTTCGGGCCAACGCGCCTTGAGACCGCCGCCCATGCCCAGTCGTCGCGCCGTCCAGCCGCTTGCCCACCCACCAACGCAGGCAGTAGCATCGCTGCCTGCGCCGTCGGTCACCCGACAGCCGCGATCCTCGGCTTTAGGTCCATGACAACCACCTGCAAAATCATAGGCCTAACCGGCGGCATCGGCAGCGGCAAGTCGCTGGTGCGCAGTTACTTCGCGCAGTTGGGCATCGCCGGCCTTGACGCCGATCTGGTGGCCCGCGAACTGCATCAAGATCCAGCCCACCCCGTAGTGGCTGAAATTGCAGAATTTTTTCCCAATACGATCGGCGAAGACGGCCGGTTGCAGCGCGGCAGCCTGCGCACCTTCTTTGCCCAAAACCAGGCTGCCAATCGCCAATTGATGGCCATTTTGCGACCGCACTGCCTCGCCCACATGCGGCTATGGACGGCCCAACAGTGCAGCCGCTATGTGATTTGGGAGTCAGCGCTACTGAGCGAGGCGGCGATCGCCGTGGATCGGGTGTTGGTGGTCGATACCGAGCCGCAGGCGCAGGTGGCCCGGGTTCGCCTCCGCAACCCCGACTGGAGCGTTGAACACATCGAGGCGGTGATGGCTTTGCAAGTTGGACGCAAAGAGCGGTTGGCTCTAGCCGACGACGTCATCCTCAACACCAGTTCACTGCAAGACCTGCGGCAGCGGGTCGACGAACTGCACAATTATTACCTGCGGCTTTGGACATAGCATGAAGAAGATTGCGTTTTCGGGCACGCTCGACCCCATCACCAACGGCCACCTGTGGGTCATCGGCGAAGCGCGGGCCTTGGCTGAGCAAGTCGTGGTGTTTCTGTCCGAGAATCCGTTCAAGAAGCCGCAATTTACCGTTCAACAGCGCAAGGAGATCATCGAACAAAGTGCGGCTGAGCGCGGGTGGCACAATATCCAAGTTATTGTGGTCAAAGGTGATTTTACCGCCAGAGCCGCCAAGAAATATGGAATCGATTACCTCATCCGCGGCATCCGCAACACCGCTGACTTTGACTACGAAAACCTGATTCAGCAGACCAATGTCGACGTCTTGCACGGTGCCAAGACCCTGTTCGTGATGCCGCCGCGCGATCTCGGTTCAGTCAGCTCTAGTTTTATCAAAGCGTTGCAAGGGCCAGTGGGCTGGCACTGGATCACCGCGCAATTCGTGCCGCCGCCCGCTTATCGGGCGTGGATTCTCGATTGGTTGCGCAAGGACTGGGAGGCGCTGTGGCCGGCCGCGACGCCTGAGTCGGTCGCGCTGAGCAATCGGTGGTTCGAGTACTTGACCGGACCGGCAAGCTACGGCGGGCCGACTCGCCACTACCACAATTTGGACCACTTGGTGCACGGTCTGAGCGAGCTGCGGGTGTGGGCTGCCAACACCGGGACCGCGCCACAAGACCTCGCGGTGGTCAAGAAGGCGTTTTGGTTTCACGATGCCGTGTATGGCCACACCGGCTCTGACTTGAGCAACGAAGAGGAAAGCGCGCAGTTGTGGCTCACCAGTCAACTCGACCCGCAGCAAGCCTGCGCGGTGGCGGACTTGATTCGCGCGACCGACCATTTTCAGGCTTGTGGCGTCGACCATCCGCAAAAGCAGGTGATGCTGGGCGCCGACTTGGCTATTTTGGGCCAAGATCCGGCCACCTACGCCGCTTACGCCAAGGCGATCCGCCTGGAGTATGCCTTTGTGCCTGACGACATGTACCGCGAGCGCCGAGCCGACGCGATGCGCCAATTGCGCGACAAGGCGGTGGCGGGCTTGCTGTTTGGCGACAGCTATTTTGCGGCGCAGTACACCGACAGCGCCGTCAGCAATCTGACCCGCGAAATCGACGGCTTGGCGGCGGCCGCCTGAACCTGAGCGCCTGCACACCAAAGTCCCTTGCCGCCAAGGCTAAGCGCAGCGACAAGCTGGGGTCGACACCCAACCTACCGAAATTCACCACCGAAATTCCCCACGGCCCCCGATTTGGGATGCCAGTGCCCTGTCGCTCGCGGTCGCTCGACAAGGAGCAAGTGACGCAGTGACGCCGAGATGCGCCCAAAGCGGGGGATCGCGGCCTACTCGCCGTCCCAATACTGCGCGGCCTCACCCAAGCGCCCGCGCCAATGAAACGAGCGCAAGCTGACGTCGCCGCCGGGCGGGCTGCCGACCATCACCGCCACTTTGCCCGAATCGGGGTACTCGACCACTTCATGCGGCAGATTGGTGCTGAGACACAGCTAGCGCAGCTCTTCAGTCGAGGTATTGATGATTTGGTGCGCGGGGTCGCGTCCGCCTGCCGGTGCGGCGATGACGTCACCCGCCCGAAGCGGATACGCGCATTCGCCGATGCGCACCATGCCAGAACCACTTTAAATCAAGAACATTTCTTCGTTGACATGGTGGCAATGAAACGGGCAGGCGCGCTTGCCAGGCTGCACGACGCACAGCGAGTAGCCCAACTGTTTGGCGCCCACCAACGGCCCGATCGCCCCATCTTGACAGGCAAATTGCGCACCGTGGCCATACGATTCAAGGGCAACGTCGGCTAGATTGAGGATGGTTTTCATGCGGGCAGCCTAGTACCCCGCCATTTGGCCGGCAAGCCTGCTACTGCAATTGCCTCACTGGCCCTGTTTGCGGCACAGTGCTCTGGCGTTGTCGCCCGTGACAGACGTAGCGATAGTCTCAGTCCAAATGGTTTTACCTCATTCTATCAATCTATTGCGCCCACCCTTGGTTGCGCTGGGAGTGAGCCTGCTGTGCGCCCAGATTTCACTCGGCTGTAGCTCGGCACCGGCGCGGCCCATCATCACTGCTCCTCTCCGCACCTGCGTGGTGTTGTCCGTTGGTGAATTTTACGGCATCGCCCACGCCGGTGCGCTGCGGCAATTGCAACGCCAATTGCAAAACCACGGCCAGCGCATCGACTGTGTGGTCGGCAATAGCATGGGCGCGGTGGTCGGCGCGCTGTACGCCAGTGAACCCCAACAGGATCCAGTCGAGCGCATGCGCGCCTTGCTGGTCGCCTATGGGGCCCAAAGTGAGCGCGAGTTTGCCCAAGACCAGCTCAAGTACCTCGCCGCCGAGGCGATTAAGAAGCTGACCGAAGGCACGATCGACATCGGCGCCTTTCGCCGGTTGGCCCACGGCCGCTTTGTGCGGGTGATGGACACCTTTGTGGCCGGCCGCCTCATCGAACAACTCAGCCTGCCGTTTGCGACTTTTCACCAGCGGCGCGACGGTGGCGGCTTGGTCCTAGTGACGGTGCGCACAGGCAATGTGGCGCACGCGGTCGGGGCCAGCGCGGCAAACCCTTTGATTTTTGACGATGTGGATATCAAGACCGCCGCACAAATCGACCCCGGTGCCGATCGCCTCAGTGCAGTGCCGGTCAGCGACGCCTGCCGGTTGTTCCCCGATGCGCGCCTGATTGCCATCAACGTCACCGGCGAACCGCTGGCGGTGGCGGCCGAGACCCGCTGCCCGGTCGAGCACATCGTGGTGCCGCGGCGACCGAGCATCGACCGCGCCGATGCCGCCAAAGGGGGGCCGGAGTTTGACCGCCTGATCGGCGATGGCGAGGCGGCCGTTCTGAGTTGGCGCGCCCCCAAGTAGGCAGGCGCCTGACAGCCAATTACCGAGGGCGGAGCGGGCGCCCAAATTCACCACCGAAATTCCCCGCGGCCCCCGATTTGGGATGCCAGTAACCTGTCGCTCGCTGTCGCTCGACAAGGAGCAAGGAGCTTTTCTGTCAGGGGGCGTACTCTCGTACGTCCCTGACAGAAAAGTGACGCAGTGACGCCGAGATGCGCCCAAAGCGGGGGATCGCGGGGCGTGAGCCCCATTGCGCGCCACTTCTATCCCCCGTATTGTCCGAACCTCGCGGCGCCGCGTTGGCGCGCTGGTTTGCTGCGCTCGATGCCGACCACTCCCCCATCGCCTGTTACCGCCGCCGCCACCGTGCTTGGCGGCGGCCGTCCCAGTCGCCGCATCCGCGTGCAGTGGCGCGACCCTCGACCACCCAAGCGAACCACCAGCAGTGACCCGATTTTACGTAATCGCCACAAGGCCTTGGCCGCCTTGCGCCGACTGCGCTTGGGCTTTTGGCGCTCGCTCGGCCGCAGCAATTACTTGTTTCCGCGCAAACTGGTGGTCACCCGCGAGGGCAAGTGGATCATCGGCATCGCCCTGTTGCTTGGCGGCGCCGCCGTCAATACCGGCAACAACTTGCTGTATCTGATGTTGTCGCTGGCGATTTCGGTCATCGCCATTTCCGGCATGCTCAGCGAATGGTGCCTGCGCGACTTGGAGTTGTTGCGCTGCTACCCGCCCGAATTGGTTCAAGGCCAAGTCACCCTGCTGCGGATTGAGGTCTTCAACGACAAGGCGCGCGCGGCGCTGCATTTGGAAATCGGTGAAGTGCTCGACGGTGCCACCGATGTACAAGTGCGCGCGGGCTTTGTGCTCCAATTGGGCCCGCGCGAAGTCGGCCAAGCGTTTGCCGCGATGCGGCCGTTGCGCCGTGGACCGCTGGCCACTTCGGGTTTGCAGTTGACTACCGCCTATCCCTTTGGGTTTGCTCAAAAATCGCGTCTTTTTGACGAGCCAGCCTACTTCTTGGCCCTGCCTACCGTGACCCCGACTGTGCTCAACTGGCGCGGGGCCCAAGATCGAGGGGCGAGCGAAATTTCGCGCCGAATCGGCCAAGGTGACTCGTTTGCCGGCTTACGCGATGCCCGTCCCGGCGATGCCCAGCGCGATATTTACTGGAAGGCCTCGGCGCGGCGCCAGCGCCTGATCGTGCGCGAGTGGCAAGCCGAAGCCAATCGGGTTGCGGTGGTGCGGTTTGCCCACTTGTCGCCCAGCGCGTCCTCCGATCCAGCGACGCTCGACGCCGCCTGCGCGCGGGTAGCCGGCATTTGCGAGTCGCTGTTGGCCGCCCAGTTCGCAGTCGCCATCCAGACGTTTGCGGGCAGCGTCGCCGCTCAAGCTGACGTTTTGGGGCGAGGCGAGCAATTGTTGCGCATTCGCCGGCACTTGGCCTGGTTGACGCTGGCCGACCAGCCGCCACCGCCCCAATGGCCGCTGGACGATCTGCCGTGGGCTCAGGCGGTGCACCAGGCCTACCAAGTCCATCAAACCGTTACCAATGGCGACCTGCTGCCGTGGGCGCCGCTCAGTCTGAATGGCGCGGCCGAAATCGTGCTGGTGCGCTTCGCCAGTCGCGCGCAGGTTCATGGCTACGGGGCGTTTGACACTTTGATTGAACTGGACAGCGCCGGTGACATCCTCACGGTCGCTCAAGCCCGTCAGCCGCTGGCCGGGGCGGCGTAGCCGATGGCGGCCTTGACCTCAGCGCCGCCACTGTCGGTGTGGTCCGGGTGGACCGTTCACCACAGTCTGTTGGCCGTTGCCTATGCGATGGTCGCCGCCGCGTTGCTGCCGATTGCCTCGTCTGGCGAACTGGGCTGGCTGGCGCCGACGGCGTTCGTGACTGCGATGGCCGTGTCACTGCTGCGCGATCCGCGCCAATCGCCAGTCCAGCCGCTGACCGCGCAGATTTGGACCGCGGTGTTGCTGTTGGCGCTGACCGCGGCGGTGACAACCTCGATTCAGGACAGCCACTGGTTGATGCACGCCATGCAGTTCGCCCTGCTAGTGACGGTCAGTCGGTTTTTTCAACGCAGATTTGCCAAAGATTACTTACAGTTAATCGGGCTGTCCTTCATCTTGCTATTGACCGGCGCCATTGTGCAACCAGGCCCAGTGTTTGCGGTGTGCTTTTTGGCCTACACCGTGCTGACGATGTGGGGGCTGACGCTTTTGCACCTCAGCCGGCAAATCGAAATTCAGACCCACACCGGCCCTGAGCATCTGCTGCCGGCACCACCCAAGCGCCGCTGGCTCGGGCTGCGGCCGCCCAAGCCGGTGCCCGTGGTGGTCGAGTGGCCCGATTTGCCAGTCCACGCCTCCATGCTCGAGTGGCGTTCGCGCCAACTGATCGGTCTGCGTTATCTAGCGGCAACCAGCGTGCTGTCACTGGTGGTTTTGGCCGGTTCCGCCCTATTTTTCTTTCTGTTTCCGCGGCTGGGCGTCGGTTTCTTTTTTGCCCAAACCCGTCCACCCAAAAGTGTGGTTGGCTTTTCGACCGATGCCCAACTGGGTCAGTTTGGCGCGCTCAAGACCAACGCTGAGGTGGTCGCGCGCGTGACCTTCCCCAATCATCCCGAGCGCTTGCAGTCGGGCCTGCGCCTGCGCGGGGTCGCTTTTGACAGCTATGCCAACAACGGCTGGACGCGGCTCAAAGAAGAGCCGTGGCCGCTGCGCTGGCACGATGGTCGGCTGGTGTTGCCGCGCATCGATCCGCCCGATCCCGCTACCGATCGCACCTGGCGCGCCGAGATCTATCTGGAACCTCTGGACAGCGCCAACCGGGTGTTGTTCGCGCCGCCGCAGACGTGGGCGGTCGAGCTGCTCGACGTCCGCTTTGACTACCTGCGCGGCCGCAAAAAGTCGGTGTTGCGCACCCCAGCGGGCGATCTCAGCTATTTGGCCCCGCCCGAGACCGCGCTGCACTACGCTGTGGAGGTGATCGAGCCGCTGTCGCTGGCGGCCGAAGCCAATCAACTGCGCAATGCCCAAGGACCGCCGCCGCCGCAACTGCAGACCCGCTACACCGAATTGCCGGCGAATTTGGACCCGCGCATTGCTCAGCTGGCGCAAAAACTGGCGGTAGGTGCGGCCAACCCCTACGACATCGCGCTGCAATTGGAGGCGGCGCTGCGGGTCGGCTGGACCTATTCGCTGGCCGGCGATCAGGACGCGCACAAGCCTTTGGAGGACTTTTTGTTTGGCAAAAAGGCCGGCCATTGCGAGTATTTTGCCTCGGCGATGGTGCTGATGCTGCGCAGCTTGGCGGTGCCGACGCGGCTGGTGCACGGCTTTTCGGGCGGGCAGTACAACCCGATTGGCAAGTACCGCATGATTCGGCAGGCGGACGCCCACAGTTGGGTCGAGGTGTACTTCCCGCGGATCGGCTGGCGGACCTTTGACCCGACCCCGGCTTCGGGGCAGGAAGCGCCGCTGGACTCCGGCATGCTGCAACAATTGCGCCACCTTGCCGATGGGGCCTCGCTGCTGTGGTACCAATGGGTGGTCGAATACGACCTGGACCGGCAAGTGGACATGCTGCGGGCTCTGGGTAGTCGATTTGGCCAGTTGCGCGCGCCCAAGGTCGGCAATTTGTTTGGCGGCAGTTCGTCGAACACCGCCAATCCTGACCCCGCAGGCACCAAGACGACGATGCCACCGTGGCTGATCGGGGTGCTGGTAGTGGTCGGTCTGGCGATCGCGCTGCGGCTGGGCTGGCAGTTGCAGCGCGGTCGGCGGCCGCCGGTAGTGGACCGCAAAATCGACCGCGCCGTCGATGGGTTGCAGTCGGCGCTGCACCGCCATGGCTGGCAGCGCCAGCCGCATGAAACGTGGTCGACGGTGGCGGTGCGCTTGCGGCCGCATGCTCCGCAAGTGGCGACGGCGTTGGGTGAATTTGCCGTAGCTTGGAATGTGGTGCGCTTTGCCCCAGCTGCGCTGCACCTAGGCCGTGGGCAATTGGTGACGGCTTTGGAGCGGGCGCGGCTCGCCGTGCGCCAATTGCCTAGACCACCCAAGAAATCACTGGACCGGCAGACGTGAACTCGGTTGACCCCAATTCACTACCGAAGACCAGGATTGCCCATCGGAATTCTCCGCGGGGAATCGCGGGTGAGCGCTAGCCTCGACTTGGCCGACTTGGCTCAGGTGACGCCGACGCCGGTGGACCAGCTGCGGCCTTTGCCAGAACTGTGTCGCGGGGCGTTGGTTAGCCAATGGGCCGAGTTGGCAGGGCCGACGGTGGCCGAGCGAGTGCGCGCCCAGCTGCGTGCCGACGGCGTCGCCAGCCCGGATGTGGCGGCCGACGACTGGCTGCCGGTGGCGACTTATTTGCGGTTGCATGATGTGTTGGCGATGCACATCAGCGCTGGCGATCGGGTGGCGTTTGGCCAGTGGTGGTTGCAAGTCGTGGGGGCGCAAATCGGCGGGCCGGCCCGGTTCGCCGCGCGGTTATTCGGGCTGCGGCGGGCGCTCGAGCAGTTGCCGTCCGCGTGGGCCCACGGCTGGCAGCTGCCACCACCGGCGATCCAGTTGCAAGTTGGGCTGCTGGTGGCGGATTTTGCCGACCAACCGCTGGTTCAGCAGCCGACTTGGCGCTGGATGCTGGCGCTGCAGGCCGCGCTGGCGGTGCAGGTGGTGACTGGGGTGTCGCGGGTTGAAATTGCAGCGACGCAGGGCGCGGCGGCCTGGCAGTTGCGGGTGGGCTGGGTGCAGGCGAGCGGTTGACCTCGGGCATTGGCCTAGGAGCGTGTCGGAGTATTCCGACTCGCTCCTAGCGCCGTCTGGCTAGACGGCGGCAACTGTCCGAAACTGCACGGATTCACTC
Organism: Myxococcales bacterium; assembly: GCA_009692465.1. Lineage (GTDB taxonomy): Bacteria > Myxococcota_A > UBA9042 > UBA9042 > UBA9042 > SXRM01. The sequence continues at coordinate 11,182 of SHZD01000192.1, forward strand.
CGCGCAGTTCTCGGACAGTTGAGAATAGTTGACTGGCTAGGAGCCTGTCGGATCGTAATAG
>SHZD01000193.1 GCA_009692465.1 Myxococcales bacterium
GTTGGAACGGAGTGTGCAGGGGTTGGAACGGAGTGTGCAGGGGTTGGAACGGAGTGTGCAGGGGTTGGAACGGAGTGTGCAGGGGTTGGAACGGAGTGTGCAGGGGTTGGAACGGAGTGTGCAGGTGGCTTGAAAAGCCGCGAGTTAGCGAGCCACCAAGCAACCAATGGGCCTTTGTGCAAAATCGACTTGGTTTTGCACGGGCCCTAAGGAACTGTCCTCAAATAACTCGATCGATCTGGGCACCACAGGAGCGGCGAGTCGGCCTTTCAGGACGCGAGCTTAGCGACCAACAAAGCAAGCAAACGGAACCAGTCCCAGAATGACTTATTCTGGGACAGTTCCTTAGCGCGCCCACACTTTGACCGTCTTGCCGACCCACTCGGCCATCTCGCGCAAGGTGTCGTAATCGGGATGGCGCAAACGGATCCACGCGTTGGCCATGTAGCCGGCTTCTACCGGTTGGGTCGGCGTGCCCTCTTGGGGAAAATGGTAGTCGATGAGGTGGGTGCCAAACTTGGTTTGCACATCGTCAAAGCCTTGATACCCGGCGATTCTGCCGTCGCGATTAGGCCGCAAGGCGATCATGGCCGCGGCAAACTGGCGCGACGGCCGATCTTCCACCTTGCCGCGCACGATCGCGCTGGCCCATTGGCGGTACAAGTCAAAGCCGTTGGCCGCGCAGTACAAGTCCCAAGTGCCAACACCCGGTGGTCGCGCGCCAATCTCGCTGAATTTCAAGCCTTTGGGTCCGTAAAACCATTCCATGTGCGTCGCGGTAGTACCCAAGCCCATCGCCTTGACGACCCGGGCGCCCATGACCTTGAGTTCGGCATAACTGCCTGAATCTACCCGATTAGTCGTTATGAAGTAGGGCGACACGTCCCGCGTGCGCATCGCCTCCAGCACGCCGGGGTAATAATGGGTGACAAACTCCAGCGCTATGTGGTTGTCGATCGTCAGCGTGTCGTAAAACCCTTCGTGGCCTTCGATATACTCTTCGACTGCACACGAGCCACCGCGGCCCAAGTTGTAGGCAGGCAACTCGCGTTTGAGTTCCTCAATCGTGTTAACACGCACCGTTCCCGCTGCTCCAGCGGCTGCCCGTGGCTTGAGAATCAGCGGAAATCCAGCAGTTTTCGCAAACTCGATCGCTTGTTCGTTGGTGTCGGCACCGGTCGATTGCGCGCAGGCAACCCCATTGTCGCGCAGAAACTCCTTCATCGTCGGTTTGTCGCGGCAAAGGATCGCATTTTTGACCGAAAGTCCAGGAATACCAGTCAGTTCACGCACATGGGCGGCGGCCAAAATGTGGGCTTCGACCGTCGCTTCGAGCCGATGCACCCACGGCCCACGCCGCTGAATCTTGCGCACCGCTTCGAGCAGCATATCTTCGCTGCACACATTGCCGACTTGCTCATAACCATCGAGATGGCCTTTAATTTCACCTGGAAGGCTCTGCACGCTGGCTTCACCAATGCCAGTGACATAGGCGCCGGCCTGTTTGAGTGCCCGCGCGAATTGACGCTGGTTGGTTGGAAAATGCGGCGCAATCAGAATAACGTGCATGACAGCCTCAGTTTGGAGAAAATCGGCCGGCAATCGGGCCAATGCCGATCGCGCAGGGGTCGAACGCGGCCGCAGAGTATGGCACAGTTGTGTCAGCGCTGTCATGCTCCGGCGCAGCACCAATGGATGAGGTTCATGGCCGAAATTGCAAGCAAAATTATCCTTCTTGGGCCCCAGCGCAACGCCATCACCCTAACTGAAGAGCTAGAAAATTTGGGGGTTACTGGAAAAGTCGCCGTAATTACCGCTGGTTGGCAAGAGCGCGAAGACGACGACGACGACTTGCAGGACGCGCTTGGCCGCAACGCCGTCAATCTGAGTTTGCACCGCCGCGTCGATGCCGTGTTTGAGGCCGACCGCGACTTGTTCATGGCGCATCGGCGACGACAGGATCAATTGCGCCTGCTGCGCGACCTGTACAACGTGCGTCTCGATGCCTATATCTCTGCGGCGAAAGCGCTTTTTCACCACTCGTCGAAGGCGGCGCCACTGGCGTATCGGACCTACGCGGCCTCAACGGCCCAGTTTGCCGCTCGCAGTGGCGACGCTGAGGACGACGCTGAGGACAACGAGGCGATGCTCTCTGGGCAACGCGATGGCGCGGTGCGAACGCTGCGCAATCTCGACACCGATCACTTGGGGTACATTCGCGAGATTCACGACCGTTTTGAGAAAGAGGTGCAGCCGGCGGAACGACCAGCCCTGCGCGAACAACGAAAGCAAGTAGCTGATCTTATTAGTGATTGTCAAGTAGTTGCCATCGCTGGCGGTCACGTTGCGACGCTGCTCGGGCGCATGCGTCTGCTCGATATGGCGACTCTGCTCGCGGGTCGACCGGTGGTTGCGTGGTCGGCTGGTGCCATGGTGCTGGCCGAACGGGTAGTGCTGTTTCACGACCGGCCACCGGAAGGGCCGGGCAACGCTGAGGTCCTCGACGTCGGTCTGGGGCTGGCGCCGGGGGTGGTTGCCTTGCCACACGCGACTAAGCGGTTGGCGCTCGATGATATGCCGCGGATGGCGATGTTTGCACAGCGGTTTTCTCCGGCAATGTGTTTGGCGCTCGATCCGTATGCGCGGGCGCACTGGGATGGTCAGGAGTGGACATTGGCGGATGGCACGTGGTGCATTGATGACAGCGGGCGGTTGGCATCCCGGGAAGTAGGGGAGAGTCTGGATCCCAATTCTTGGGTTTAGGGCTCGTGCAAAATCAAGTCGATTTTGCACAACGCCCATTGCTTGCTTGGTGGGTCGCTAACTCGCGGCTTTTCAAGCCGACTCGACGCTCCGTTCCTATCACGGTTTGATCGAGTAATTCTTGCTCGGGCCCTTAGGGCTTGTAAATGAATAAATTATGCATTTGCCGTGCCTGTTTGCTTGCTGGGTGGGTCGCTAACTTGCAGCTTTGCGAGCCGACTCGACGCTCCGGTCCAATCGCGGATCGATCGCGTAATTCTTGCACGGGTCCGTAGGCGGCCGCGGCATTCAGTCGCGCGATTCTGATGATTTTAGGAAATAGGAGAAACCCGATGTCCACAACGCTGCCTCGCTGGATCTCCGTTTGGCTGTACGCCGTCGCCACAGTGCATAGCCTGTTTGGCCTCGTCGTGTTCGCGCCCCAATGGCGCGCTATCGCCGCACGCGGCGTATGGGATGCCGTCAAAGACGATGCCTAGGTGGCCGGCGCGGTGCTGTTTGTCCAAGTCGGCCTCTTGATTTACGCCCTCGCCGCTCAGCTTGGCGGCGCAAACGCAGTCTGGCCGTCGCGCAGCGTGGGAATTTGGCTGTTGGTGTTTGACGGTACCGACTGTAGTGGTCATGCCGGTGTCGGGGTACTGGCTGCTGCTGCCGCCGGCCATCCTGCTCGCCCGTGGACCTCGACTTGCAGCCGGCTGAGAGCCTGAAGCTGGCGACCTGTGCGCCAACGCCACGATCTGCGGCGCACCGACCGACTGCGTACCCTGCGAAACCGCCGCCAACCGCGGCGCCAGCATCTACGCAAACCCGCCAGGATCCACATCCAGCGAAAACGTCACTCCCGTCGGCAGTTGCGGCACCACTTGTTGGCGCAACTGGGCTAGCCACCGATGCAAGTCTTTGCGCTGCGTAGCCTTGATCAAGCCATGAAATCGCCAAATATCCCGTACTTTCGCCATGCTGGCGGCAACGGGCCCGCGGACATCGGCGCCCACCTCGCGTAAAAAATCCACAGCCTGCCGCATCGCTGCCTGCGCCAAGGCCGGTTGGGCATGGCTGGTCTCCAACAGTGCCACGTAGGCAAAAGGCGGCATCGCGGTGGCGGCGCGGCCCTGCAGTTCTGCCTGAACAAATCCGACAGCGTCGTGGCGTAGCGCGGCGGCAATCGCAAAATGGTCCGGTTGGTAGGTCTGAATCAGCACCTGCCCGGCCCGCTCGCCGCGACCGGCGCGTCCTGCCACCTGAGTCAGCAACTGGAAAGTCCGCTCGGTAGCCCGAAAATCGGGGACGCGCAGGCCCTCTTCTGCCAGCACCACCCCGACCAGCGTCACCATCGGAAAATCGTGGCCTTTGGCCAGCATTTGCGTGCCGACCAGTACATCGATTTGCTGCCGGCGAAAGCGCTCCAACGTGTCGAGCAGGCGCTGACCAGAAGCGGTGTCGCGGTCAAACCTGGCAATCCGCACGTCGGGCAGTTCCTGCTCCAAGCAGGCAGAGAGCACCGCCTCAATGCGCTCGGTTCCAGCACCCACGCCAATCAGATTGCCAGTTTTGCAAGTCGGACATGAGATGGCGTCTGACAACGACAGGTCGCACCAATGGCAGCGCAGGCGCCCCAGATTCTTGTGCCAGGTCAAGGCGACGGCGCACTCCGCACATTCAACTGGAGTTCCACAGGCCCGGCACAGCATGGCCGTGGCGAAACCACGGCGATTGTGCAACAAAATCACCTGTTCTTTGCGCTGGATAGTCGCAGCAATGGCAGCGACTAGCTCTTCAGATAGCAGCGACAATCCCGCGCCGTCGACATCTCGCACGCGCGTAGCCACCCGCAAGTCGATGACCCTGGTGGCCGGCAACTGGGATGCGACCGCCCGCCGCAGCAGTTGATGCAAGGTCAGTTTACCGGTCGTCTGCAGGTGCCAGTCCTCGCAACTGGGCGTCGCCGAACCTAAAACGCACACTGCGCCCGCGTGCCGCGCCCGCACCAACGCCAAATCGCGAGCTTGGTAGCGCACGCCGCTTTGCTGTTTGTACGAGCCATCGTGGCACTCGTCGACCACAATCACCCCTAAGTTGGCAATCGGGGCAAACAGCGCCGAGCGCGGGCCAATCACGATACGCCGGTCGCCGCGCTGGACACGGTCGAGTTGATCCAGCCGTTCGCCCTCCGCCATCGCCGAATGCAACGCCGCCACCTGATCACCAAAGCGCGCCCGAAAGCGTTGCACCAGTTGCGGAGTCAGGGCGATTTCAGGCACCAAGACGATGGCGCCGCGGCCGTGGTCCAGCGCCGTCGCAATGGTGTGCAGGTAGATTTCCGTTTTCCCTGAGCCTGTCACGCCGTGGAGCAAATGCCCGCTAAATTCAGCCGACAAAACCGCGGCTTGCAGCGCAATCACCACCGTTTCTTGGTCAGCGTGCAGCGTCGGCGGCACATCGCGAGTGGGCACCTGCCGCAAGCCCAGAGGATCGCGCAGGATCCGCTCGCGCCATTGGCGAACCAGCCCCAATTTTTCCAACTCATCAAGCACAGCCGCTGCCGCCTGCACTTTGCTTTGGCCCTGGTCTTGGTCGATCGGCGCCCGCTTGCGCAACTCCGCCACCGGCAGAGCGCTCTCGGCTTCAATGCGATGAAGCAAGCGCACTTGCGCCTTGGGCAACGTCGCTGGCCACGGCCGCAGATAGGTCGCAGCCACCCACTGTTGCTGACGTTCCGCCCGCGTATCGGCGTCGATGCCCGTTCGCCGCAGTGCCGCAGGCAAGGCCAGTCGCGCGCACTGACCGATCGGCGTGTGGTAATAGTGGGCGGCGAACAGCAGTGTCGCCAGCAGGTCAGGCGGTGCCACCGGCTGCGAATCGGGGACTGCGTGGATCGGCCGCAGCTTGCCCGCCAGCTCGCCCAGTTCCTTCACGGGTCGCAAGGCCAACACAACACCAGTGTCCAGTCGGCCGCGCAACGGCACGGTCACGCGCATGCCAGCCCGCACTAGGCCGATCAGCGGGTCGGGGACACCGTAGGTCAACGCGTCGAGTTGGGCCGCTACCGCGACTTGTGCCGCAACCTCAAAATGACTGCCAGCCGCGCTGGTCTGCGGCGCAATTGCTTTGGATTTTGTCTTAGAATGCGCACTCTTGGGCGCTACTCGACTTGCCGTCTTGACCAGAATCGGCGCTTGAGCGGTCGGCCGCAAATCAACTTCGGGTGCCTGCTCCGGAACAGGCAGCAGTTCTAGACCCGGCAGCAGTTCTAGACCCGGCAGCAGTGGCGTTCGCGCGGTGGGCACAGGCGGTGTAATTGCGGCAATCAGCGCACAAAAATCCAGCCGTTGCCGGCACCGGTGCCGTCTTTGGCCGCCCATGCGCCGGCCGATCCCGACCAATAGGCGCCGTTGTAGTGCCCGCTGGCCTGGTTTTCGCCGCCGCCATTGATGCTTCCGTCCCAGCAACCGCCGTACCACCACGGGGTGTTGCCGTAACTGGTTGCGCAATTGCCGACGCCTGCGTCGTTGTCGGCGTCAAAAGTGGTAAACGCGCGGCCGCCGCTGTAGGCGACCAGGCCGGGGGCCACGCTGCCGACCAACTGAGCGCAACTATTGAATGTGATTGTGTAGTTGGCGCCGCTGTTGAGCAGGTACCCGCACCGATAGGACTGGGCAATGCCGGCGCCAAAGTCGGTGCTCCAAGTGTAGCGCAATTCCTTGCCGCCCAGTTGGGCCCAGCGCTTCAGCCCGGTATACACGCCAAAGGCCTCGAGGTTTTCGCTCAGTGAGCCTTTGAACAACAGTGGCAGAGTGTTGACGGCGGTGCTCCAAGTCATGCCGGTCATCGGCTTGTTGCTGCCGCCGCGCAAATTGCTCCATACCAATGTCCACCCGCCGCCATCGGTCGTCATGTCGCAGTAGACCTGATACGCCGCATCGCCTTGACCACTGCCGTCGGGGTCGACCCAGTAGCCGCCCGACTTGGACAGCGGTGCTTTGGTCAGCAAATCCTTGCAGTTCACCGCCGGCGAGTCTTTGGTGCCCAGCGCCGTCAGTTGCAGCGGAAACCAAGTGCTGCCGTTGCAAATATACAGCGCTTTGTCGACCGAACTCGCGTACTGCGCCCCAAAAACGCTGGCGGTACACGCAAACGGCTCCTTGCTGAGATTGGCCAACACCAGAGCGCCCGTGGCCTGCACTTTCTTGTTCGACATGGTCTTGACATTGATCGACCATGCGACTAACTGCCCGTCATTCTTGCCGATTCCGCCGGCCAAGTCCGCCACTGAAATCGACCAAGTGCCCTTGGCGTTTTTGCCCACCCACGAGGTCAAGTCGCCGTCTTTGGGCACATCGGGGGTTGGATAGGTGGCTTTGAGTTCTTTACCGGGGCCATTTTGGTCGAAAACCTTGTACGCGACCCCATTTGGATCAAACACAGTGACCCGGACTTTGCTGAGATCAGAGTTGGTGACATCAATGCTGACCGTCAAGCCTTGCGCGATGCCGAAGTCAGGTACTTCGATGGCATCGCTGACTCCGGCGGCCAATCCATCGGGGATGTCGACCGGCACTTTGGCGCTCGACGCCACTTCAGTGAATTGATTGCTCAACAGGCCGTTGGACACTTCATCCAAGCCATCTTTGGGCAACAGCGACGGGTCCAGCGCAATCGTGCAATCGTAGCTGCCATCGGCCTTGATGCCGCGCATGAACAACCCGGTGCCACAGGCCTTGCCCACTTGCGCCAAAACCGGCAAACCGTTCAAATCGGCGTAGTTTCCGGAGACTGCGACGTCGGGAAGCTTGGGCTTATTGAGTAAGTCGGCAAAACTGCCGCTGCCTGCGACTTTCGCCAGCGAAGAGGCTTTGACGTACTCGCTGAGGTCGGCGGTTTTGGCGAATCCTGCCACATCGGCGGTTTTGGCGTATTGAGCGAGATCGCCTGCCTTGGCATAGGCTTGCAAGATTGCGGCATCGAGGTGGCCGGCTTTGATGCAGCCAGAGCAGTCGATTTCTTCGCTGACCGCACTGCGCACGGCAAACGGCACGCTGTGTAGCTGAACCGCAGGTAGCGCTGGATCAATGCCAATCTGCAGTTGCAGCCAGCGTTCGCCGGCAATTAGCGACGACGACAGCGGGGTTTTGCTACCTAAATTCCAAGCGAGCAAGCCGCTTTTGACCGTGATCGCCACCGGCCCTTCAGTCCATAGAATCTTGCCGGCGGCACCGTCGTGTAGGGTGAACGTGGTCTGGTACACGCCATCCGTCACTGGGCCGCCACCGTTGCTTAGCAATGCCGCCTGCACTGGCAAAATCGCCGGAACGGCCGCCAAGCCAGTCGAAACCACGCCGAGTAAAGCTGATAACACCATGATAATCAACGAGCTGATCCGGTTTTTCATCACCCTTTTTCTCCGCGTTTCTGTCTGCGACGAGCCTAGCATAGTTGGCCGAAAAATGGGCATCGTCCTAGCCAAAGTGGCCTGCGCGTGCTACATTGCCGCCCCCGCCGCTCCCAGTGAACGCTTGCATTTTCAGCAACTTTCGCCGACGGCACAGGATGCGAATCGATGGCCACGATTACCGATGTTTTGCAGCGCGCTCAACTGGACACCCCCGGAGTCGACGACCAGACCGCGGACCTAGCTGCCCAAGCGGCGGCGTTGGATGCCGAAGTGGCTGCCGGTCAAGCTGAATTGCAAGCAGGCGAGACCTACGACGCCGATTCGATCAAAGTGCTCAAGGGCTTGGAAGCCGTGCGCAAGCGGCCGGGCATGTACATCGGCGACACCGATGACGGCTCCGGTCTGCATCACATGGTGTACGAAGTGGTCGACAACTCGGTGGATGAGTCACTGGCCGGCTTTTGTACCCGCATCGACATCACGATTCACCTCGATGGCTCGTTGTCGGTTCAGGACAATGGCCGCGGTATTCCCGTTGGTAAACATGAGGATGGTCGCTCAGCGGCCGAAGTGGCACTGACCGAGTTGCATGCAGGTGGCAAATTTGACCAAAATAGCTATAAAATTTCAGGCGGTTTGCACGGCGTTGGCGTGTCGGTCGTCAATGCGTTGTCCGAATGGCTCAAGCTGCGCATCGATCGCGAAGGCTATACGTGGCACGCCGATTTCATCCGCGGCGGTACGCAAGGGCAGGGCGTGACTCAAGGCGAACCGTCGACCAAGACGGGCACGTTGGTCCATTTCAAGCCCGACACCGAAGTGTTCTCCATGACGGAGTTTTCCTACGAGACGCTGGCGCACCGTTTTCGCGAAATGGCATTTCTCAACCGTGGCTTGGTCATCCGGGTCGAAGACGAGCGCGAAGGCCGCCAAGACGAGTTTCGCAGCCCCGGCGGTCTGGTCGAATTTGCGAGATTTCTAAATAAAAACAAAACAGTAACCCACGACAAGCCGATTCACATCGGCGTGCGCAAGACGCTGGACGACGGTCGGCCGTTTGAAGTCGAGCTGGCCCTGCAGTGGAACGACGGCTACACCGAGCAGGCAGTTTGTTTTACCAATAATATCCGCAATCGCGACGGTGGCACTCACCTGACTGGTTTTCGGATGGCGATGACGCGCGTCGTCAACGACTATTCCGAAAAAGAAGGGCTGAATAAGAAGCAGAAAGAGCCACTTAGCGGTGACGATATTCGCGAAGGTTTGACGGTGGTGATTGCGGTCAAGATCGCCGACCCGAAATTCTCCAGTCAAACCAAGGATAAACTGGTTTCGTCGGAGGTGACGCCGATTGTGCAGAGCGTAGTGGCCGAAAAGTTGTCGGAATACCTGCAAGAGCATCCGGTAGAAGCCAAGAAAATTATTGGCAAAGCCATTGATGCTTCGCGTGCCCGTGAAGCTGCTCGGCGTGCCCGCGATATGGTGCGCCGCAAAGGTGTGCTCGAAGGGTCGGCGTTGCCAGGTAAATTGGCGGATTGCCAAGAGCGCGATCCGACCAAGTGCGAGCTGTTCTTGGTCGAAGGCGAGTCCGCCGGTGGCTCGGCAAAGGGCGGCCGCGAGCGCAGTTTTCAGGCCATTTTACCGTTGCGCGGCAAGATCTTGAACGTCGAGCGTGCGCGCTACGACCGCATGCTGGCCAGTCAAGAAATCGTGACCCTGATTACCGCGATGGGCTGTGGCATTGGCGAAGACAAGAATCTCGATAAACTGCGCTACCACCGCATTATCATTATGACCGACGCCGACGTCGACGGCTTGCACATCCGCACGCTTTTGTTGACGTTTTTCTATCGCCAGTACCCAGAGTTGATTGAACGCGGCTACTTGTTCATCGCCCAACCGCCGCTTTACAAGGCTAAGCGCGGCAAGAAAGAGACGTATTTGCTGGACGATGCGGCACGCGACCAGTACCTGATTCAGTCCGGCATCGACGGCGTTTCAGTTCACGGCTTGATCGGGCCGGTGGCCGGCGATGACTTGCAAAAGCTGGTTCGCAAAATCATTGAATTTCGCAACACTTTGCACCGCTTGAGCAAGCGCGTGGGCGTCAACAGCGACGAACGGGTGGTGGCAGCTTTGGTCAAGGCGGCGCACCTGACCACTGAAATGCTCGATTCAGGCGATGTCGATGAGACCAAGCAACTGATCGGCGAGTGGTTGGCGCTCAATCACCCGGCGATGGGGCATCCGAGCTTTTGGTTCAAGGCCGCCTACAACGACGACGCCGGCAAACACCACGGCGCCAAGCTGGAAATCAAGACGCGGCTGGCAGGAGTGACCCGCACCACGGATATAACGGATCGGCTGCTCGGCGGGGCGGACTACAAGCTGCTCAAGGCCCGTTCCTACGAGGCTTTGGGTTTGCTGGGCGAGGGGCCATTCACTGTCAGTCGCGACAACCACGACCATGAAGCCTCTGATTTTGAAGCGATTCTTGACCGCATTTTTGAGTTTGGCAACAAGGGCGTGACGCTGGGCCGCTTCAAAGGTCTGGGCGAAATGAACCCTGACCAACTGTGGGAAACGACGATGGATGTCACCCGTCGGACCATTCTGTTGGTGCGCATCGAGGACGCTGTCGAAGCTGACGCCACCTTTAACGTCCTGATGGGTGACGCCGTTGAGCCACGGCGGGACTTTATTGTGTCGCGGGCGCTCGACGTGAAGAACTTGGACGTTTAGCCGTTGCGCCGATCCGTTCTGCTGGTTATCCATTCTGAGGCCATCAACCGCGTTAAGGAACTGTCCCAGAATAAGTCATTGTGGGACTGGTTCCGTTTGCTTGCGTTGTTGGTCGCTAAGCTCGCGTCCTGAAAGGCCGACTCGCCGCTCCTGTGTTGCCCAGATCGATCGAGTTATTTGAGGACAGTTCCTAGGAGCCTGTCGGAAATCAATCGGTTATGAAATATCTTTGCGGTTATACACAATGAATCTATTGCGATCCGACAGTCTCCTAGCTTCACAGATATTCTCAACTGTCCAAGAACTGCCCGGAGTGAATCCGTGCAGTTTCGGACAGT
>SHZD01000015.1 GCA_009692465.1 Myxococcales bacterium
AAGGCGAGCACCAGCAAGGCGAGCACCAGCAAGGCGAGCACCAGCAAGGCGAGCACCAGCAAGGCCGGCAAGGGCAAATCAGCCGAGACCGGCGCTGCTCGAACCGCTTCTCCAGATAGCTTGGACGAGACCGGCACTAGCAAGGCCAAGACCAAGGGCAAGGCCGAGACCAAGGGCAAGGCCGAGACCAAGGGCAAGGCCGAGACCAAGGGCAAGGCCGAGACCAAGGGCAAGGCCGAGACCAAGGGCAAGGCCAAGGCCGAAACCACGGGCAAAGGCGAAAGGCCTGCCGCCGTCAAAGCCAATCGCGACGGCGAGGACAAGGCCCTGAGCACCAAAGAAAAGAAAGCGGCGGCCAAAAAGACCGAGGCGCTCAAGAAGGAATGCGCCGACAAAAAGGCGGCAAAGACTAAGAAATGCCATACATTTGCCAAAGAAGAGACCGAGCGCGCCTCCGCCGAAGCAGCAGCCAAGCTGGACGAAAAGTGCGCCGACAAGGCCGCGCGCAAATCCAAGGAATGCAAAGCGCACCGCGCCACCCGCTCCAAGCCCGAAAAAGACCCGTGTGGTCGCCGGTATGGCCGTGCGCGCAAAGCCGAAACAGTGAGCAAGTTTGCCAAGCGTTACGGGGTGGCCGAAGCGCGATTGCGTGAGCTCAATGATGTGGGCGAAAAAGTCAAAAAACTGAAAGCGGGTAGGCGCTTGCTGATCGCCAAGTCTGTCTACGACGGGGTGGTACTGGCTGGTGGCTTGCCGATGCCAGACGAGCCGGACTGCTACCGCTTGCGGCGGCCGTTCAATGCCTTTGGCAAGCCGCTGATGGTGGACATGCTCAGGTCGGCGGCCCGGCAAGTCCAGACCTACAGCCCGCTGCAACCTAAGTTAATGATTGGAGATATTAGCAAGGATGGCGGTGGCTGCCTGCCGCCGCACAAGTCGCATCGCGGCGGCCTCGACGCCGATATCGGCTATTACCTGCGGGGCGCATTCACCGCGGACCGCCTGAGTGTGGCCACCGCCGATTCGCTGGACGCCGACCGCTCTTGGCTGTTCTTGCGCGCGCTATTGGCGACGGGTCGCGTGCAATACGCCTTTGTTCACTATAGCTTGCAGCCGGCCTTGTACGACGCCGCGCTGCGGGCCGGCGAAACGCCGCACACTCTGGCCAAAATCATACAATACCCGCGCCCGCAGGCGGATTGGCTACACACCGCGATTCGCCACCTCGACGGCCACGACGACCACCTGCACCTGCGCCTGACCTGTGGCGCGGAAAACTGCGACTTGTCGGCGGACGCCCAGCAGGCGATCGAAGCGCTGCACATCGATACACTGGGTGGCGGACCGCATCGCCAGCGTCTGGCAGTTCATGAGCGCCGTACTCAGGCGACAGCGTCACCTGTGCGCCCGAGCTTGTACCGCTAGAGACCCGACCCATTAACGCCGAACCTCAAAGAATTCCCAAACAGAACGCAGCGGCCTGACGCCAACCCGCAGGCCACTGAATAAGTGCCGCAGGCTCGCGACCCACAAAGCAAGCACTGAGACGCCGAGCAAATCTTATTTGATCGGCTAACTAGAAACTTGGGGGCGCGCCGCCCCCAAACCCCGCGGTGGTCCGCAGCTGCGGCCCACATTCCACATGCTGGTCAAGGAGTTTCATGTATCGTGGGTGCCGATTTGGCGGCATGCGGAACTGTCTAGAATGACCCTAGGCGTGCGCGTTGGGCCGCAGAGGACCAGTTCGGTGTGGTCGCCGTTGCTTATTCTGGCCGGCCGCCCCTACGCGTTGTCCAAGGTCTGCCCTGCTCGTTCTCCGAAGCCAGCGCTCAAAAGTTACGGTGAAACATGGTCGTTATGCGGGTGCTGATGGTGCCATCCTTGGCTCCCAAGCTGCAGACATTGATAAACCCGAGGATAGCGTTGGGGCCAACCACTGCGTCCGAGCCGCTCAAAGCGTTGCCAATGCACGTAGCGTTGTAAGTCGGCGGATCGAGTGTTAATTCCGTCCAGTAGGGGAAACCACTTTGGGTATTGACCACTTCGTCGTGGGCCAAGAACAACGGCAACCGGCTTTTGGCGTTGAGCGGATCGGGCTTACTGCCCAACAGCAGCGTAAAGCTACCGATGTGCAACACACTTTTGAAGTGGTAGTTGGATTGGACTGCCTTGGTGACGACCGCGCTAAACAACCCAGTCGTGCCATTTTTTTCGTAGGCCACTAGGCCCGCCGGCCCCACTAGCCAGCGCGCCGTGCTGCCCGTTTGCGGGGCCAAAAAACTCGTATTCGCTTGCCAAATCCCGCCGCTGGTCACCGATGATGCCGCATAGGATGGCCCCAGCTTGGTCGCATAGGTGCTGCTCCACGGCGCTTCGTAGCTGTTGACGGCTTGGTACAGGCCAGCAGTGCTGCTCTGCGCCAGCCCAAGCACCACGTGCACGGGGGTCGCTGGACACGTCAGGCATAGCGTGTGCGTGCGGATGCGCGAATCCGTCATGCGCAGCTCTGGCGCGTAGGCCTTGAGCGTGCACTTGACCGCCGCTGCCCCGTTGACGTCGCCAGAGCACTGCGCCAGCACCGAAACTTTATTGATCGCCGAAAATCCGACCAAGCCGACATGCAGCGTTGAGGCGATGATCTTGCTGTCGACTGCGTACCAGTCGGTCGAGGCAGGGGAGACGGTCTGCAGTGCCGCAAAGAACGGGTTGGAGGACCATTGCCAGACAGCGCTACCTTGCGGCGAGAACCACACCTGCGAGCCATAGCCCGAGATGATTTGGTCCGAAATTCCGGTCAAGGGCTTGGCGGCACTACCGGCGCTCATCACTTGCTTGAAGGTCCAAGCAGTGGTGCCGCTGTGGGCAAACAGCCCCCACGCACCGACGTCGGTGCTTGAGAACTTGGGTTCGGCCAGAGACGTCGTGTAGTAACCCGCTGGGCTGACGGTCGCCGCCACCGCAGAGCTGGGCCCGACAGGTCCAGGGTAATAGGCAAAGCCCTTGCACACTTGCTTGTAGCAAAAGTCGGCGCTGGTCCCAGCGTTGCCATCCGAACACAAGCTGAAATCGGGCAGCAGGGATCCGGCTGCGCACTTGCCTGCGCCATCGCAGGCATCGCCGCTGGTACACGGATTGACGTCATCACAAGCAGTGCCCTTGGTTTGCGCTTGGGTCGTGCAGCCCTTCACGGCTTCGGCACACACGGCGGTAGTGCAGGCTGCCGGTTTGCTACACAAGGGAGGCGCTCCGCCCACGCACTTGCCGGTGCCGTTGCACAGGTCGCCGGTGGTGCAAAACAGGCCGTCATCGCAGGCCGTCGTATTGACCTTGGGCACCTTTTTGCATGCCGCGACCCCAACATTGTCGTAACAGCTGGCGGTGTTGCAGGCGTCGGCACTGGCGGCACAATCGTACGGCTTGGTCGCGTCGGGCACGCAGGCCCCAGAAGCGTCGCAGGCGCTGGCCAACGAGCACGGGTTCTTGTCGTCGCACCCGGCACCCGAGGTGATGGTATTTTGGCACTTGTTGGTCACGCACTTGTCCGTGGTGCACACATTGCCGTCGTTGCAGCCACTGTCGGCGGTGCACTGGCAGGTGAACGCCCCGGCTTGGCATTTGCCGGTGGCATCACATTTGTCGCCCGTAGTACAGGCATTGAGGTCGTCGCACACGCTGCCCGCCGTTGGCGTGTAGATGCAGCCCTTGATCGGGTCACAGCTGTCTTTGGTGCACGCGTTTTTGTCGTCGCAGACTAGAGGATTGGCGCCTTTGCACAGTCCTACCGCATCGCAGGCGTCGGTGCCGGTGCACACGCTGCTGTCGGTGCACGCCGCGCCGCTCGCTGCAGGCTTGGTGGCGCATTTGTTGTTTAATTCGTCGCAGGTGCCCACGGCGCAGTTGGCGTTGGGGCAATTGATGGTGGCACTGCCCACGCACTTGCCGAGGCTGTCGCAATGGTCCCCGGTGCTGCAATACAGCGTGTCATCGCAACCCACCGTCGTTGCTTTTGGCACTTTGAGGCACTGTTTCTTGGTTTCGTCGCAAGTGCCGGTATTGCATGCGTCGTTTTGCGCCGCACACGACAGCGTTGCCCCGGCCGTGCATTTGCCGGCCGCGTCGCAGGTGTCCGCCGCCGTGCAATACTTGTCGTCTTCGCAGGCGGTGCCGGCTGCTTTGGGCAACGCGTTGCACGAAAAGGTGCCAGGGCCCGTCGACTTGCACACGCCATCGGCACACGGTGAGGCCGAACCGGCACAGTTGGCCGAATTTCCCGGCGTGCACTTGCCGGCCACGCACTTGTCGGCTTGGGTGCAGCCATTGGCGTCGGCGTCGCAGGATAAGCCATCGGGCTTGTTGCTGGTTTCACACTTTCCCGTCGCCTGGTTGCATGCCGAAGCCTGACAGACCCCAGGTGCAGTGCACGCAATCAGCTTGTTGGAGGTCTTGCACGCTCCGGCGCCGCACACGCCGCTGCCCGCCACCTGGCACTTGTCGCCGGTATCGCAGGGTTTGCCGTCTTGCGGCGCGGTTGCATTGGTGCACGTGCTGGCGCTGCAGGTATCGACGGTGCACGCATTGCTGTCGTTGCAGCCGCTATCGTCCTTGCATTGGCACACGGTGGTCGCCGTGCATTTGCCGGCCGCGCACTTGTTTTGGGTGCACGGATCGCCGTCTTCGCACACCGCGGCGTCGTTGGCAGCAAACTTGCAACCAGCCGTAGTGTCACAGGTATCCGCGCTGCACGGGTTGCCATCGTCGCACTTGCCGCTGTTGCTAGTGTTGGTGCACGCGCCAGTCTTGGCGTCGCAGGCGTCGGTCGTGCAGGCCACGCTGTCGTCGCAATTCTTGGCGGCACCGCCGCAGGCGCCCTTGCTGCACTGGTCGCCGGTGGTGCAGGCGCTGGCGTCCGTGCACGCCCCGTCGTTGGGCACGTAGGTGCAACCGGCCTGGGCATTGCAGACGTCGTCGGTACACCCATTCTTGTCGTCGCACTTGATGTCAAAAAGGCCTTCGCACTTGCCGGCTTCGCAGGTCGAGATGCTCGAGCATGCGTTGGTGTCGTCGCAGCCTTTGCCGTCGTCGACTGGCACGACCCCACAGGCGCCCGTCTTGGCGTCACACAGGTTGAGCAAACACGACGAGCCGGTGTTGCCGTCGCAGACCACCGCTTTGGTGGGGTCCGAGACGCACACGCCAGCCGAGCAAGTCGGCGCGCCCAAGCACAAGTTGTCTTGCTTGCAGTCGGTGTCGACCTTGCACGAGCAGGTCGCAGTGCCGCCGCACACACCCTTGTTGCTGCATTTGTCGTCACTGCTGCAGGCGTTGCTGTCGTTGCATTTGCCACCGGTGACAAAGCTGTCCACTTTACAACCACTTGTTTTATCACACTTTTGCGCGGTACAGGCGTCACCGTCGTCGCAGTTGGTGTCTTTGGCTTGGGCGACACAGCCGACCTTGGGGTCGCAGGTGTCGGTGGTGCACTCAATGCCGTCCGAACATTGGACCGGCAGGCCCTTGCACACGCCTTGCACGCAGGTGTCATTGGCCAGACAGGCATCACCGTCGTCGCAAAACGCAGTCAAGTCGGTGATCGGTTCATAAATCACCGCATCCCCTTGATTGCAGTAGTCTTTGGTGCACGCGTTGTTGTCGTCGTAGTCCGTGGCAGAAGCGCCGACGCACAGTCCAACTTCACACTTGTGGCCGCAGGCGCCTGAACCACAGCCCGCGCCGTCTTTCTTATTGAAAATTGAGCAGATACCATTGTCGTTGCACGCCATGCGTTCACATTCTAGCGGCGCCAACGACGAGTCGATGCACGGCGCATTGGCCGGTTTCTTCTTTGTTATACACTTGCCAGCGTCACAAACCGGCGGCGAACAAGGATTTTTGCCCTTGACCGTAGACGACAACACGCAGTCGAAGTCTGTTTCGCACTCGGCTGGGACATCCGCTGCGGCAGTGTCCACTGCGCCGTCCGCCTGGCCTTGATCGCCGGAGCCGTTATCCCCGGCGACGGTCGTGTCGGCGCTGCCGTCGGCGTCTTCACTGACACCCACAGTATCATCGATTTTGACCTCACCACAGCCGGCAATCAAAATGGTGCCCGTGGCCAGCAATACTAGGGGGTACAAGTGTTTCATCGCAATTGCCTCAGCCTTTTCACATAGGAACTGTCCCAAGAATAAGTCATTGTGTGACTGGTTCCGTTTGCTTGCTTTGTGGGTCGCTAAGCTCGCGTCCTGAAAGGCCGACTCGCCGCTTTCGTATTGCGTAAGTCAATCGAATTACTCAAGGACAGGTCCTAAAATGCAGGTCATGTGGGCGTTGATCGCAGTTCGCCAGTCCACAATGACGCGACAGTGTAGCCGGTCCAAAGCGGTTGACGCTAGCGTCGACAAGGGCCATCTTGTCAGGGGCGAATGTTGAAATCGCCCGCTCCTGCCGCACTTGATGGTCCGCTCTATCGGCAGTTAGGGCTCAAAATGAGCGGATTTCAGGTTGTTGGCAGCGCAGTCGATCTGGCGCCGCCTGCCGCATTTCGGCCTAGGAAGCAACCATGTTTGAAGTCACTTTGCACGCCGTTGCCGCCAATGCAGTCGAGCGCGTTGAGCGCGTCGTGCACAAACACAGTGGCGGAAAATTGGACCATCTGGCCCGAGTTGCCCTTTTGGCCAAGGTCGCCGCCGGTCAGCCGCAAGTGATCGCTCGCTACCACGAAGAGCTGTGCGCCGCCAATGTGATCACAGAGCTCACCCTGCTGCGGGCTACGGCCAGCGTGGGCAAAACAGTGGAGGTCGCGTGACCATTCAGTCGGCGTGTTCTGCGCCCGTTGTCGGTTCGCAACCACCGGCGCAATTGGCACTTTCGCAGCTGCGGTTGGCAGGCAGCGCCCGCACCACCGTGCCGCCCAACCCGTTTTCGCTAGTCGATTTACAAGCTCGGCGTGTCGAGTATTTGCGCGTGAGCGTAACCGACCGCTGCAACTACCGCTGTTCCTATTGCATGCCGGCCGAGGGCGCCAGTGTGGTTCCGCGCTTGGACTTGCTCAACTTTGACGAAATTACCACGCTGGTGCGGCTGTTTGTCGATTTGGGGATCCGCAAAGTGCGCATTACCGGCGGAGAGCCGCTGGTTCGACGCGACATTGTCCGGCTGGTCGGCCAAATCGCGGCGATTCCCGGCGTGCAAGACCTGTCGATGACCACCAACGGTCACCTGCTGGCAGACTTGGCCAAGCCGTTGCGCCAAGCCGGATTGCAGCGATTGAACGTCTCGATCGACACCTTGGACGCCCAGCGGTTTGCCATCGTGACGCGTCAGGGATCGCTGGCCGCAGTGCTGCGCGGGCTGCAGGCGGCCGACGCTGCCGGTTTTACCCACACCAAACTCAACGCGGTGGTGTTGCGCGGGCTCAACGACGACGAACTGGTGGCCCTGGCCGACTTTGCCAGTGATCGGGGCTACATCTTGCGTTTTATCGAGTACATGCCGATCGGCGTCGACAACTTTTGGGGGCCGGAGACCTTTTTGCCGATCGCTCAAGTCCGCGAACAATTGGCCACAGCGTGGCAGTTGACCGCCCAAGACGACCATGGTCTGCCGGGCGGTGGTCCGGCACGCTACTGGACCGCGGTCCGGCGCGATAATCCGGCGCGCACGCTGCGTTTGGGCTTGATCGCGGCCGTCAGCGAAAAGTTCTGCCAACTGTGTAACCGCGTGCGATTGTCGCCGACGGGGACCCTGCGCGAATGCTTGTCGACTGCGGGGTCGCTCAGTTTGCGCGACCTGCTGCGCGGCGGCCAGAGTGGCACGGTAGTGCGCAACGCGATCGCGGCTGCCTTGCTCGGCAAAGTCGACGGCCACCGGTTTGACCAGGCCCAGCCGACGCTGGAATCGATGTCGGCCATCGGTGGCTGAGCAGCATATTTAACCCTCAAACCGACGGCGTCATCTTGGGCGGCGCAGCCATTTGGCTGCGACTCGCGCGGCGACCGGAGTCGCCAAACCCATCGGACAACGGCCGCACCGGCAGGCGCACTTCAAACCGCGCACCACCCAAACTGCTGCTGTGCATCGCCTGCACTGTCCCGCGGTGGGCTTGCACGTTGCGTTCGACCAGCGCCAGCCCCATCCCCGTGCCTTCGCCTTTGGTGGTAAAGAATGGCTCAAACACTCGGCCCAATTGCACGTCGTCAATCCCGGGCCCTGAGTCTTCCACCCACATCAGCCACATTTCACCGTCGCGCCGCACCCCCACTTCGATCTTGCGCTGATCTCCTTCCAGGACGGCTTGGCAGGAATTAAGCAAAAGATTCCATACACTTTGCCGCAGAAGCACCGCGTCTGCCACCAGCGGGGCGGACGGCTGCCCAAACTCCTCGCGCTCCAATTCGGCGCCTGCTTGCTGCCATGCAATCTCAGTTCCCGCCGAAACGACGCGTGGATCGTTGCGACACGCCTGCATGGTTTCATTTATAATTTCATATAGATCGCACGACCCGCTCTGCAGTGGGCGCGGTCGCGCAAAGTCCAAGAACTCACCAATCCAGATGTTCAGCTGCGATGTCTCGCGCTGCACGATCTGCATGAGCTTGCGATCGGACGCACCAACCCCGTCCATCGACTCCAGCAGCTGCACTGCGCCAAAAATCGAAGCCAGCGGATTGCGGATCTCGTGCGCCACCGCCGCCGCCATACTGCCGATCACAGCCAGCCGTTCTCGCGACTGGTGGGCCGCCTCGCGCTGGCGGACCTCTGTCAGATCGCGAAAAACCACGACTCGGCCCCATTGGCCGCCCTGATCGCGCAAGGCCGCCACTCGGCAGGCCAAAACCTGCGCAGTGCCGTCGGTTCGGGTGCGCTGCACTTCCTGGGTCTGCTGCGGGTCGCCGACAAAACTGGCCTGCGAGCGCGTGATTTCCCATTCGCCAGGCGGGTCGAGCAGGGCATCGGCGAGTTCGGGCAGCACTTGCATCAAACCCCTGCCGACCACCTCCGTCAGGGTCGCGCACAAGATAGCCAGCGCTGCCGGGTTGGCCGAAGTGACTGTCCCTGAAGGACCCAAGGTCAGCAGGCCATCGGGCAGGCTCGAGACCACGTCATCGTAGCGCACGCGCAACGTCGCCAATTCGCGGCGTTGTTGCAGAGTTCGCCGCCGAGCATTGTCCAGTTCCACGACCAAATGCGACGACAAGAAGGCGGTGGCATAGGCGGCTGCGCCCTGCACCAGCAAATCCGTCAACGCTTCAAAGCCGGTCAGCGGCGTGCGCGGAGGCAGGGCTGACAGAAAGGCCACCCGCCACGGCGGCAGATCAAAATAGCCCATCTCTTGGCAGCCCATGGCGACAATGCCTACTGTAACCAGAGTCGCCGCGGTGACTGCGCCACTGCGCGCCAAGACCACCGAGGAATTGAGTACCGCCAGCGGCATCGCAAACTGAAACACACTCTGCAGGCCATCGGTCATGTAGACCAACGCCAGCGCAATCAGGGCGTCAATCGCCACTGAGGCGTAGGCAATCTTAGGGACCACCGCACTATTGGTCCGAAACAGGTGGGCGGCCAGCAAGGCTAGAAACGACAGAACATAGGCCGCCGCCGCCCATTGGTACAAAAGTGTTTCAGGCACTTGGGCGGCGCGATGGGGCCCAATGCCCAAATCCAACGCGACGCCAAACAGCAGCACCGCCGTGATCAGGGCCACTCGCGCTAGCGTAGTCCACTTGATGCGCTCAACCGCCGAATCCTCGGCCGGCTGCGGCGCGTGGGTTTCGACGTCAAACGCCCCAGTGACCCACCAAGGCGGTGGATTTGGCCGGGCATCATTCATGGTGGCTGACACCTCGACCTGCGGCGTCGCACGCTTTAGCTGTGGTTATGCTTGAGGAAATGGCGCGGACGGGCCTACTTGATCGTCTCGCCCATGGTGAAGATCGGCATGTACATGGCCATCATCACGGTGCCGATGACGCCACCTAGGACCACCATGATAATCGGTTCCATCATTGCGGTCATGCCGTCGATGGCCTCATCGACTTCGGCGTCGTAAAAGTCGGCGATCTTACCCAACATCACGTCCATGGCGCCGGTGGCTTCACCCACTGCGATCATTTGCACCACCATCACCGGAAACACATGGGTCTCCATCAACGGCGCAGTGACATTGCGACCTTCCAAAATCTTGGCCCGCGTGTAGTCAATGGCGCGCTCGACCACCAGATTGCCGGACGTTTTGCCCACGATTTGCAACGCTTCAATGATCGGCACACCGGCGGACACCAATGTGCCCAACGTACGGGTAAATTTGGCCACCGACGACTTGCGCACCACCTCGCCGACCACCGGACCGTGGTACAGCATCCAATCGCGAAAATACGGGCCTTGCCGCGTCTTCATCGCCACTTTGTACAGCGCGACCATCCCGACCATCCCGGCCATCAAAAACGGCGCCTTGGCGGTAAAACCATCGGAAATGCCGACGACGAACTCCGTAATGGCCGGCAGTTCGGCGCGGCCCATCGACCGAAAGGTCGCCGCAAAACTGGGCACCACTTTCCACAGCAGACCCGCCGTGATGCTCATGGCGACCACCAGAACCGTCACTGGGTACTTCATGGCGCCTTTGACTTTGGCCTTCATTGCCGCGGCTTTTTCGATGTACTCGGCCAGCCGGTTCATAATGGTGTCCAAAATGCCGCCCATCTCGCCGGCTTGGACCAAGTTGACGTACAATTCCTCGAAAACTCTTGGGTATTTCTTCAGGGCGTCCGAAAACGACGAGCCCGATTCCACGCTCGACTTGACGCCCAAAATGGTCTTTTTCAGCGTCGGATTGGGCTCAGAGTTGCCAATCAAATCGAGCGCTTGCACCAGTGGTAGACCGGCATCGATCATCGTCGCCATCTGGCGGGTGAAAATGACCATGCTCTTGATCGGCACCGTGTCGGTAAAACCCGGGATGACGATCTCGAATTCCTTCTGCTTTTTCTTGATCTTGAGGATCGAGACGCCCATTTGGCGCAATTTCAGGGTCGCGGCGCCCTTGGTATCGCCATCGACCTCACCACGGCGAAAATCGCCTTCAATGGTGGTGCCTTCGTATTGCCATTGGGCCATTGCAATCCTCCGCTCGGTGGCCTAAGCCGCCCCACGATGCCAGTGTAACAGTGTAACAGGCTCAAGTCGTGCGCCGCCAAAAAACGCGACAGGTCTACGAAAACGCGCTGGCTTAAGGCGCTGAGCACCGGCCATCGAGTCCATTCCGGCCCGATCGAGTCCATTCCGGCCCGATCGAGTCCATTCCGGCCCGATCGAGTCCATTCCGGCCCGATCAAGTCAATCGGCGCCAAGTTTGGGGGCGAGCTGGAGTGCCCCGGCTGGTCCTTAGTCCGACCGAGTCACGCGCTGCACTTCTTCCATCGTCGTCGCGCCTTGCGCCAGTTTCTTCAGCGCCGACATGCGCAAAGTCTGAAGGCCATCTTGGACTGCCACTTTCTTGAGCTCACCGGCCGAGCTGCCCTGCAACACCGCGTCGCGCAAGCCATCCGAGATCGGCATGATCTCGTAAATGGCCACGCGGCCCTTGTACCCCGAGTCGCCGCAGGTCTTGCAACCCTTGCCTTTCATGAACTTGGCGCTGTCGTAGTCCGCTTCGCTCATTCCAGCTTCCATGCACAGCTCGCGCTCGATTTGCGTCGGTTCTTTGCACTCGCCACATACGCGGCGCACCAGGCGCTGGGCGGCAATCAGATTCAGCGCCGCCGTGACCATGAACGGTTCCACACCCATGTTCAGCAGCCGGTTGATGGTCGACGGCGCATCGTTGGTGTGCAGCGTCGACAGCACCATGTGGCCGGTGAGCGCGGCCTTGATCGCGATTTCAGCCGTTTCAAAGTCGCGGATCTCGCCGACCATGAGCACGTCCGGATCCTGCCGCAAGAACGAGCGCAACACCGCCGCAAAGTTCAGGCCGATGGCGTCGTTCATTTGCACCTGATTGATGCCTTCCAGATTGAACTCGACCGGATCCTCAGCCGTACTGACGTTTTCAGTGACTTTGTTGAGTTCCGTCAGCGCCGAATACAGCGTCGTGGTCTTGCCCGAACCCGTCGGCCCCGTCACCACAACCATGCCAAATGGTTGGTGAATGGCGTGTTTGAACTTGAGCAACTCGTCGGCATCAAACCCGAGCTTGGTCATGTCGGTCTGCAGGTTCGCCTTGTCCAACAACCGCATGACGACTTTTTCGCCAAACAGACACGGCAGCACCGACACCCGAAAGTCGCATTCCTTGCCGTCGGCCAACTTGAGCTTAATTCGACCGTCTTGCGGCAAACGCCGTTCGGCGATATCGAGCTGGGACATAATCTTTATACGCGACACGATGGCGTTGCGCAGCTTGAGCGGCGGCCGCATGATTTCGTGCAACACGCCGTCCACCCGATAGCGGACCCGAAAACTGCGCTCGTACGACTCGATGTGAATGTCCGACGCCCGCCGCTTGATCGCATCGATCAGGATCAAGTTGACCAAGCGCACCACCGGCGCTTCTTCGGACGCTGAGCGCAACTCGTTGGCGTCGACGTCGCTTTCCTCGGTCATGACTTCGAGGGTTTGGTCAATTTCTTCAAAGATTTGGAGCTGATCGACCGTGCCGTAGAGCTTTTGACGGACCTTGGCGATGTCCTCCTCAGGCGCCACCACCATTTCGACGTTCAAGCCGGTCTTGAACTTGAGATCGTCCAGCGCGTGGTAATTGCCCGGATCGGCAATGGCGATGACCAACGTCGAGCCGTGGATCGCGATCGGCAACAACTGATGACGTTCACACAATTCGCGCGGCACCAGTTTGGTCACGTCGCCCGAAATGTCCACCGCGCTCAAGTCGATCGACGGCACCTGAAACTGGCGCGACAAAAAGTCGACCAAGTGGGCCTTGTCGACGTAGCCCAGCGCTTGTAGCGCCGACCCGAGGTGGCGACCGGTCTTGGCGGCCTCGGCAGCGGCGTTTTTCAGCTGCTCGACCGACACCATTTTCTCGCGCAGCAGCATTTCGCCCATGCCCTTGACGACGGCGGGCAGGTTTTGCGAAGCCTGACGGGCGGAACGGAGTTGCGGGTCTTCGGCCATGGGGTGTCCTTGGGTTGCGATAAAGTCTTGAAGTTTCAGCTGGTTGGCGGGCTTGAGCCAGCGAAA
The DNA here is from genome assembly GCA_009692465.1 of Myxococcales bacterium. Classification (GTDB taxonomy): domain Bacteria; phylum Myxococcota_A; class UBA9042; order UBA9042; family UBA9042; genus SXRM01. Next base: position 13,198 of record SHZD01000015.1, read on the forward strand.
CCGCAACGACAGTCGGATGTGGGAAGACTGGGTGCCGCGCCGACTTCAGGCGGGCCGCAACCGTAACAGAAGCACAAAAAGAGTCCAGCCTGCCGCCATGCTGCGATCCCCCGCTTTGGGCGCATCTGTGTGTCGCTGCGGCGCTTTCCTTCTAGACAGTTCGCAGGACTGTCTCATTGGCCTACGCAAGTGCGCCTCAGTCGGCAAGCCCCTAGCTCCTTGTCGAGCGATAGCGAGCGACAGCGAGCGACAGGGCACTGGCATCCCAAATCGGGGGTCGCGGGGAATTGCGGTGGTGAATTTGGGTGTGACCAGGCCGTCGCCCAGCCGCAACCTAGGAGCGTGTCGGAGTATTCCGACTCGCTCCTAGCGCCGTCTGGCTAGACGGCGGCAACTGTCCGAAACTGCACGGATTCACTTCGGGCAGTTCTCGGGCAGTTCTCGGACAGTTGAGAATAGTTGACTGGCTAGGAGCCTGCCGGATCGTAATAGATTCATTGTGTATAACCTGATAGACATTTAATAACCGATTGATTTCCGACAGGCTCCTAGGCCGTTAGCGCACGAAAACCCACGCCAGCGCCGCGGTCTTGGCATCGCCCCAATCGGGGCCCCAGCAGGCCAAGTTGCCCACGGTTGGCACCTCAGTGGCGCCACAGATCGTGGCCGTGGCCCCGACGCCAATCCATGAATCGACGCTGCCGCAGTCCTTTTCGTTGTTGCCAAAGATGCCGATTCGCGCTTTGACGCCGTTGGCTGCGGCGGTGTTGAAACCCTGCAGCAGGCAATGCGCTTGCAGTGAGCCAGTGGGCAGCAGGCTCTCCCACACCAACACCGGCAATTGGGTCTTGGTTGTCGCGGCAGTGAGCAGCGCGCGCAAACTGGCGGCCTGAACCGCAAACTCGATAGCGCGAACCGTGCCGCTGACCACCATCGCCACCCGCACATTTTTGACGGCAATTGTGCTGTAGCCGCCTAATCGTGCGGTAGAATTGTCAGGGAAAACACTCGCGCCGGCCGTCGGGGTCGCCTCGGTCCACAGCGGACTGGCATAAGCGCCGTCGGCCTTACTGCCGTCGACCTTGAGCACCAACGTCCAGCCGTTTTCGCAATAGGCGGCAAACGGCGCGTTTGGACCCAGCGCGCCATCGGGGTCGAGCAAGTGGACGCCTTTGTCCGTGATCGCGGTGCAACTTGTGGCAATTGTACTCAGATCGACTGGCTTGGTCCATTGACAATAGCCGCTGCCGCACACGCCAGTGCCGCCACAGGCGCCGCCCTCTTGGACCGCCGTATGCCCGCAGCCTAAATTGACCGCGCAACCGTCCAGCGTGCACGGGTTGGCGTCGTCGCAGCTGACGGTAGGGGTGGGCGCGGCTGCGAACTGGCAACTGCCGTTGGCGCATGTGTTTTGCGCCGTACACAGATTGCCGTCGTCGCACAGACTTTGCAGCGGGCGCACGCACACCGCGCAGCTGAGCTTGGCACCTTCGGGCAGGTCGTTCCAGCCGCCGTCGGGCACCATCTCGACCGCGTCCTCGTTGCCATAGTCGTTGGGCTCGCCGCCATTCCAGTTGCCAAAGGCGCTGCCTAGGCCGTTGGCCCACACGAATTTGCCCTCTTGCGCGCGATCGTTCAGGCCAATCCACGCCGACGCTTTGCCGCAGGCCGCGTCCGCCACCTTGCGACCCAGCGCGTTGTCGTCGGCGTTGCGCAAACCGGCCAATTCACCCCCCCATTTCTGGCAGTTCTTGCGGGCCTGAGCCCAGTTGCTGTCAGCTTTGAGCGCCCCAAAGCACCAACCTTGGGCCTGCGCGCCATCGCAACTGGTAATCGGCGCTGGCAAGGGCAGAAATTCACAGCCGACCTTAGGGTCACAGCCGTCGTAGGTGCAGCTCTTGCCGTCGGTGCACGGCTTGCCTTTGCCCTGCACGCATTGGCCCAACAGGCAATACGAAGCTTCAACACAGTCGTTTGCGTCTGAGCACTTGGCCGTGCTGGCCGCAAATTGGCAGCCTTGGCCGACCACGCAACTGTCGGCGGTGCAGCCATTGCCATCGTCGCAGGTCGCCGGCTTGCCGTTTTGGCAGGCGCTGTTGCCACAGGTGTCGCCCAGGGTGCACGGATTGCCATCTTCGCACCAGTGGTCCTGCGCACTGTGGCTGCAATCGCCAGCAAGGCTGCACCAGTCGGTTGTGCACACGTTGGCGTCGTCGCAATTGACCGCCGTCGCCGGGCCGCAGATGGCGTCCTGGCAGGTCATGCCCCACGTGCACGGGTCACCGTCGTCGCAGTCGCTATCTTGCTCGCACGGACAGGTTTCGCCGCCTGGGCAGTCGCCGCGGCCCTTGATCGCAACTACCGGCCTGGCATCGGCGCTGGCGTCCACCGGCACCACCCATTCGTCGTCAGGGGCATCGGCCGCCACTTCCGCTGCGATATCGGGTGGTTGGCGCAGCGCGTCGGCAACTTCGGTCGGTGCATCGGTGCTGACGGCAGCGTCAGGCACCACCGCCGCGGTTGGGTCGGCACAACCACAAAGCGCGACCGCGATCAGCCCTGCAATTCGTGCCCACCCTGCTGTGCCGGCCATCTGCCCTTCAGTTGCCCATCGCGGGCGCCGCATGGTCCCCATTTTCGCAGGCCTTTGCAATGCGCATTGTGCTGGAGGCACAGTCCTGTGGGCGCAAACTTGCCCGTCGGTAGCGCAATGGTACGCTGCGGTCGCCGTACTGTTGCGGCTTGGGGTTCAGTTTGAGAGTCACATTCGTGCGCCACGGCGCCAACTTGTGGACGGGCACCCCGCGCCTGCTGGCGCGCACCGACGTGCCGCTGTCGGAATTGGGGCACCAACAGGCCAAAGCGGTCGCCGAGCGCTTAGCCGACCGGCCGTTTGACGCCATCTGGACCAGTCCTCTGCAACGCTGTAGCGCGACGGCGCAGGCCATTGCCGACCGCATTGGTCGGCAGCCGCTGGCCGATGCGCGCTTGATGGAATGCAACCTAGGCAAGCTCGAAGGCCTGTCCTTTGCCGACCTACCGTCGGGGCCGGGGACTTTTCGCGATCGCTGGCAAAAGCGGCCCGGAACTACCCGTTTTGCCGGTGGCGAAACGATAGCCGAGTGTGCGGCTCGCGGCTGGAAGGTACTGGAAGAACTGTATGATCGCCACCCCGACGGCCACGTCATCGTGGTCTGCCACATGTTTGCGATTGGCGGCATGCTGACGCGGGTGTTTGGACTCAAGCCGCACCATTTTCGCACATTTGCAATTGATGTCGCGAGCTTGACTACGGTCAATATGGCGAAAGGTGGTTTTCGGCTGTTGCAGCTCAACGACGTCAGCCATTTGGAGAGCCTGCCGCCGTCGCCGACCATGACGCCGTGGGCGTTGCCGGCCAAACGCGTGGCGTAAGGGCCCGTGCAAAATCAAGTCGATTTTGCACCTCGGCCCATTGCCTGTTTGGTGGGTCGCTAACTCGCGGCTTTTCAAGCCGCCTGCCCGCTCCGTTCCTCTCACGGCTCGACCGAGCAATTCTGGCACAGGCGCTAATTGCGGCGACAAGTGGCCGGGCCATGCTTGTGCGTGCTACGTTCCGCGCCGTTTTGCAGCCCCACCTGAGCGGCTGCGCGCGCCGAAACATGACCGACACTTCGATTAACCTAGCAGAAATACTACCTAAAAACTACGATCACCGCGAAGTCGAGCCGCGCTGGGTGCAGGCGTGGGAGGCCAGCGGCCTGCACCACTACCGGCCCGACAGCGCCGCCGCCCGCGCCGGTCGCACCTTCGCCATCGACACCCCGCCGCCGTACGTCAGCGCTGCGCATTTGCACACTGGCCACGCCATGTCGTACTCGCAGGCCGAATTCGTGGTGCGTTTCAAGCGCATGCGCGGCTACGAGATCTTTTATCCGATGGGTTTCGACGACAACGGGCTGCCCACCGAACGCTACGTCGAACAGAAATACAAGATCAACAAGGGCAAGATTTCTCGTAAGGAATTCATAGATTTATGCCTAAAGGAGACCCGCGACGGCGCCGCCGTCTACGAAACGCTGTGGCGCAGCTTGGGGTTGTCGATCGACTGGCGGATGACCTACTCGACCATTGCGCCGCGGGCGGTGCGCCACGCCCAGCACAGCTTTTTGGACTTGGTGAACAAGGGTCGCTTGGAGCGCCGCGTCGACCCGATTTTGTGGTGCCCCCTGTGCAGTACCGCGTTGGCGCAGGCCGACGTCGAATCAGGCGACGAGCAAAATCGGCCGATGCACGCGGTGCGCTTTGACGTCGACCCCGCTGCGCTGGTGGTCGGCGGGCCGACGAGCGGCCTCATCGAAACCACTAGGCCGGAACTGGTGCCCGCTTGCGTGGCGCTGGCCTGTCATCCTGACGATAAAAGATTCAAGACCTTAGCCCAAGTGCGTTTTCAGGTGCCGCTGACCGATCTGAGGTTTGCAAAATCGGAAATTGCCAGCGATGACGGCACTGTGGCCAGTACCGGCGACGTGACCCGTGGCGACTACCGCACCATACCACTGATTTTTGACGAGTCGGTCGATCCGGAGTTTGGCACCGGCCTGATGATGGTCTGCACTTTTGGCGACCCCGAGGACATCGCCAAGTGGCGCAAACACAAGCTTGACACCGTGCTGATTATTGACGCTCAAGGGCGGATGATTACACCACATTTGCCCGATTTGGACGGCAAACGCGTCTACGTCGCCGCCAAAAACTCCAGTGTCTACAACGAGGCGCGGGCCGCAGCCTTGCAACTGCTGCGCGATCACAACTACTTGGAGCACATCAAGGACAACGTGTCGCGGGCGAGCCTGCACGAGCGCTGCAGTACCCCCGTTGAAATTCAGGTTGCGCCGCAGTGGTTCATTCGCCTACTCGATCTGAAGGACCAATTGCTGCAACGTGGCCGCGATTTGGTGTGGAATCCGCCTGCGATGCGCGAGCGCTACGAGCAGTGGGTGGTCAACCTGCGCTGGGATTGGAACATTTCGCGCCAGCGCTTCTACGGTGTGCCCTTTCCGCTGTGGTTTTGCACAGCGTGTGAGGCGCCCAACTTTGCCCAGCTTGATGAATTGCCCATCGATCCACTGATGACTTCCTGCCCAAGGCCGTGCAGTGCTTGTGGCTGTGCCGACTTACGTCCTGAGCCGGACGTGATGGACACTTGGATGACGTCGAGCCTGACCCCGCTCATCAACGCCAACTGGGCGATGTGGCAGGACCAGCCGGACCCGTCGTTGCCCTTGGCGGAACAAGCGCGGTCGGCCATCTACCCTGCGGGCATTCGCGTTCAAGCCCATGAAATTATTCGAACATGGCTGTTCTATACCGTGGCCAAATCCCATCTGCACACCCAGTCGCTGCCGTGGCAAACGGTCATGATCTCGGGCTGGGGCCTTGATCGGCACGGCAAGAAGATGAGCAAGCGGCTGGGCAACTTCGTCGAGCCGGGCGAGGTGATCGCCAAGTATGGCGCGGATTCATTGCGGTATTGGGCTGCCGGCGCGACCTTGGGTCAGGACCTGCGCTACTTGGAAGACGACGTCAAAGGTGGCAAGCGCTTGCTGACCAAGTTGTGGAATTCTACCCGTTTTGCCCTGTTGTACCTGTCCAATTGGCAGCCGGGCCAAGTGGCGCAAACGCCGACTGCCGCCGATCGCTGGATTCGATCGCGCGCGGTGCAAACCGTGCAAGCGGCGACCGAGGCCTTTGAGGGCTGTGAATACAACCGTGCCGTCCGCGCCGCCGAAGGCTTTTTTTGGAACGATTGGTGCGATAACTACTTGGAAATCGTCAAGGATCGCTTTCGCGAAGGCACCCCGTTCGCTGGTGGCGAAGTCGAGGCTGCCCGGCACACACTGCTGCACGGTTCGTTTTTGCTGTTGCGGCTGTTTGCGCCGATTTTGCCATTTCTTACCGAGGAGTTGTACCAGTTGGCGCTCAAGAACCTGCTCGGCCCCGACGCCCCGCAATCGGTGCACAGCGCCGCGTGGCCGCAGGACGAACACAGCGGGCAAGTGACAGTGTTTGCAGGAGAGTTTTCAGCCGAGGCGCTGACTCAGGGTGAATTGCTGCTGGCGCTAATCGCCGCCGTGCGCAGTTGTCGCACCGCTGCCAAAATCGGCGGCGGACGGCCGCTCAGCGGCTTGTATGTGTGTGCCGATGCTCAGCAATGGGCGCAGCTTGAGCCGTTGCTGCCCGATTTTGTTGCGGCCTCGCGGGCGACTGGTTGTGAACGTGGCATCGCTGCGGACCTGGCCAGCGCTGAGGTGGCCGGGACGACGCTCGCGGTGGCGATTGTGCCGCTAGTCGACGTGGTCGCCCAAGGCGAATAGTGCTGGGGAGTCGGCTAGTTTTACGGACCTTTTGTGCAAGTCTGCACTCCGATTTCACCCTCGGTGGCGGCCAGCACGTTGGAACTCAACTGCGTAATCGCGCCCTTGCCGCCCTTATTCAGCAACATCATGTAGAGTTTGCCGTTTGGATGCAGGCAGTTGCCGGTCAGCGTCGCGACCATCGCCCCTTTGCCGTCGCTGGTGCCTTTGACCTTGGCGTCGGCCACCACCGCCCCGCCGTCCATCAGGCTAAGCTGAGCGGGCTGCCCTTTGCGCAACGCGAGTGAAACTTCGGGCGGCGCGCCACCGCCAAAACCACCGATACCGGCAGCTGCCTCTGCTTTCCAGCGGATCTGCACCGCTTTGGCGTCCGTTGGCGCGTTGAGCCAAAACTGCACGTAACCGGGGACGTCGTCGCCGTGCCCACACAGGCCAAGCGCGCGAGCAACGGCAATTTGAGCCGGCACCACTGAAACTAGCGGGGCGGCGAGCGGCTCGATCGGCAGCATATCGCTGGTTACTGCACGAATCGCCCGCTGACTGTCGAGCGTAACCGTCAAGCTGCGGTCTAGGACCGGAGCGCGCCGCTGGCCAACTGTGCAGCTGTAGACCAAATGGACGGCAATTGCCGCCTTGCTGCGGACCACCCGCTGAACGGTCAGGCCTTCGGGGTCAATTCCCCATAAATCCGCGTGACTTTGGCGAAAGCCAGCGCCGTGGCTTGCGCTGTTGCTGCGCTAGCTGTGGGCGCAAAACCAGTCAACAGCGCTGGACCGGCCAGCGTCTCCGTCCAAGTCGCATCTAAGTCGCGGTGTTGACTGCGCAGCGCCGCAACGCGGGTCTGCGCTGCGCGGCGCACGTGGGCAAATGCCGACGCCGGAGCTGCGCTCGCTTCGGTCGCGGTGCTTTGCGCCACGATTGCCAAAAGTAAGGTAGCCAACCGAAGTAGTTTTGCAGACATGCCGCGCCTCACGCCCAGATCGGGCGGCGCAGTGTAAGGATGCGGATCCGCGGGGGTCAAGCCAAAAAATCGTCCGCATTGCCTCAGTTGGCCATCCGCGCCCACTGCACCAACGCCGCTGGCGCTAGTTCACTGGAATTTCGCAGATCTAACCGCAGCGCCTACTTCTTGACTTCCAATTGCGCCAGACAATGGACAATTTCAGCGGCAAACAGTTCGGCGTCGCGCGGCCAGCGGGCGGTGATCAAATTGCCGTCGCGCACCGCAAATGGGACCCACGGGGCACGCCCCGTCAAGAACTGCTTTGGCGATGCTAGATTGCGGGTCACTTCGGCCTGAACCCACTCCGGATAGGTGCGGTAGTAGTCGCCCAGCCGCCAGGCCGTAGCCGCCCAACCACTGAATTCTAGGGATTTTGTCAGCGCGGTGCACTGCCGGTCTGCCAAAACCGAGCGACCAGTGCGGTTGTCGATGGTGCGCGCCAACACCACCACGCCGTGGCAAATCGCCGCCACCAGCTTGTTCGCCTGCCAAAACGCCAACACCAAGCGCCGCAGCGCTTCGCTCTCCAAGTATTGGCGCATGCCTTTGGCGTGGCCACCGGGCAGGATGACGGCCGAAAACGCCTCCGCGCTGACTTCGGCCAGCGCCAACGGCTGGCAGAATTCTGGCGACTGGCGCAGGCGGTCAAAGCGCTCCAAAGCGTCGGGTTCAGCCCCGAGTTGGCCGAACAGCACGCCGGTCAGCAACAGCGGGTCGGCCTGCGCAGCCTGGGCATTTTCGGTGGCAAAGGCCACCCGAAAGCCCGCTTCGCGCAGTCGATGCCAGGGAGTGGCGACCTCGGTCGGATCGAAATCGCAATTGGGCAAACAAATCAAGATGGCGCGTGGCAAACTGGCTCTCCGTGACTAGATGGGCTGGCGTGACTACCTGCCTTGCGGTAGCCCTGCGCGGTGGGTTCTGTAGCCCTGCGCGGTGGGTTCTGTAGCCCTGCGCGGTGGGTTCTGTAGCCCTGCGCGGTGGGTTCGGTAGCCCTGCGCGGTGGGTTCGCTGCTGGAGCCCGGACGTGGACCGCGCTGCGTCCTGCCCTCGGTTTTACCGCGCGATTGAACCTTGTGCAATTCGGCTGGCCCTGGACCGGTGCTGCCGTGCTGCCCACCCGCGATTCCCCGCTTTCGGCGCAACTCTGCGTCGGCGCTCCAGTCCGATGCTCAACGGCCGCGAAGGTCGCTTCCGCTTCGGGCTTCGCTTCTCCTTGATTTGCATCCGAAATCGGGGCTCGCGAAAGATTCGATGGGGAATTTGGGCCACTGCCTTGCCGACTCAGGCGCGCCACACCGCCCAACCGCGAATGGGCAGAACGCGCACGCTGGGGGCGCTCGGGCAGTCCGCCACTTCGCGCAAGAATCCGGCCAAGTCGTTGCCGGGGATCTGCCGCGTCGCCCCATCGAGCGGTCGCCAAAACTGGTCCCAATGGCACGGAATGACCAGTTTGGGCTGCAATGCGGCGACCGCGCGCCGGGTAAAATTAGGCACGCTTTGGCGGCCAACCGTGCAGCACAGCAAGATATCAGCTGTGATTCCTGATAGTTCTGCTTCGACAAGGTTGGCGGAGCCCAGATGGTAGACGCTGCCGGCCGCGGTATTGAGGTGCAACCCAAAGGTCAGGCCGACTCGCCAGCGGGTGTAGCGCGCTGGTCCGCGCAAAATGGCGTCGATGCGGCCCGGCAGCGGCACTCGTCCAGCTAAAATCGGGCTGTGCGCGGACAGGATGGCCTTCAATTCAAACGGACCTTGGCGAAAGGACTCGCCTTGCCCATGCAGTTCGACCAACTGGCTCTCGGGCAAACCATAGCCACGGCACCAATTGAGGGTGTCACTAGAACCGTATACCCGCGCCCCGGTCTTTGCCGCGATCGCCGGTGCATCCAGCGCATGATCAAAGTGCGAATGGCCTACTGCGACTGCATCGGCGGCATCGACGTCGGCAGCAATCTGGTCCAACCGCGGTTCGATTTTGCCAAAAGCCAGATCGCTCAGACTGTGGCGCGACAGATGGGGGTCCAGCCAAAAATGCTGGCCGCCTGCCATCACCCGAAATCCAGCCGTGCCTAACCACTGGATAGCCAAGCCGCAGGCGTTGGACGGCCGCGGTTCGTCGGCAAACCACGCCGGATCGATGGCTGTCGAAAAACGCGAAAATGCCATCGGTTCAACTCATGCAGCAATTCAACGGGTTTGGGCGTACTTGTACTTGACGCTGGCGTCAATCACCACTGCCGGCTCGGCCGGATTAGGCTGCACTTCAGCTTGCGCTGTGCCCTTAATGACGTAGGTCACCGGGTGCATGAGCGTTCCGACGGCCTTGCGCGCCGCCCACGCCAAATCGGCCAAATCGTCATCGCGGCCAACCTGTTTTTCGCCGGTCAGCTTGATCGCAGCCCGCGCAGTTCCTCGTTTGGCCAACACGCTAATACTATAGGGAATACGATAATCCATGGTCGGGTCGGTTTTTTCCAATTCACGGGTCTCTTTTTGCACTTCGCCGGCAACCGTCTTGCCTTTGCCTGATGCAACCAGAAAGCCCAAAGGCCGACTGCCGCGCTCTTTGGGCAACACAATGTAGTCGACCACCAAATGCGGCGAGCCGAAATGGAAAAGCTGCACCGAGCGGTCATAAATCTGATGGGCAGTGGTCGTCGACGCTTCGTGAACAGCGTAGGCAGTCGCGGTACCCTCAAAAGTCTTGCCGCCTGCATTGGCACAGGCGATCGCCAGCTTGCCCATCGGCACCATGAGTTCGCGCCATGTGTAGCCCGAACTATTCTTGTCGACAACCGAAAACGGCGACAGCGCCGACGTGAGACTGACGCTGCCGGTGGTGGTGCCGAAATCGAACTTGGCGATCAACTGGCTGCCGGTCGATTCGAGGCTGTGTTTGCCGGCAGTCAGTCCCAACTTACTGGTTCCTAACACATAACTGCCCTTGGCGAAAGACTCCTTGCCGAAGAATGTCCCTTGCGGCGACTCTTGGCGAAAGGTCACTTCTAGCGTGCCCTTGCGAAAGCCGGCGTTGGCCAAGCTGAAGCGGACAAAAGTCTCCTGACCGGCGCCGGTCTTGGCGCGAATCGTTACGTGTTCAATGGCTTGGCTGTTTTCGGCAAAATCAGCCTTATTGTATTGCCAAGGCGTAGTGGCGACCCCAGCCCTAGCCGATTGCGGGACCAGCCAAGCGGCGCACTGCAGCATTGACAACAAAAACACGTTTATTCTACGCAAGTTGGGTCTCATAGGCGTCAAGAAGGTCTGCCAAAACCGCCGACCAAGCAGCGGGCCGACAACGAAGTGCGCACTTGGGCGATTCACGGGTTGGCCATTCGGGGGTTGGCCATTCGGGGGTTGGCCATTCGGGGGTTGGCCATTCGGGGGTTGGCCATTCGGGGTTGGCGATTCACGGGTTAGCGATCGTGGGGTTGCCGTTGGTCGTTGGCAGACCGAAAGGTGGTGGTGCCGGTCGCGCAGCCAACTGTCCGCACGCCCCCCCGACTTGTTGGCCATGCGGGTGGCGAACCATCGCCCGAATGCCGCCATCGAGCAAGTGCTTGTGAAAAGCCCAGATGCTGGACCGACTTGGCGCGCCAAGCGCAGGATCCGGGCCCGGATTGGCAATAATCAGGTTGACCCGCGCCGGCACTCCAGTTAGCCACTGCATCAGCAAGTCCGCGTCGGCCAGAGCATCGTTGTGCCCGCCGAATAAGATGTACTCGATCAGGACTTCGCGACCGCTAGGTAGATGCTGAACAATCGCACTTTTGAGCGCGGCCAGATCGCACCGATCGTTGATCGGCATCCATTGTGCTCGCCGCCGATCGTCGGGCGCATTCAGACTGACCGCTAAGTTGGCGCGGACACTGGCAAAGAACTGCGGCAGCTTCCAAGCCACCCCGACCGTGCTGACCGTCACTTTGCGCCACGCCAGCCCCGCCGCGAGGTCGTCCGTCATCACCGCCACCGCATTGGCGACCGCCTCCAAGTTGTCCAATGGTTCGCCCATCCCCATGAACACCACATTGCTGATCGGCGGACTACCGGCGGCAACCTGAGCCCACAGGCGCTGGGCCAGCAGCAGCTGGGTGGTGATTTCAGCGGCGCTCAAGTTGCGGGACAGGCCGAGCCGACCCGTTTCGCAAAACACGCAGCGGCGGCCACAACCGACCTGACTGGAGACGCACAACGTGGTGCGGCTGTCATCGGATGCAGGGATAATCACCGCTTCGATGAACTGGTCATCCGCCAAACGCACAAGCAGCTTGCGGGTGCCGTCGGTGTCCACGAGTTGGCGATCCACCACCATTGGCGGCAGATCGCCCGCTGTGGCCAGCAGCGCCGCCCTAGCCTGGCGACCCAAGCCGTCAGTGGCTGCGGCCCAATCCAGTCCGAGGTGCCAGATCGCCTTGCCAACGTGGTTTACCACTTGGCGCGCCTGATTCGCCCGCAGCCCTCGCTGCTGCAAGGCCATTGCCAGCCGTTGGGGTGGCCAAGCCAAGATCGATTGCACGTCCACTGCCCGGACTACGCGATTTCGCCGCGCAAAAGCGCATCTTGCAGCGAAAACGCTGGCAATTCAGCCGCCGAGCGCACGTAACTGCCGTCGCCCTGCAACAGCCAACTGCAACTGGTGTCCGCGACGGCCCCATCCAGACATTGGGCGCGGATCCGACGCTTGGACTCGGCGTCGTCAATCGGAAAGGCAATCTCGACCCGCCGGTGCAAGTTGCGCTCCATCCAGTCGGCGCTGGAACAGAACAATTCGCCGCTGGTCGCAAACCACCAGCAGCGCGCGTGTTCCAAGAAGCGGCCGACCATCGCCCGAACCGTGATGTTTTCCGACAGGCCCGCTAGGCCCGGACGCAAGCAGCAGATGCCGCGAACGATGAGTTCGATGTGGACTCCGGCCAAACTAGCACGGTACAGGGCGCCGATGATCGCTGGTTCAGTCAGCGCGTTCATTTTCGCAATGATCTTTGCTGGTTGTCCAGCATTGGCCGCATCAATTTCGGCGTCGATACGGGCAATCAACTCGGACTGCAGGGTAAACGGGCTGTGCAACAAGCGCTTGAGCGAGCGGACCCCGCCCAACCCGGTCAACATCGAGAACACCGCGTGCACATCGGTGGTCACGGAGAGTTCGCTGGTCAACAAGCTGATGTCCGTGTACAGCCGCGCGGTGACCGGATGGTAGTTGCCCGTGCCTAAGTGCACAAAACTGCGCAGCTTTGTCCCTTCGCGCCGCACCACCAAGGTCATCTTGGCGTGGGTCTTGTGGCCGACGACTCCGTAGACGACGTTGGCGCCGGCGACTTGCAGTTCGGTCGCCAAGTCGATGTTGGCGGCTTCGTCAAAGCGGGCGCGCAGTTCCACTACGGCGGTCACGTCTTTGCCAGCCCGCGCCGCATCGATCAGCGCCCGCACAAACGGTGAACTCGGGCCCGTCCGGTACAGGGTCATCTTGATCGCCAGCACTTCGGGGTCCGTCGCCGCTTGGCGGACAAACTCGAGCACCGGCGCCGCCGAATCATACGGGTGATGCAAGACCACTGGCGTATCGCGCAGCACCCTGAAAATGCCGCCTTTGCCATCCATCGCTTTGCCGGCTAGTACCGCCGGAATCCGCGGCACCATCTGCGGCCAGCGCAAATCGGGGCGATCGGCCAAGTCGATGAGCGCCGCCAGTCGGTGCAAGTTCACCGGCCCGGGCACCCGGTACAACTCGGCTTCGGTCAACTCAAATTGCGCCAGCAGAAAGCGCGCCATCTCCGCAGTGCACTGCTCGCCCACCTCAAGCCGCACCGCGTCGCCGTCGTTGCGCCGGTTCAGTTCGCCTTTGAGCGCCTCAAGTAGATCGTCGGTTTCTTCTTCAGCGACAAACAGATCGGAGTCGCGCGTGATCCGAAACGGTGCGCAGCCGACAATGGTCATGCCCGGAAACAAATCGCCGATAAACGCCTGCACCACTGTCGATAGCAGCGCAAAATCGCGGGTATACCCATCGGCCCCTGGTGGCAGGCGCAGAACCCGCGGCAGCGATCGCGGCACCTGCACCACCGCAATGCCGGAGCGGCGACCAAAGGCATCGGCGCCGTCGAGCGACACAATCAACACGAAATTCTTGTTTTGGACGTGCGGAAAGGGATGCACCGGGTCCAGACCAATCGGGGTCAAGACCGGTAATACGTCGGAATTAAAATACTCTTGCAGCCACAACTCTTGGGCATCGGTCCAAGCGGCCTCGCGCAGCAAGCGAATCCCAGCCGCCTCTAGTTGGGGCAGCAGTTCGTCATCGAGAACGCGGTATTGATCTGCGACCAGTTTGTGGGCTTCGGCGGCCACTAGATCGAGGATTTCCGAGGCCGAACGGTCATCGGGGCTTTTGGCGGCCAAACCGTAGACGACTTGCTGCTGCAGACGCGACACTCGAATTTCAAAGAATTCATCGAGATTGGAGCAAGATATGGTCAGGAAGCGCAGGCGCTCCAGCAGCGGCACATTGGGATCGCGGGCCTGAGCCAACACCCGGGTATTGAAGGCTAATCGGCTCAATTCGCGGTTCAAGAAATGCTGCGGATTGGCCAAGTCCTCGCGAGCGGCGCGGTGAACGGCGCTGTACAGTCCGGAGGGAACTTGGCCCGGCGGGATGCCGCCATGGGCAGGGTCGTGTTCGAATGCAGAACCAGCGCGCTCGAAATGGTCGGGGTCCACGATCATGCAGTCGGCGAGGTCGGCGCGGGCGCAAAGACGGCCCAACGTGCCAGTATGCCATACACAACGCCAAATCGCCCAATTTACTGCGAACTACCGGACAAGCTCTCCGACAACTGCGTCCGTGTGGGCAGAGGCACAGGCTTGTTCTCGGCTTAGAGTTCTAAATATATTGGATTTATCTAGATTTTGCCGGTGGCGTAACTCCACGCCAAGCGCGCCGCCAAGCGCGCCGTCGCGCCGTCCTGATCAAACCTTGGATTGAGTTCATACAGGCCCAACTGGTTGGCGATGCCCAGCTTGCCGACCATCGCCACCGCCCGCACCACCGCACCGGCGGCGACACCTAAGGCTTGCGGCAGGCTCACCCCAGGTGCCATGGCTTGCGAAAATGCCGCCAGATCCACGCATATCGCCAAACCCTGATGGTTATCAGCCAGTTGACGCACCTGCCCGCACAAGTCCGCGCCCGCTTTGCGCTCGTCGCCGTCGATATCCTCATAAAACACCGTAGGCACCGCGTGTTGGAGCAAAAACTGCAACGATGCCTGACAGTTGGCGCTGCGCTGGATCCCCCACTGCAGCAACGATGGCCCGGCCAAGCGCGCTGCTGGGTCAGACAACAGCCGCCGAAAGGCGGTGGTCGCGTGCGGCTCCTCACGGCCACTATCGTAGGCGGTGACATCGGCGATGGCGTCGACATGCACCGCTGCCAGCCGACCTTGGGCATAAGTTCGGCTCACCGCCCGCGCCAGCCCGGCAATGGCACCGTAGGCGTGATCGCCGCCGCCGCCAATGACCACGAACCGCGCGGCCCCAAAGCGCTCGCGCAGCACCGCAACTACCTCGGTCAACCGCGCATGGGTCTCTTGGGTGTGGCCAGCAGGCTCCAGATCGCCCGCATTGAGTACCGAACCGGCGCCAAACTCGGCGGGCGCTGGCATCCGAAAGAAATGGTCGCGAAACTTGGTCGGCCCATCGGCGGCCCCCGCGCGGCCTCCTTGCAGTTGCACGCCGCGGCCATCGGCGACCCCTAGGACCACCAACTGCACCCGATCGGGCTGCGGGTCAGCGTCCAGCGTCACCAAGCGGTGCGACATGCGTGGATCGTCGCGGCGAGTCTTGAGCGCCGGGGCGTGCGGGGTGGTGTCGGCGCGGACAAAGCGCAAGGTGTCATTCATGCCGCGATTCCCCGCCGTGATCTAGATGGGAAACTGGAGTACGGTCGGCTCACGCAATCACTTTTTCTTGGACGCGGGCTTGGCTGCCTTTGCTGGTAGTTCCTGAGTCGGCGCTGCGGGCGGCAGCGGCGCTGCGGTTGGCGTCGGCACCCCTGGCAAGTCGACCACTTCGCCTTTCTTGTATCGTTCCAGCTTGCTGCGCCGAATTTGGTTGGCCTCAATGGCGACCTCGACCTTGCGCCTGCCGTCGCGCGATTTCTCCGCCCATTCGCTACCCGAATCGCCCAGACGCTGAGCTAACTCGATATTTTTTTCGTAAATGGTCACGGCTCGTTTGGCCAGATGCTCGGTGTGGCCCCACAGGACGTCGCGGTAGACCTCCATGGTAAAAGCGTCGAGATCATTGGGTACTTCGGCGTTGTCGATGTCTTCAATCAGGCGCTGATACAGCGCGCCGACCCGAAAGCCGGCTGCCAGCGCCCACGGCTTGATGTGCAAGCGCACGCAGCGGTAGTACACCGCCTCGGCTTTGAGGAAAAGATTAGACTTATCCTCCAGTTCTCGCTGCATGCGCTCCACCGGCAGCTTGAAGCGAATGCTGGCAAACAACTCGTAGTAGATCTCGGCGCGCTCAAAATAGGCCCGCGCCACCCATTCAGACTCGGCGATGGCACTGGTCTCGCGGTTGTCTTCGTACAGGCGCTCGACGCGCTTGAAGGCGGTGTCGGCATCCTTGGGCTCACCGGCGCGGCGCAGGCAAAACCCAAGCCGGGCCGCTGCTTCCAGTTCATCCAGCAACCCCAGCTTGCCGCCGATGTCGGCCTGAACCTGCTCATTTTCGAGAGCGCCGCGGTAGACGGCGGCGGCCTGAGCCCACTGCTCGGCGGCCTCGTGGCTTTCAGCGACCATAAACAGAGCGTCGCGGGCGTTGCGGGTCCCTTTGACCAACAGCTGCGATTTGGCAAAGCGCTGCACGGCGTCCAGTGGGCGACCGCCATTGAGCGCGCACAGGCCGGCGTTGAAGGCAAAGGCATAGGCAGACACATCGGCCGCGAAGTCGACCATCATGCGATCAAAGCCTTTTTGGCACTCGTTCCAGTTCTTGGCTTTGAGCGCCGCGGAGGCAACAACCCGCATTTCTTCGCGGTCTTTGACGTAGACTTCGGGCTTGCCGCTGCTCTTGTCGGTTTTGAACACAATCGGGTCTAGTTCGACTATGCGCTTTTCCGTTGTTAAGTCACGAACTTGGGCGCCGCCACATCCAAGCACGGCCCCGCCACACACCAATACGGCCCCGCCACACACCAATACGGCCCCGCCACACACCAATACGGCGCCGACACTGCGCACAGCGAGACAAACGCCAAGGCAACACTGCGGGACGCTTCGGGCCATGGCAGCAGTGGAGCATCGCCTTCAAAATTGGTCAAATGGCCCGCGCGGCGGGCAGCAGTGTCAGGCCGGGATTGGCGTGTAAGCGGCGACATTAGTAGCAAAAAAGCCGCGGTTGTCCTGGTGTGCTGCCCCTTGCCGCCGCATTGCATCGCCCCTGCAATGCGGCTACTGTCCGCGCTCTGGCGCCCCGCGGTGCCGCGGCTTGGCCATGCAGCCACCCTCCACGCAACCACTATCCAAACTGGCGCAAGCGCTGCAGCAAGCCCTGCAGCACGACTTGCCGGGCGCCCAAATCGACATCGACGATGGCGGCGATGCCGTGGCGCTCACTTTTGAGCATCCAGCCCATCACGCGTTGTGCATCGCAATTTTGGAACCGGATGCGACGGCGGATGTCGCCCTTTTGGCCGCAGTCGTGGTGGCCGATGTGGCTGAGCTGAGTTCACCGCAAGCGCTTTTGGGGCTGATGACCTTCAACGCGCGGCTGATGACCTGTGCGCTGGCGGCGTTGCCCATCAACCAAGACGAGATGGCGATTGTGCTGTGCCGCCGCACGCCCGCCGCTGCCATGCCGCCCACTGAACTGGCGGCCCTGTACAACGACATGATTTGGGAATGGGCCCAAGTGTCCAAGCACGCTGACGAATTTCTTGGTCAAGGCCCAACTGCAGCGCCTAGAGCGCCCGCACCGCCAAGTCGACCGCGGATTATTGGCAGCCTTGATGAATTCTGAAGCCCAGTGGCGAATTTTAAAGCACTTTCGGTGCGTTGCTGACCACCGCCAATCGAATCGCAGAGCCGATCTTGGCCTAGACTAGCGTCGGCGATAGGGACACTATTGTGAAACATCTTGCCTATGTAACCGCCGAAATCGGCCTTACCACCGCGATACCAACCTACTCAGGCGGCTTGGGGGTGTTGGCGGGCGACCATGTCAAAGCGGCCGCCGATTTGGGCCTGCCGCTGGTTGGAGTGACGCTGTTTTACAAGCGCGGTTATGGCTTGCAGTCGGTCGATAGCAGTGACCAGCAGCAGCTCGATTTCCCGCTGTGCGATCCGGGCGACGTGCTCGAGGACAGCGGTCACGTCGTCAAAATGCGCTTTGAAGGCGAAATCGTGCGCATCAAAGTGTGGCGGCGTTGGGTGCGCGGTCGGCGTGGTCACGGCTGCCCCGTCTTGTTCTTGGACACCGACGTTGACGGCAATTCGGCGGTGTGGCGACCCGTCTCCAACCTGCTGTATGGCGGCGACAACCTCAACCGCTTGCGCCAAGAAGCTGTTTTGGGGATGGGCGGCTACGCGGCGGTCAAAGAGTGTGGGTACGGCGCCGACTTGTTTGCCCACCTCAACGAAGGCCACACCGCGCTGTTCGCCGCCGCCATGTGCGCCGAGCTCGGAAGCGTGGCTGAAACGCGCAAGCGGGTCCATTTTACCACCCACACCCCGGTCCCGGCAGGCTTTGACCGCTTTGAACACAGCGATGTGCAGCGGGTATTGGGCGATCTCCTCGACCCCAAAATCGCGCTACTGGGAGGCACCGAAACGCTCAACATGGCGTGGTTGGCCGCCTCGCTCGCCGGCCACGTCAACGGCGTGTCTGAAATCAATGCCAAAGTGGCCCAACCCCTTTTTACTGCTAAGCATTTGAAGGATTTGCACGTCGACGCGGTGACCAACGGTGTCCATTTCGACACTTGGGTTTCGGCCCAAATGGGCGCGCTGTACGACCAGCACCTGTTTGGTTGGCGCGATGACCCGCACCTGCTTGACAACATTACCAGTGTTGACCCCGATGCCTTTGACCGCGCCCGTCGGCGCAGCAAGTGCGATTTGCTCGAATACGCCAATGGCCAGACCCAGCAGGGCTTTGACCCCGATGTGCTCACTTTTGGCTTTGCTCGGCGCATGGCGACCTACAAGCGCGCTACGCTGATTTTTCGCGATTTGGACCGTTTGTTGGCGATCGGCCGTGGCAAGGTCCAAATCCTGTTTGCCGGCAAGGCCCACGAAAAAGACACCGAAGGCAAGGCGCTGGTCACCGAGTTGGTATCGCTATCGCATAAGCTGCGCGGCGAGCTGCGCATTGGGTTTTTGCCCAATTATAACATGTGGTTGGGGCACATGCTCACCGGCGGCGTCGATGTTTGGCTCAACAATCCGGTGCGACCCTTGGAAGCGTGCGGCACTTCGGGCATGAAGGCGGCGCTGAACGGCGTGCCCAACTGTTCGATTCTAGACGGTTGGTGGGCTGAAGGCTGTGTCGACGGCAAGAACGGCTGGGCGATTGGCCAGCAGTGGGACACCCGCGACGACGACCGCGACGCCAAGGCCCTGTATGACACCTTGGAACACCGTGTGATTGCTTGCTATTACGGCGAGCGTGCCAAGTTTCGCCGCATTCAGATGGCGGCGGTGGCCAGCGCGCCTAAGTTTTCGGCCCGCCGCATGGTGCTGGATTACGCTGTAAAATACTATGGTTGGCAGCACGCGCGCGCCCATTTGCCCACCGCCGAAGGCATTTCGGGCGCCTATGTTGTAGTCTAGTCGGAGTTCACCATGCCCGCCGCCACTGATTGGAGTCTGAACCCGCGCGTCCGCAAGTGGGTAACGGGCTTGCCGTTGCCGATCAAGCTGCCTACCGTGCTGCTGCGCGGAGAACTGGGCGGCCACTACTTGGGCGAGCGCCGGGCCGTGCTGGTGCGCTTGCGTGACGCCATCGACTTGGCGCTGGCCGAAATGCTGTGCAGTCGCGGCGCCGCGCTGATGGTCACCGACCCACAGCCCAATGCCGAGTTGAAGTTGCGCATTTTGGCCTTGGGTGCTCGCTTTGTTGCGCAGGCGGCCGACCTGCCGTCAACGATTGCCTCGGCTTCGGCGCACGACGATCGGCGGCCGCTGTTGCTGGTGGCGCGCATTGTCGGCACCGAACCCACTGACAGCAGCGAATTGTGGGCCAATCTGGCCTCCAGCTCGGCAGGTGAGGTGCTGCTGCAAGTCGGTCAGGCGTTGGCGGCGGCGCCCAGACACAGCCGCTTGTGCGCATTGGTCGACGAACCGCCGACCGCGACCCCACGCCAAACCGTGTTGGCGGCGGCGACGGCAGGCCTGTTGCGCTCGCTGCACAAAGAACTGGGACCAGTGGCGACTACCAGTCACCTGCTGCGGCTGGCTCACCCCGATCCGCAGGCGACCGCCGAGGTGGTCGGCTTTTTGGTGTCGCCCGCCGCTGCTTTTGTGACTGGCCTGGATTTGGTGCTGGGCCCCAATGCCGGGGCGCAAGACCACGCGGACGGTCGGCTGGCGCTGGTGACCGGTGCTGCTCGCGGCATTGGTGCGGCGATTGCTCAGCGCTTGGCGCTGTCGGGTTGCAACGTAGTGGTCAATGACATCCCCGCGGCTCACCAGACTGGGCAAGCGACGGTCGACGCCATTAGGGCCAGCGGTGGCCAAGCTGAGTTTGTCGGTGCCGATTGCAGTACGCCAGACGGGGCGCAAACCATCGCCGCTGCCGTCGCCCGCCACGGTCAATTGGCGGCGGTGGTCCACAACGCCGGCATCACCCGCGACCGCACCATGCGCAAGATGACCACTGCGCAGTGGCAGCAGGTACTCGCCGTCAATTTGGGTGCGATGGAATTGGTGCAGCGCGCTGTCGATCCGTGGCTGCAACCAGGCGCCGGGGTTGCGCTATTGAGCTCAGTGATGGGGATCGCCGGCAACTTTGGCCAGTGCAATTACACTGCCGCCAAAGCGGGTGTTTTGGCCTTGATGCGGCTGTGGGCGGTGCAGTATCGCGATCGGGCGATCCGCTGCAACGCGATTGCCCCCGGCTTTATCATCACCGACATGACCGCGCAGGTGCCGCTATTCAACCGCGAAATGGCCAAGCAATTGACAGCGTTGCTGCAACCGGGCCTGCCTGCCGACGTCGCCGAAGTCGCGGCCTTTTTGTGCCATCCGGCTTCGCGGGCGCTGACCGGTCAAACCCTGCGCTGTGACGGCGGGATGGCGTTTGGCGCATAGAGAGTGTATTCAAATATGCCGCTGCGAGGCTCAGGAGGCGCTCGGAAGGCAAGGCGGCGGTTGCCTGACGACCGAAACGCACTCGCAGTGCGTTGCAGGCAGGAAGACAATCGCCAACGCAGCATGCCGGGATGCATCCTGAACCGCAGCAGGCGTTTTTGAATACGCCCTCTTAGGGCCGGGGCAAAATCAACTCGATTTTGCGCTTGGGCCCATTGCTTGCTTGGTGGGGCGCTAACGCGCGGCTTTGCAAGCCGACTGCACGCTCCATTCCTAGCGCGGATCGCTGCAGTCATTCTTGCTTGGGCCAGTTGATTTCGGTTCAAGGGGTAAGGCAGTCGACTTGGCCGAACACGGCATCGAAGTCTCGCGCATCGAAGCGCTGCCCGACCGCCGCCGCGGCGTAGCCCTGATGGTGACGGGCGCCCTGTGCTTTGCGGCGATGGCCGCGCTGGCCAAGGCCGCCAGCGCCGAGATCCCCACTTTTGAAGTTGTCGCCGTCCGCTCAGCGGTCACACTGGCGGTGATGGAAGGGCTGCGTCGCCGGTTGGGCGCCAAGCTGCAGTTTTTCGACCTGCCCATACTCGCCTCAAGGACGATCGCGGGATTTGTGGCAATCGCATGTTATTTTCACGCTTTGCGCATTATCCCGCTGGGCGAAGCGGTCCTGCTCAACAGCATGTCGCCGGTGCTGACTGCGGCGGGTGCTGTGTGGTTTCTTGGCGAAAAAATGACGTGGTTTCGTGTGGTTGCCATCGCGATCTCCGTCACGGGCCTGTGGCTACTGCTCGGTGCCCGCGACTTGGGAACGCTGCAAGGGCAAGGCGCGCTGATTGGTGCGGCTTCAGCGTTGGCCTCGGCGTGGGCATTGATATCCCTCAAGAAGGCTGGCAAGCGCAATCGTTCGCTGCTCATCGTGTGGGCGTTGGCGTTGGTGTCAACGGTTGGTTCACTGCTGTTTGCCGACAGTCGCTGGCAAGTCCCCGATGGCCAGGAAGCGTTCTTGCTGCTGGCGACTGGAGTGTCGGCGGCAGTGGCCCAGTTGCTGATGACCAGCGGCTACCGGCTGCTCGATGCCAGCGAGGCCAGCGTCTACGGCTTTTTGACCCCGCTGTTTTCGATGGTGTTGGGCGGTGTGTTGTTTGCCGAGTGGCCCCATCAGCGGGCGATCTTCGGTGGCGTGTTGATTCTGGGTGCCGGCATCGGGCTGGCTCTGCGGGTCGGCGAGCGCAAGTAGAATTTGCCAGTGGCGACTGCACTTGGTCATGCTTGGGTCTCAATGCCAGTGGCGGCCGGCCCAAATTCCCCATCGAGATCCCCGCGGCCTCCGATTTGGGATGCCAGTGCCCTGTCACTCGCTGTCGCTCGACAAGGAACAAGGAGCTTTTCGCCCGGTGGCGTACTCGCGTACGTCGCTGGGCGAAAAGCGACGCAGTGACGCCGAGCTGCGCCCAAAGCGGGGATCGCGGCCGGCATTTTGCCTTGCGGCCCGTCGCCACCCCACGCATAATGGCGGCCGGAGGCTCAACTTGATTGCACAATTCACCGCCAATTCGAGCATTCGGACCGCGCTGTGGGCAATTGCGTTCGGCCTAGCGCCGGTGCTGGGATGCGCCGATGTAGGGGACCTGACCCCAGCCAGCGCGCCTGACACCACCTACGCCACCCTGCACGCGCCGCTGACCTTTGCCTGCAAACAGACCAACGCCACCGGCTACGTCAATGGCAAAGCCTTTACCATTCAAGTGGTGACCGTCGACGGCAAGCCGGTCGAGACCAAAACCGCCAACGCCTACATCGTGATGGCGCAAGCCGCGGCCAAGGCCGGGATCAAGCTGCAAATCATCAGTGGTTTTAGGACGATGGCCGAGCAGCAGTATTTTTACAACTGCTACAAGTGCTGCTGCTGCAACTCGTGCAACCTCGCCGCCAGCCCTGGGTACAGTAACCACCAATCAGGCCACGCGCTGGACTTGAATACCTCCGCGGCGGGCGTGTACAACTGGCTCAATACCCACGGAAAAACCTACGGCTTTAAACGTACGGTGCCGTCTGAGGCCTGGCACTGGGAGTGGTGGGGCGGCGGGCCCGGCGGCGGGCCGTGCGGAGACGCCGACGGCGACGGTGTCTTGGACGAGGTCGACAACTGCCCCAAAGTGGCCAACAAAGGTCAAGCCGACAGTGACAAGGACAAGAGCGGTGACGCCTGTGACGATGACGATGACAATGACAAGATCTTGGACGCCAAGGATAATTGCGACTTTGTCAAGAATGCCGACCAGCTGGATACCGACAAGGACAAGACCGGCGATGCCTGCGATACCGACGACGACAACGACAAGATTTTGGATACAAAGGATAATTGCGACTTGGTGGTCAACGCCAGCCAATTGGACACCGACAAGGACGGCAAGGGTGACCCATGTGATGATGACGATGATGGCGACAAGATCCTAGACGGTAAAGATAATTGCCCGTTAGTTGCCAACTCGGGCCAGCTGGACAGCGACAAAGACGGCAAGGGCGACGCCTGCGAAACCGACGACGACAACGATGGCGTGCTCGATGCCAACGACAACTGCCCGCTGGCTAAGAACGCCAGCCAGACCAACAGCGACGACGACAGCAAGGGCGACGCCTGCGACGACGACGACGATGATGACAAGGTTTTGGATTCAAAGGACAACTGCCCGCAGCAAGCCAATCCCAACCAAGCTGACTACGACAAAGATGGCTTGGGCGACCCGTGCGATGGCGACAAGGATGACGACGGCGAGCCCGATGCCAGTGACGTCTGCCCATTTGCTGCCGATCCGACCCAAACCGACACCGACGGCGATGGTCTGGGCGACGCTTGCGATGGCGACGACGACGGTGATGCGGTAGCCGATACCGTTGACAACTGCCCGCTGGCAGACAATCCGACCCAAACCGACATCGACAGCGACGGCTTGGGCGATGCGTGCGACACCGACAGCGACAACGACGGCGTCAGTGACAGCGACGACAATTGCCCGCTGGTCGCCGATGGCAGCCAAAAAGACAGCGACGGCGACGGCATTGGCGATGTCTGCGATGCGGTGGGCGAGCCCGATCCCGCCACGGACGGTGGCGTAGCAGACGTGGGCGGTGGTGGCGAAATCACGGTAGCCGATGCCGGGAAAGCGAATGACAGCGCCCAATCTTCCGATCTAAACGGCAGTTCTGAAACCGGAGCAGAAACAATTGCCGCTAGCGACGTAGTGGCCACCGCAGACGACACTGTCGCTGACAAGGGTGCGTTGGCCGATGGCGCTGGGTCCAAAAGCGGCGAGGCAGGGGTCGGCGCGCCGGACGTTGCGGTCACGGCGGCGGCGGCGGCGGTCCAACCGGCAACGGCAGACTCGGGGTGTACAGCCAGCAGTCGCGGCCCGTTCGGCGGCTGGTTGGCGTTGCTGATGCCTGTGCTGTTTGGACTGTTCTGGCGACGGCGCTGCGCGGGCGCCGCGGTCCTCTAACGCGGTTTTAGGCCTTTAGGAACTGTCCCAGAATAAGTCATCGTGGGACTGGTTGCGTTTGCTTGCTTTGTGGGTCGCTAAGCTCGCGTCCTAAAAGGCCGACTCGCCGCTCCTGTGTTGCCCAGATCGATCGAGTTATTTGAGGACAGTTCCTTAGAAACTGTCCCAGAATAAGTCATTGTGGGACTGGTTGCGTTTGCTTGCTTTGTGGGTCGCTAAGCTCGCGTCCTGAAAGGCCGGCTCGCCGCGCCAGTGTTGCGCGAGTCGATCGAGTTATCTAAGGACACATCCTTAGTGCGCCGAATAGGCGCGGATGCACCCGCAGGTACAGCCACGTTCCAACCACGGTGCCCACCAGCGTCAGGGCCAGCGCCATTGGCGTCGGCAAGTCGCGGCACGCCAACCAAGTCAGCCGTAACCACAGGACATGGCTCAGGTAGACCGCCAGCGACTGGCGGCCAATCAGCGCTAACCCAACACCCAACGCCATCGACCGCAGCTGGCGGGCCACTGGCGGCCCCCACAGCGCAAATGTCAGCGCGCCGTAGACCATCGCTGGACTGCACCAAAAATCGTCAAAGCGCGGCGAGCTTTGCGGCCGCACCGCAATCCACAGGTGGACGGCCAGCGCTGGCACGGCCAGTTTTGGCAACCACGCTGGCGGCCGCCAACCCAGTGTAATCAATCGCCCTATCGTGGCGCCGACCGCAAAAAAACCAAACCAGTGCAACGGCGTGCGCGCCTCCGTGTGCAGGAGAAACCCGGTGATGCCGCGCACCATCAGCCCGGACTGCACCGCGCTCTGCACGCTCGCCAACAGCGCCCAGTTTGCCAACAGCGCGCCTGTCCCCACGGCGATGGCGACGACCGCCCCGCCGCTACGCAGCAGCAAGCCCAGCAGCGGAGCCACCAACAGCAAGCCAAAATAGGCCGTCATGTAATAGAGTTGCTCGCTACCGTAGCCGAAAATCGCGCTCAGGATCCGGCCCGGCCACGGCAAGTCGCCGCCCAGCAAGGCCACTCCTTGAGCGTCCATGGGTGCCATAAAGGCATACCCAAAGGCCCAAGCCAAGTACGGCCAGCCCACCGCCCGCCAACGCCTGCCCAGCCACGCCGACCAATTATCAATCAGAACAGCGTCTTTTCCGACGCTCCAGCCCAGCACCGCCAGGAACAGCGGCACCCCAAACCGACTCAGGTGATCGGTGACCCGACCTGCCGCATACAAGGGATCCTGCGGACCAATGCGCGCCACTAGGTGGATGACGACCACCCCGACCATCGCTAGGCCGCGCAGGATATCAATCTGCGGGTTGCGCAAGTGTGGTGACGCGGTCGGTTGTGGGGACAAGGGCTGCAGCTACTTCTTGTTCGCAAGCCACGTTCGCGTGAAATCCGAGGCGCGATCGTAGCTCTTTTCGATGTCGGCGATGATGAATCGTTCGACCGTGCCGCCGACAAACGGAATCTTGACGGTGACGTCGCCGTCGACGGTGCGCACCATTTGGCCGCCGATGGCCGAAAACGACACCGTGCCGCGCGAGTCGACTTTATCGGTCATCACGCTGGAGACCGTCGACCACGTTGCCCGCCCGGAGCCAAATGTGTATTCAATGGTTTCAGTGTACTCGATCTTGTTGGTGCCCAAGATCTTGGCCGCTGGGCCCGGAATTTCACGGTCGGGTGCCACTTTGACCACCCGGCGCAAGCGGCCATTGGTGGTGTCAATCGAAATCAGCGACCGCTGCAAGTTGACCGCCTTGCACAGCGCGACGTTAAACTCCTCGTCAAAGTACACTGCTTCATAATCAGCCAAAGTTAGGCCCAAAAAGCGGTGCTCACAGCGAAATTTCATGGGTTTTAGCGTCCGTGCGCCGTCGAAATGGCGTGGCGGCGAGTATAGCGTGGTGGACAAGACAGGCAAGGCTGCCAATGGTCAAAAACTTGACAGTAATCGGCCGCGCGCGACCCTTGGCCGTCGGTCGTGGTACCGGTGTGGACCGTGGATATGGCTTCTATCTCTCGAATGCCAACAGTTGCGCAGTCGTTGGGCGGCGCGCTGGGCCAAAAACTGTGGAATGCCGTCGGCGGTCTAGTGCAAGCGGCGCCGGCGGAGCCTCAGTTCAACGTCAGCAATACCTTGGCCAGTCGGGCCCAAGTCATCGCGGTGTCGGCCCAAAAAGGCGGCGTCGGCAAGACGACCACGGCGGTGCATCTGGCCGCAGGTCTGGCCCAACGCCACGGCTTGCAAGTGCTGCTCATCGATCTGGACGCCCAAGGTCATGTGGCGTCGAGCATGCGGGCGCATTTGCGCACCGGTTCGCAAAGCTACGTTTCGCAAGCTCTTTTGGCCCAAGACCCCGACTTGGCAGCTGCGGCGGTGCCGACCACGCTCCATGGGCTGTCGATCACGCTGGCCGACAAACAATTATCCAGTGCCGAAGCGCAGTTGGCGTCCAGGATGGGTCGCGACCTGATTGTCGCGCGCGCCTTGCGGACGGTGCGCGGTCGCTTTGATGCGATTGTGATCGATTGCCCGCCCAATCTGGGGCTGCTGACGCTGAACGCCCTGTTCGCCGCCGATCAGGTGTTGGTGCCTTGCGATCTGTCGGTGTTGGCGCTCGAAGGCGTCGATGACTTGATGCGGACGTTGCAGACGCTGCAGTGGACGCTGGGCCGCAGCCCGCAGGTGCTGGGTTTGCTGCACACTCGGGTCGATCGGCGCAACCACAAGCAAAACGCGGCGATGCGACGGGCCATCGGCCACAGTTATGCGGGGCTGTCACTGAATACCGAAATTGGAGTCAACACTGCGCTGCCTGGTGCGCAATTGCAGGGCAAAGTGGTGTTCGCCGCCCAGCCTGATTCGAGTGGCGCCCGCGATTATGCCGAGCTGGCCGACGAAGTGCACCGCCGGCTGTTTGCCGCTTGCAAGCCGTAGTCTCCAAGTGATCTATAAGCGTTTCGAATTGTTAGCGATCCGAGTCCGGCCAGCCCAGTTCGCTCAGCCCAGTTCGCTCAGCCACCGCGGGTCCACCCCGTTGCGCAACACCTGCAGCATTTCGGCTTCGGCACTGCCAGCGGGCGGCGTATGGTCGTAGGCCCAGTTCGCCGCGGCCGGCATCGACATCAGAATCGACTCGATGCGCCCGCCGGTCTTCAGCCCAAACAGCGTACCGCGGTCACATACCAAGTTAAACTCGACGTACCGGCCCCGCCGCAACAACTGCCACTGCCGTTGCTCTGGCGTCCACGGCTGGTGCTGGTTGCGCTGGGCGATCGGCAGCCACGACGGCAAAAACGCCAAGCCGGCTTGCTGGACAAATCCTAACATTTCAGTGGGGTTGTCCGTGTGGTGGTCGAAAAAAATCCCGCCCACCCCGCGCGACTCGCCGCGATGGGGCAAGTGGAAATAATGGTCGCACGCCGATTCCAGCTGCGCAGGATCGACAAGGTGCCGATGGGCCTGACAAACCTGACGCCACGTGCGGCGAAAATGCACGATATCCGCTTGATTGACGTAATTGGGGGTCAAATCGGCGCCGCCGCCAAACCAGCCGACGCTACCTCGCTGTAACCGCCTAAAATTACAGTGAACAGTCGGAATGTGCGGATTGTGCGGATGCAACACCACCGAAATGCCGGTGGCGCGAAAATGCAAGCCGTCGCCGGGCATCGACGCCGCAAACTGCTCGTGACCAAACACACCGTCGATTTGGGTGAAGGCGACCCCAGCGCGCTCGAGCACCCGACCGCCTTCGAGCACGCAGGTGCGCCCGCGACCGGCAATCTGCGGCAGGCCGCGCTCTGTGCCCGGGTCGTCGCGGCGCCATTCGTCGCACCTAAAGGTGGTGTGACCTTCCAGATCCTCAAGAGCGGCGACAATTTGGGCCTGCAACTGCCCAAAAAACGCCGACGACTGCAGGAATAATTCGTCATTCATCGCAAGTTTCAGGCCAATGCAGACTTGTTCTAGTTGCCAACGGCCAAGCCAGCGCCACCGGCATAGCCGTAGCTGACGTCTTTGTCGTAGCCATAGACCACCAGTCCACCCTTTTTGGTCAGCTGCAAGCGATGGGCGCCGGCTGGCATCGCCAAGCGAGCGACTTGCCAGCCTGAGTTCATAATCGGGGTAAAACTCGCCGCAGTCACCGCTTTGCCGTCGAGCAGGGCCAGCGCATCGGTCGGCATGACCACGTTGACGAAGTTCAACTTGTATTTGTCGGGGACCAAGAAAATGTAATCGTCCAAGAACTGCGAGGTCGCCACCCCCAAAATCAGCGACGGGTCGCCGATCGGTGCACACAAGCTCGAAATGCCAGCTGGAACGCAGTTGCCCACAAATCCATACTTGCTCTTGCACTGGTCGCCGGTGGTGCAGGTGCCGCCTTCGGTGACCACGGTGGCGTACGATGACGCCATATATTGGGCCACCAACACCGGCTTGGTCGCGGTCAGGATAAAGTCTTTGTCCGTTTGAAATTCATGCCATTGCCCCTTGTTCAACACCGGAATCGCCGAGCCGATGTAGGGCTTGACGTTGATGGTGGTGCCGTCCTGCACGGCCAAGATGCGCCAGGCGTCCAGTTCTTTGCCGCGCGGCGACAAGCGAGTGCCGACATACGAAGTGCCCAAGGTGTTGATCGGAAACATTTGTTCTTCCAAATGGTCGGCGCAACACGCCGAAGTGCAGCCGGTGTCGGCGGCGCAGGTCTGCGGCACCAAGCCATTGGAAGAACTGGCGCAAATCTTGCCGCCCTTGGAGTATTGCACGCAGCTGCCG
Source organism: Myxococcales bacterium (assembly GCA_009692465.1). GTDB lineage: Bacteria > Myxococcota_A > UBA9042 > UBA9042 > UBA9042 > SXRM01. Next base: position 42,153 of record SHZD01000015.1, read on the forward strand.
GTGTCGGGCGAGTTGGAAGCTTCCGAGCCGCCAAACACCGCGACGGGGCGATCCGCTTCGACCAGCGTGCCGCTGAGATCGCCATTGAGCGGATCGTCGCTTTCAATATTGAGCGCTTGGCCCTGTTGGAGCACAAAATTGGCGGGCACTTTGGGTTGCATGACCGGCACCGACGGGCTGCCCAACGTCTTGCAGGTGGCCGTGACTTTGACCTTGGTGTCGCCGGGCTGGGTGGCAATGACATTGAGGTAACTGCGGTATTTATTGGCCAATTGCTTGCGGGTCAGGATGTAATAGTTTTCGCCCAACGCGGTGGTCGGCAACAGCAAGCTGGCGTCGTTGGAGAAAACCCCAGCATTATCCAAGGGATTAAACTGGTAAGCCACAATCGGCTGGGTCGCTTTGATCCGGTAGACCATCTCATTGATGGTGCTGCCGTCTTGATTCTGATTGGCAACGCCCCACGATTTATCTGGCAAATTGATGACTTGCAAGCCTTTGCCCGGAACCGTGAAGTCCTTTTTCTTGAACTTGGGCGTCGCTTCTTTGCCCAGGGACACGCTTACGGTGGCTGGATTGTCCGAGGTGTTGGAGACCACCACCGCAAACTGCTTGTTTTGGGCGTCGTAGCTGCCTTCAATGGCATTGTCGAGGTCAACCGCCCAAAAATCGCAGCCCACGTAAGTATTGGATTTGACGTCGCCTGCACAGGCATTGACACACAAGCCACCCAAGCACGTCAGGCCCTTTTTGCTGCAATCTTCCTCGACATCCATAGCGTTGCCGTCATTGCTGCACGCCATGGCGACGTCGCCGTTGCATTGCTTGGTGCCGGGCACGCACACCAAGCACTTCTTGTTTTGGCAGACGGCCTCGCCCGCGCAAGCCTCGATAATCGTGGACGAATCGCCGGTCGCGTCGCATTTGCGCAAATTCTTGGAGGGCAGACCGGTTTGCCCAGGTTCGCAAAACGTGCTGCCCGGCTCGCAGGACTTGCACGAACCGCCTACACAGGTGGGCTTTTCATCCGGGCATTTTTCGGTGGTGGTCGACTTGCCATCGGCATTGCAGGTGACCAGAAACAAGCCATCGCACGACGTTTCGGTTGGCTTGCAGGCAAACACGATGCACTTGTTCTTTTCGCAGTGGCCGGTGTCGACGCAGTGGCTGTCGAACAGGCACTGGACGCATTGTTTGAGCGAAATGGCGCAGAACGGGGCATTGGCCTCATTCTTGCACGCCGCAGTGGTGGTACACGCTGGACCTTCGTAGGTGTCCGGTTGCTCGGTGGCGCTATCGGCGTCTGGCCCCACTTGTTCATCGCCGGCCGTCGTTGTGGTGTCCGCTGCGTCTTTCTTGCTGACGATGTCGAGGCCCGGATCGTCGGTGTCCGTTACGCCGGTGCCGGCGGCCGGTGGACTGCTCGATCCCCCTTGGATGCAGCCCGCCAGCACTGTTGCTGCCAACAGCAGCGCCGCCATCTGTAGCCAAGGAACTGCTGCTCGCATCGCGACCTCCGCTTAGGAACTATCCTGAAATAACTCGATCGATCTGGGCAACACAGGAGCGGCAAGTCGGCCTTTGCGGACGCGAGCTTAGCGACCAACAAAGCAAGCAAATGGAACCAGTCCCAGAATGACTTACTGTGGGACAGTTCCTTACCGCGTATCCATCAGTGCGTACTCAGTGCTGCGTACCCAAAAAAACTGCAGCCACGCCCTACACGGCTCTGGCGGCCGAATCGCACACCGTAGCAGAAGTTAGCAGGTGAGGCCACGGTGTTCAGCACCCACAGCTTAGCGGCTCAGATCACTCACTGAGCCCCAAATTCACCACCGAAATTCCCCGCGGCCCCCGATTTGGGATGCAGATCAAGGAGCAAGGAGCTTTTCTGTCAGGGGCGTACTCTCGTCCGTCCCTGACAGAAAAGTGACGCAGTGACGCCCAGATGCACCCAAAGCGGGGGATCGCGGGAGCAGCCAGACCTTGACAGTCATCCCCTGCCGAACCTAGCCTGATTTGCTCGTCGTCAACGGCTGGCCTTTGGTTCAATCGGGCCACTGTGGGCCATCCAGCCTCACCCAATCGCCAGGACCCGCGCGCCATGACTGCAACTCAAACTGGCGCCCAATCCGCCGCCTCGCCTGCCACCGCCCAGGTCAGCTACGCCCAAATTGTCGACGCCGATGACCCGCGCATCCTCGGCATGCACGCGCTGATGAGCCGGACCTTTGACCCCGCCGAGCTCGATACGCTGGAGGTCACCCGTGCGGAATTGCGCGACCATCCCGGTCGGCACTTGGTGTTTGTCGCCTACGATGCCCACAGCGGCGACGTGGTTGGCTATGCGACCGGAGCGCTAGTCTCTCTGCGCGACAGCGGCCAACAGCAGGTGGAGAATCAAGTTTTTGTGTGTGGCTGCTATCTCGACCGCGATCCGCGCTACCGGGGTCACGCCATCGGCGAGCGCCTGTTCGAACTGCGCCAGCACGCCGCACGGCTGGACGCGGAGCGCATGGGCCTACGCCTAGTGGGCTATTTGGCGGAATGCTCCGACAAAGAAGGGTTTTTCAATCGCATGTCGGCAAAACGCCTGTATGTGAAGTCTGAAACTGAGCACTATGTCGAGCTGCCCTACCACCAGCCGCCGACCCATTGGGACGCTCTGGGCCACGCGGTTGGACCGGTTGCAGGTGAGGCCAGTGCCCCAAGTGGCGCGCCCGAACACTTGATGTTCGCCCCACCGGCTGGCCAGCCCCTGCCGAAAACCGTCGCTGTCACTGTCCTGCTACAGATGGTGCGCGGCTTGTTCTGGTACAACTCGCGCGAAAACCACTTTCTGACCAACGGCACTTCAGACGCGCTGAAGCGCTTGCATGGCACGGTCGACGCCTTTGAGCAGGCGCTGGAGACCCTGTGTGCGCAGGCTGCCGACGGTCAGCTGATCTTGTTGTCCAAACTGGAGCGCGAACAGCTAGCTGCGCAAGGTGCCACTTTTGCGGAGCACCACCGGCGGCCCAAAGTCGGCAGCGGAACAGGTTAAGCGCGAGCCGATCGGGCGGGTGGGGTCGACAGCGGACTAGCGGCCGAACAGCACTGGCACCAACAACGCAATGATCGCGGCCAAATACAGGCCAGTGCCCAGAACCATGCCGCGGCGATTCAGTTTTTCTGCGCCTTCCGTGTTGCCGTTATCGACCAAGCGAGTGCCGCGCACGACTAAGGTAAATCCAAATATCACAAATAAATACGTGGCGATGTAGACCTTGTCGATCAGGACCAAGTAGGCGACTTCGGGCAAGTTATCGTTCATGGTCATTTGCAGCGCCACCACAGTCAGCAGCGAAGTCACACCCAGCTCCACCCGTGAATCGACGTATTGCGCGCCAAACAAGAACATCATCGAGGCCACCAACACCACGCACAGCACCGGCAACAGCATCTTGATCGCCTGTGGCACCATCGGCCGCTCAATCTTGAGCTCGATGCGCCCGCGCGAAAACGCGTCGTGGCCGGCCACCCGCACGTCGCCAAAGTTGGTTTCGTACTTTTGGGTATTGACCGTAAAGCTGCCTTTGCCAATTTCAAAACCCGGCAACCGCAGCGCGGGGTTGATTTTGATCGGAACCTTATCGGGGACATAGCGCAACGCGGTCGCTGCCAAATTGGAGTCCTCAAACTCGATAAACAGCGTTTGGCGGTCGAACGGGTAGTTGTACAGCGGCAGCTTGCACGAAAAGCGGCCCTGAACGTGAATGACGTTGTACAGCTCGCCCGTCGGCATTTTTTCGGCCTTTTCATAGTCGTTGGTGCGGGTGTGGCCCCACAGCTCGGACGGGTTGTTGAACTCGAGCGTCGCCAGTGGATCGATTTCGGCGTCTTTCCAGCGAAACCACAGGTACAGGTCGGCGGCAAAGGTGTGGGTCTTCAGATCGAGGCTTTGGATATCATTGAGGTAGGCCCCGACGATCACCTCTTCGGGCACCCCTGATTCGGCCTTTTCGGCTGGCTCCCCTGTACCAGGCTGAGCCGAGGCCGGCGCGGCGCCTTCTTCGGTCGCTGCGGCTGGCGACGCGGCTTCTGCTGCTGCGGTAGGCGTCGCCTCTTGGCCGCCTTGAACTTGAGCCTGCGCGGCGAAGGCAAAAAGTGGAATTCCTAGCATAATAACGTATTTGCGCATACCACGCAGGCGTGCCAGCTTGGATGTGTAGGTCATTTGCTGCTCCTTGGGACCGGTGACAAAAAAAGTCGTTCTGTCATGGGTCCGTTTGCTGGTTAAGTCGGTCGCAAGTTCGCGTCTTTGCAAGACGACTCTGTACTCTGATGCTGTGCTCCGGTGCTGTGCTCCGGTGCTGTGCTCCGGTTCTGTGCTCCGGTTGAATACCAGCGATCGAATTGTTTGGTCGCAAATCCTTAGGAACTGTCCTCCACTAACTCGATCGATCTGGGCAACACAGGAGCGGCGAGTCGGCCTTTGCGGACGCGAGCTTAGCGACCAACAAAGCAAGCAAACGGAACCAGTCCCGCAATGACTTATTCTGGGACAGTTGTTTAGCCAAGAATCAGGGCGCGCAAGCAAAAGTGGCTTGCGCGAGCACAGGGCCGCGCGCAGGCGCCAAAGGTGAATGGTCAATCCTAGACGAACTGCATTGCCTTGCAAGTGGTGAGAGAATTGTCTTTAATATTGACGACTACGGGCGCTGGTTGCCGCGACCAGTGCGATCGTTCGGTCGCAACCGCAACCACGGCATTAATCACAAACCAATGATATCAATAGTAAAACTGTTCAGCTCCCGCGCCAGCGCCGCATGGTTGTTTGCAGGTCGCCAACGACGACGGCACTGGCTAGTCACCGGCGGGTACGGTGGGCGTGGCTGCTGGCGCTGACTTTTCGGCATTTTTCCAGGGCGACCGCCCCGTGGCCTTGGTGAAGGCGTGGTAGCCGACCCAACGCAGCGGTTCGGGCGGAATTCCACCGGGGCGGTACATGTAAAATGCATACTTGCGCCACGGATCGTGATTGCCCTGATACAGGTCCGCCAACACTTTGCCGGCCAGATTGGCCAGCACAATGCCATGGCCGCTGTAGCCCAGCGCGTAGTACACGTTGGCGTGGCTGCCCATGACGCCCATCGCACAGTGCCGCGCCAACGTCAGGCCGAGCGGGCCACACCAGCGATAACCGATCTCGACACCGGCCAAATCGGGAAAGTAACCGCCGAGCGACGCCTTGAGCGCGCGCCCAGCTACGTCGTCGATGGTCACGCTGCTCGCGGTCCGATTGCCGTAGTGGTAGCCGTAGGCGTGATTGCTGCCGCCGCCAAACAAGACGCGGCGCTCGCTGTCGACGCTGCAGTAGGCAATGCGCGCCTGATCGTCCGAAAATGCGGTTGCGCTGCCAAATGCACTGGCCAGCAGCTCGGCCGGCAGTGGTCTGGTGGCAATGACATGCGAGATCACCGGCAGAATTCCGGTGCGGAAATACCCCAGCCGCGGCGTATACCCGTTGGTCGCCAGCACGACAGCCTTGGCGGTGATCTGGGCGTTGGCAGTCTGCAAGTGCACGACCTTGCCCTCGGCAATGCGCGTGATCGGTGTATCCTCATAGATCGCCACGCCTTGGCCTTGCAGGACCGGCCGCAGCCCGCGAATCAGGTCGACGCCGTTGAGCACGCCCTCGGTTGGGTCCACCACCGTGCCCGCCGCCCCGCGCGCGCGCAACACCGCGTTGAGTTGGCCTGACGGAATGAACTTGAGCGGCAAACCAAGCGCGGCCAGCTTTTCAACGCGTTGGTGGGCGTACTCAGCCTCTGCAGCGGTGGTCGACACCTTGTAGCTGCCTTCGCGGCGCATCCGCACGTTTAGACCGTGGCGGTCGATCAGCCGCTGCAAGTCGTCCATCGCTGCCGTCGTCAGTTGATGCTCGCGCACCACTTGCTGCAGATCCTCGCTGTCCGCCGCAATGCCATTGAGCATCATGCCGCCGCTGCGACCGCTGGCGCCGTTGCCCAAGCGCTTGCCTTCGAACAAGGCGATCCCCAATTGCGGCAGGCGCCGGCTCAGCTCGTAGGCGGTCGATACGCCAGTAAAGCCGCCGCCGATGATCGCGACGTCCACCTGCAGGTCGCGTGTCAGTGCTGGCGCTGGCTGGTCGGGCGCGGCACCGGCCAACCACACCGATTGATTGTCGTCAAAAGTCTGACTGCTCCACGACACTAGCTGACCCCTGGGAGAAGGCCGCCAATGCTGACTAATTTGGTCTGCAGGTTGTCGAATAGGCCTTCGCGACCGCCTTCGTGGCCGAAGCCGCTGGCCTTGCGGCCGCAAAACGGCGCTTCGGTGGCTTGGGGGGCCCACTCGTTGACGCCGACCATGCCAAAGTCCAAGCGTTCGTAGGCGTACATCGCTGCGGCCAAATCGGTGGTGAACACGTAGGCCGCTAGCCCGTAGTCCGTTTGGTTGGCTAGCGCGATCGCTTCGTCCAATTGGTCGAACGCGGTCATGCACAGCAGCGGGCCAAATACTTCATCCGCAAACGCAGGCGTGTCGCGGCTGACGTCGCCGAGCACGGTCGGCTCTAAGAAAAAACCGCGGTCACAGTCCGGCGGCCGTCTTCCACCGCTGCACAAGCGCGCGCCGCTTTGGAGCGCCTGAGCCAAAATGCCTTGTACGCGCTCGAGGTGGCGTTGACTTGCCAGCGGTCCGACCCTGACGGCGGGGTCAAAACCCAGGCCGACTTTGAGTTTGCGCGACTCCTCCACTACCACTTGCTCAAATGTTTCCATGTGCTTGCGGGCTACTAGGAACCGCTGCGGGCTCACGCATACCTGACCGGCATTGCGAAAGCGCGCTGCGACCGCTGCCTTGGCCACCGCGACCAAGTCGACGTCGGGCAGGATCAGGACCGGCGCATTGCCGCCCAATTCCAGAGACAACCGAGTCACAGTCCGCGACGCCCCGTCCATCAGCAGCCGCCCGACCGCCGTGCTGCCGGTGAAGCTGATTTTGCGCAGCGCGGGATGGTCGAGCATGGCCTGCCCCATCGCCCACGCGTCGCCATTGACCACGGACAGCACCCCTGGCGGCAGACCGGCATCGACCAGCGCCGCGCCAAACGCCATCGCCGACAGCGGCGTCAACTCCGAAGGGCGCACCACCACCGGGCAACCCGCAGCCAGCGCCGCCGACACCGCCCGCGCCGGGTTGTAGGCCGGAAAGTTCCACGCGGTAATCACGCCGACGACCCCAATCGGCTCGTGCAGGACCAGCATACGCCGAGTGGGCGAGCGGGCTGGGATGGTGTGCCCATAGGCCCGCTTGCCCTCTTCGGCGTAAAACTCGCAAAAGTCGGCCGCAACCAGCCATTCGCGGGTTGCATCCAGCAACGGCTTGCCACACTCATGGACCGTCACGCGGGCCAGCTCAG
>SHZD01000194.1 GCA_009692465.1 Myxococcales bacterium
CTGTCCGAAACTGCACGGATTCACTCCGCGCAGTTCTCGGACAGTTGAGAATAGTTGACTGGCTAGGAGCCTGTCGGATCGTAATAGATTCATTGTGTATAATCTGATAGACATTTCACAACCGATTGATTTCCGACAGGCTCCTAGGCAAAGAAGTGGCATTTCCCCCCTCGCGGACGACAGGACGCGCTCGCGCTGCACTCCGCTTCCAAAGTAGTCGCGCACGAGTTTGCCTCCAACTGGCAACTTCCAAACTCGCGACAAGTCAGTGCCGTTGCGCAGTGCGTCGATTCGGTCGGGACGCAGCTCTGCCCGACAGCGGTACTCTTGCCGGAGAGTTTGCAGGCGACGTGTGCCGCGCAGCCGTGGGTTGCGGATGCGCCACACTTGGCGCCAATCAAGTCGCACTCGCCGAGCACGCGGCACGATTCTGAGCGCAAACAGTCCGCGCCGCTCGAGGCAACGCAGTCATCATTGGGCGCGTCGTAATGGCACCTGCCCAAGATTTGGCACAGTCCAATTTCCATGCGTTTTGGATCGCCCCTTGGCGAGCGACCCTCAACCGCTGGAGCGGCGGGGCACGCATCGTTTGTCGCGCTGGGTGCCGAGTCAGCGATGCCTGCCGAGTCAGCGATGCCTGTCGAGTCAGCGATGCCTGCCGAGTCAGCGACGCCTGCCGAGTCAGCGATGCCTGCCGAGTCAGCGATGCCTGCCGAGTCAGCGATGCCTGCCGAGTCAGCGATGCCTGCCGAGTCAGCGATGCCTGAACTGGCGATGGGTGCCGGCGTACACCCGCTGGTGCTCAACCACACCGCCAGTGACGCCGACTTGCGATACCTGCACACCCACTGATGGTGGCCTGACCTGCGCCCATGGGGGGGCCAGTCAACTCAAGCGGATGGCCGGGTGCTTGCATTGGACGTGCAATCTCCGAATGCGGCAAATCAGGCTAATCGGTGCCGCAGTAGGTCATATACTTCCAGTACGAGCCTTGTGCAAGACCGATACAGCTCTTTTTGCCCCCTGCTGTTTGAAGCACGTCACCGGGCCTTTATCGTAGCTGCCGCAGCAGTCATTGCCACCGACCCTCTGGTTTGTAAATTGTCGTCGGAAGCGGTCGATTGAGAGCGGCGGCACCAGAGTCCGATCGTGAATCCGCAATTTAGCTGTTCAACACCTGATATATTTGCGATATCATGCGCTTACAGGATGCGACGATCTCAAAAGCATTATCGCGAGGATTTGCGACGAAGGGCGGTGCAAGCCTACGAGGTCGCCGCGCGGTTGCGCATTTGCGATAGCCTTGGGAACTGTCCCAGAATAAGTCATTGTGGGACTGGTTCCGTTTGCTTGCTTTGTTGGTCGCTAAGCTCGCGTCCTGAAGGGCCGACTCGCCGCTGCTGTGTTGCCCAGATCGATCGAGTTATTGGAGGACAGTTCCTTAGCCCTGGCCCATGCCACCTATGCGCGCAAATTCCTTACGCTTGCACGACAAGTTCGGGCCGCCAGTGCCTTCACCGAACCACCTCTTTAAGCCGGTTGATGTACAGCGGCGTGGCCTGAATACCCGACAAACTGGGTTCGGTCGGCACATACGCTTCCAAGTAGTTGATCACACGGTCGTCGTTGCGCCGCAACCAGCCATCCGCTTGCGCCCGGCCGACGCGCGTCACTTCGTCGTGCAGGGAGTCCGCTTTGCGAAAATCGGTCTCCATTTCCGTCAGCCGTTTGCAAGGGGCGCTGTCGGGCGCCTTGCGGCAACCAAACCACTCTTGGGGCATAGTCTTGCGCCACAGCCCCGTTGGCCCCGTCGCCAGCACCATCAGTTCGGCCAAGGCGTCCAATACATCAATGGGCTCGACCGCTGGGGTCTCCAGCTTGGCGCGCCAACTGCGCACAAACGAAGGGCGCGCGAGCAACAACCCCGCGATCTTTTTGGCAGTCTTGCTGTCCCCCGTCTCCACTTTGGCCACCGGCTGGACGCTGGGCTTGGCCACTGCGGCACCGGCAACGCTGGGCTCGCCGCTGCCTTTGGCCATCGGCAGCACGGTGTCGCCCATAGCGGCGGTGCGCACGCATTGCCCCTGCCACTGGTAGCTTACAGTGGTAAACTCTTGTTGTTGCTTGACTCTTTTACCACCGTCGCCCAAGACTTCGATGGTCCGGATGGCCTTTTTCTCCTCGCGCTCCGCCACCACCCCGACCACCGCATCGCAACCGTACTTGCGCGCCTGCACCTTGAAGTCGGCGGCGACATCGGCACGCACGTCTTTGGTGGTGGTGGCGTTCAGCGTGCCCAGCACCAGCGCTGGCTGTTCAAGAACTTCAATTGAATCAACAACTTGAACCGGAGCTTTGTAGCTCAGCGGCTTGAATTTCGGCAGGCCAGTGGCGCGTTCAAAGCCCGGCGTGGCACACGCGCTGACCACCACGGCGACGGCCACCAGCCCCAGTCCACCCAACAGTCGATCGATCCGCGAAAACAACGAAGCGGCGAATTAGCTTTCAATGCAGTGGGTTTGCGATTGACCCGGCACGCAATAGCCTCGGGCGTTGAGGGCACAATTACGCGTAACCATGTGTTTTCGCCGATAGGTGGTGAAAAAAGGCCAGCTGCGGCGCTGTGCCGAACCGCGCCTGCGTGGTTAGGGCCCGTGCAAAATCAAGTCGATTTTGCACCCCGGCCCATTGCTTGCTTGGTGGGTCGCTAACTTGCGGCTTTGCAAGCCGACTCGACGCTCCTTTCCTATCGCGGATCGATCGAGTAATTCTTGCACGGACCCTTACGGCGCAGGCGGCGGCGGGCAAAATTTGGCATCGCACTTGGGGCCCAATTGAATGCTCTCATTGATTTTGCACAAATCACAATAATAACGACATGGTGTAGATTCGTAAGAGCCGGTTTGGCACGAAGGCAAGAACTCGGCGCTCAACCCGATGGTGGTGCACGATTTCCACACGTCGTCCGCGCTAGGCGCGGTTTGGTCGACCGTCATCGGAAACAGCAGGCATCCCCAACAAAACGTCACCGGATAGGACACTTCGCCGGCCACCACAGTCTTGCCTGCCGCGGTAGTTCCTTGAATGCTAAAGCGCAGTAGCGCCGTCTCGACGTACTTGTACTTGTCCGTGAAGCCGATCGCCCCGAACCGCGCTTGAAAGTCCGAACCGACCGGGGTCCCCGGTTTAGTCTGGTGCGGCACAAGGTCAAAAGCGATGACTGAACGGTTGGCCGGATACACGACCCCGGAGGCCGGCACATCCCACTCGGCAATCGCCGGCGTGTTCTTGCCAAACTTGGCCGTGCCGCCGTCAAACGGCGAGGTGTTCTTGGCCACCGCCGGCCTCTCCATCACCACATGCACCTTGGTGACGGTGATGATGTTGTGGTCGTTGCGCAACTGCGGTTCCAAGCTGGTGGTGATTTGGGTCGATGGCACCAAATTATTGCGTACTTGCGCAAAGTACTGCATCGAAGTGGTCTGGGCTAAGTCCATGGTAGCGGAGAAATAAAACGCTTGCGCCGCGGTATACGTGCAAACCAAGCCGCCGTTGAGCTTGAGCGCCTGCGGGATCACGTTGCCGTCGATCGACATCACCGCCGAGTTGGGCGGCGGTTCGCAGGCGGTCGTGGTGCCCAGCGTGACCGCCAACGCCCCGATCCAGGCCACTTTGCTGCGCAGTGCAAGAGATTTCTGGCTATGTTCAACGTGTTTCAGCATCCGTTCCTCCGCGGCGTCAACGTGTCGGCACTGGGGGCACTGCCCAGCTTCGCCACTTGCGCCTGCCAAACGTCCAAGGCGACGTCGGCCAGTCTAGCATCGCCTACTGCCCTGAGCACAGGCAAGCGCAACTGGCCACCGCGCAATTTCTTGTCAAAATTGGAATTACTCAAGGTCGATGGCGTTGCGTACGCCTGCCAGTGGGTATTGAGCCCTAGGGCGCCCAAGCCGACCATGACTTGCTTACAGGCCTCAGCCGTCAAGTCGCCATAGTGGCGCGCCCATTGCGCTTCGGCACACAGGCCTAAGCCCACCGCCTCACCGTGCGGGACCGCAAACTGGCTGGCCGCCTCGACCGCGTGACCAAAGGTGTGGCCCAAGTTGAGCTTGGCTCGCGCCATCGGCTGGTCCAAATCGGCGTTCTCGCGCGGATCGGCGGCCACCACTTGGGCCTTCCAGCCAATCGCCTTGTGCAAGTGTCGGGCCACGGTAGCCATCTGCCGGCGCCGCAGCGGCTCGCTGTCGGCCACCAGTTGCTGCCAAGCTTGGGCGTCAAACGCCAGAAACATTTTCGCAATTTCAGCTAATCCGGCGCGAAAATGCCGCGGCGGCAACGTCTGCAGCGCCGCCAGCCCGCACCACACCAGCTGCGGCGGGTGAAAGGCGCCGACCAAATTCTTGCCCTGCGGCAGGTCGATTGCGGTCTTGCCACCCACCGAGGCGTCCGCCATGGCCAGCAGCGTCGTCGGCAGCGCAATCCAGCGCACTCCGCGCAACCACGTTGCCGCCGCCAGACCCGCTAGATCGGTGACCGCACCGCCGCCCATACCAATGATGAAATCGCCGCGACCCATGCCGTTCTCGGCCAAGCTAGTCCACACCTGAGCCAACACCCTAGCAGTCTTACACTTTTCGCCGCCAACCACCGGCAGCACCACTGGCGCCAAATTGCGCGCCCGCAGCATCGCCACCAGCGGCTCGGCCCACTCCAACACGGCGCGGTCAACGACCAACGCGCAGCGATTGCCCGCAGCCAACGCGGCGATGGCATCCGCCGCCGCCGACGGTTCACCGGGATGAACGACCACCCGCCTGCCCGCCTCGGCGCTGAGATCCTGACTCCACGGCAGCGCCACGGCCCACTGCACGGCCGCCGCCACTTGGGCCGGGGCCGGATTCGCATCCACCCGCAGCTGGGCGCGGGCGTAGGTCGGCAAGCGCGCGGCGAGCAATTCAGTCAAGTTGGACTGCACCGCCTGCAGGGTCGCGCCCAGCAAAGGTCGGTCGGTGGCATCTTGCATCACGCGCTGGCTCAAAGTCGCTACCGGCGCGTCGAGCCAAATCACGGTGCCGCGAGCGCACATTTGGGTCATGGCGTCGCAGTAAGCCGCCGTGCCCCCGCCGGTCGCGATCACCGCCCGCGGTCCCGCCAGCACCTGCTGCAACAGGGCCGACTCGCGACGCCGAAAAGTCAATTCGCCTTCGCCACGCAGCAATTCGCCTACCGTCCCGCCAGTTTGTGCGGCCAAAAGGGCGTCCAAGTCGACGCACGGCCAGCCCAGCCGCTGGGCCAAAGCCAGGCCGACCGTGGACTTGCCGCTAGCCGGCATGCCGACCAAAATCAGGTGGTCCGCGCCCAAAATCGCCTGATCAGAGCCCAAAATCGCCTGATCAGAGCCCAAAATCGCCTGATCAGAGCCCAAAATCGCCTGATCAGGGCCCAAGATCGGCTTATCAGTGCCGGCGATGTTACGGACATCCGCCATGGATTTGTCTACTTCCCAACCGTCAATGCCGCCGAGCGGTTGACGATGCGCGGGGTAATGAAGATCAGCAACTCGGTGCGCTTGTCTTCTTCGCGGCGGGTGCGGAACAGCGAACCGATCAGCGGAATGTCGCCAAAAAACGGCACTTTCTTGACTGAGTTCGAGGTGTTGCGGGTGTAGATACCGCCAATCACCGTGGTTTCGCCATCGCCCAACAGCAGCTGGGTGTTGGCTTCGCGCTGGGTAATGGTCGGATTGCCGTCGGCGGCGCGGTTGCTAAAGTCCGGCTCGTTCTTGGTGACGTTGACGTCCATCTTGATATTGCCGTCTTGGGTAATGTGCGGAGTAGCGCGCAACTGCAAGTCAGCGTTAAAGAACCGTGTTTGCACGCCTTGGGCCGACACCACCGAAATCGGAATCGAAATGCCTTGTTTGATGGTCGCCGCCGCGTTATCCAGCGTCAGCACTTTGGGGCTGGAGACGATCTTGACCACGCCCTCTTGCTCCGCCGCCGAGATGCGCAAGTTGAGATTGCCGACCCCGCCCAGCGAGCCCAGCGTCAAGCCGATCGCGCCACCGCTACCGGTGCCGACTGCGGCTGGCATGTTGACGGCGTAGTTGGGAATCGCAATCGCCACACCGTCTTTGGTCGGACCTTGACCGTCCGCGCCACCGGCTACGCCGACCACCGATGGAAACGGCAGACCGGTCTCATTGCCGTACACCGACGACGCAGCGTAATTACCGCCCCACTGGATGCCCACTTCTTTGGTGAACGAGCTGCTCGCTTCGACGACCCGCGCTTCAATCAGCACCTGCGCCGTCTGGCTGTCGAGCTTGCGGACCATTTCTTCCACCGCCGCGACGTGATCTTCGGTATCTTTGATGACGATCGAATTGGTGCGCAAATCCACGGAAACAGTGCCTTTCTTGCTCAAGAGTTCCTTAACCTGGACTAACAAATCCGTGGCCGAGGCGTAGTTGAGTGGGATGATGCGGATGACCAACTGCTTGACCTCTTCCAACTTTTGGCGGCGCTCAATTTCCTGATCGAATTCTCGCTTGAGGGCATCAATTTGGGCCACGCGGATGACGCCCGACTGCCGCACGTAGTCAAAACCGCGGGCGCGCAAGATGACGTCCAGGGCCAAGTCCCACGGGATGTTCTCTAAATGGAAGGTGATTTTGCCCGTGACTTCGGGCCCGGCGATGATGTTGACTTTGCCCTCTTTGGCCAAGAAGGTCAGCACATGCTGGATGTCGGCGTCTTTGATGGTCAAGTTGATGCGCTTGCCGGTGTAGCGGCGGGTTTTGCGCCACGGCGTCTTGATCGGGTTGGCTCCGACGCCTTCGGGGGCGCCTAATTCGCTGCGCGCCGCGCCGCCGCCTTCGGGATCTTCTGCGGCCATTGCTGGTTGCGGTGCTGCGGCCAGTACGTCGCCACCCGACTTGACCGCTGCCGACGCCCAGCGGGGCACTGCTGCAGCTGCGGTCGCTGCACCGTCATCACTGGCGCCATCTGCCTTGTCAAAGTCCCAGTGCAACGTCCCATCGCGGATGACGAAGCGATCGGCGGCGCGGTCAGCCAAGTCGACCACCACCCGCACTTCGTCGCCAGCGCCTTCGGGCCGGTACACCGTGACCCGCTCCATCGGCCCATGCAAGGCGCGGGTGTCATAGGCTTTTTGCAAGCGATCCGGTAACTTGACTCCGCGCACCGACAGGATCACTCGTCCAGCTTCGCGGCTGACCACTTCGGCTTGGACCGCGGCGGCGCCCTCGCCTAAAGCCAATTCGACATGCCCACGGCGCTGACCTTCGGCCGTGATGCGCACATCTTGAATCACTGGAATTTCGCTGGCTCGCGCCGAACGATCCTGACGGGCACGCGCGCGCTCACTCTCGGTGTCGCGCTGCTGGGCCCGGCGCTCCGTGGCCGCGACGTCGGCTTGGTCTTTGGCGGCCCGCTCGCGCTCGGCCACACTTGCCGCCGCTTTGGCCCGATCCAACTCTTTGGCCAGACGTTCTTTTTCTCCACGCTCGGCGGCGATGCGCGATTCTTGCTCGGCGGCTTGGGCGCGCACCGCTTGCGCTTCGTGGGCCGTCGCATCGCGGTCCTGCCGTTCGCGCTCGGCGCGTGCTTCTAGCACGGCAATGCGCGCTTGCTGGCGTTGCAGGTAGTCATTGAGCTTGCCAGCGCCGGCCTGACCATCGGCCGCAGCTTCCGCTTGTTTGCGGCGTTGGGTTTCGGCGGCCAATTGGCCCTGCAAATCCTGTTCGCGCTGGGCAAACTGGTCGGCCAGCGCTTTTTCGCGGGCAGCGTGCTCGGCTTGCAACTGGGCCTTGACCGCCGCAAGTTCGCGTTCAACCCGCATCTCGGTCTTTTTCTGCTGATCCGCATTGAGCTTTTCCGCAGTTGTCACCCGAGCTTTGGCCTCAGCCACCGCTTTTTCGGCACTGCCAATGCGCGCCACCGACGAAGCGCGATCGCTGCGCAGTGCTTCCAGTTCCGTCTCGCGCGCCACCAGGCTGCTGCCCAGCTCGGTGGCCCGGCGTTCAGCTTGCTTGCGTGCCACTGCTTGCTCTTGCGCATCGCGTTTGGCCGTCGCCAGCGCCAAATCGCGGTCCTTGAGCGCCCGCCGCGCCTCATCGGCATCTTTGGCGATCTTGCGCTGGTCGGATTGGGCCGCCGCGGCTTCCTGCTTGTGACCGGCACCCAAGGCCGTCGTCTCGCGCTTCTTGGCCTGCTCCAGCGCCTTGTTGAGTCCGGCCACCCGGTCTTGCGTCTGTTGTTTGAGCGACTGCAGCTCGGCCTCGCGCTGGGACAGTAATTGCGTCACTTTTTGCGACTTGGCTGCCGCCGTTTGCGCCTGCGCCGACAACCGCGACGCTTCCAGACTGGTCGCAGCTTGCTTGGCCTGCGCCACCGACAACTTTTCCTCGTAGGCCCGACTCAGCGCCGCTTCCCGCCGAGCTTGTTCGGCCTGCAGTTCTTGCCGGACTTTGGCCACCCGCGTTTCGGCATCCTGTGCCGCCTGGGCGACTTGGGCCTGACGCGCGGCCATGGCGCCGGCGTGCTGCTGGCGCAAAATCTCAACCTGAGCCTGGACTTTGCCAACCTGAGCCTGAGCCGCGCTATCGCTATCGCGACGCATGACCAACAGTTGTTCTTCGCGCTCCTGCAACGCCTTGGTCAGGCGTTGCGCCTCCGCCTCCGCTTGGCTGCGGGCCAGCGCCTGACGCTTGGAGTCCTCCACCGCCGCTTTCACTGCGGTTTCGCGCGCCCGCAAGTCTCCTTGTAAGGTGGCCAGCGCAGTTTCCAACTCTTTGCGCTCCGCCGCGGCCTTGCCCGCGTCGGCCGACTTGCCACCAGCCAGCGATTCCTGTTCACGCTCGCGGGCTTGGTCCAACTGGCTTTCCAGAGTCGCCTCACGCACCCGCATTTCATCCTGCAGTTGTTGCAGTTGTTTTTCGCGGTCTTTGAGCAAGGATTCCACCCGTTCGGCCTTGGCTTGGGCCACCTTGGCTTGTTCGGTGCGTTCCACTTGCACGCGGCTCAGTTCGCGGGCGTGACCGCGCTCCAATTCGGCGCGCATCGCCTTGCTGCGCACTTCAAACGCTGCGGCGAGTTCGGCCTGTTGCTTGACTTGGGTGGCTCGCTCGCCGTCCAGCCGCTGTTGCGCTTCCTGCACCGCGCGCTGGGCGGTTTCCAGTTCCTTGTTGGATGATTTCTTGCTGCGCAATGCGGTCAGATCGCGCTCGCGGTCCGCCAAGGCCTTGCTCAACTTGTTAGCTTGCGCAATGGCTTTTTCGCGCTCTTGCACCAGTTGTTTGGCCTCAGATTGCGCGGCGACCAAGGCGTCGTTGTGGGCCTTGAGATCGGTCGCCACTTGCTTTTGGACTTGTTGCAGGCGGTCGTGTTCGCGGTGGGCTTTGTCCAGATCGGCCTGACGACCTTCGCGGCGCGCCAGTTCTTCGGCGGCCTTGGCCTGAGCCAGCTGGTCGCCCAGCTTGGACTGCTGGGCTTGCATGGTCGTGCGCAGCACTGCCAATTCACGTTCACGATCAGCCAGTTGAGCTTGAGCTCGCCCCGCGCGTTCATTGGCCGCCTGACGCTCCTTGGCTTCGAGTTGGGCCTGCGCCTGTGCTTGATCCGCACGCTGAATCGCTGCCTGCCTGTGCTTGGCCTCTTCTTGCCGTTCGGCCTCCGCCTTTGCCGCTTTGGCATCCGCCTTTGCCGCTTTGGCATCCGCTTGGTCTTTTTGCTCGGCGGTGCGCGCCAATTCCTGCTGAGCCAGTTTGCGGGCCGCAGCTTGGCTGTCTGCTTCGCCCCGCGCTTGGGCAACCTGAGCTTGGCGCGTTGCAAGTTCCTGTTGCAGCGAGGCCTGTTGCCGCTCAATCTCCGCCCGCACCCGCGCCGCCGCCTGAGCATCAGCCTGTTTGCCCAGCTTGGCCGCTTCGGTTTGCCGCAGTTTGGCTTGGGCCAAGTCGCGCTCACGGGCGCCCATCGCCGCTTTGACCGCGGTCAACTCCATTTCGCGCTGATCGAGGCGCTGTTGGGCCGCCTGAGCCCGCGCATCGGCGTCCGCGCGATCCCGCTGCAATCCGGCTTTTTCTTTTTCCAGCCCGGCGACCCTCGCCTGAACAAGCGTCAATTCCCGTTTCACTTCACCAAGTTGTCCCTGCAACTTCTTCTGCAGCTCGGCGACCTTGGCGTCGCGCTCACCAATTTGTTCCTGCAACTGCTTGCGCGCCGACACCAATTGGCTTTGGGCAGCGGACACTTGCTTTTGCGAAGCAGCATCGCTGCGCGCCGCCAACCCTTGCAAGGCTTGCTCGCGCAATGCCACCACCTGCCGCAGGCGCTCCGATTCCTGTTCGGCCTGTTGGCGGGCCTTGGCATTCCTGTCCGCCTCCAAGCGCGCGTTGTGCAAAGCGGATTCACGCTCGGCCAGATCCTTGCGCAGCACATTTTGTTTGGCTTCAATGTCGGCACGGGCCGTGGCCGCCGCCGCTGCTTCCGCTTGCTTGCCCTGCTTGCCTGCCTCGTTTTCGCGTTGGCGCGCCACGGCCAAATCTGCCGCCAGACTGGTTTCGCGATCGCGCAAAGTAGTTTGTAAATTGCGTAGTTGCTGATCACGCTCGGCCAAGAGCTGCTGCACTTGCTCGGCACGAATACTGGCCGCTGAGCGCGCTTTTTCTAGGCCCGCCTTTTCTTTTTCCAAACCGGCCTTCTCTTGTTCTAAGCCCGCCACGCGCGCCTGAGAGGCCGCCAATTCTTGCCGCATCTGGCCCAATTGGCCTTGCAGTTTCTTTTCCAACTGGGCCACCTGAGCGTCATGCGCGCTGACTTGGGTCTGCAATTGCTGGCGAGCTGCCGCCACTTGAGTCTGGGCATCCGCAATTTGCTTGTCCGAAGCATCCGAGCGCGCCGCCAACTGCTGCAGAGCCGTTTCGCGCGCCGCCACCACCTGACGCAGCTTTTCCGCTTCTTTTTCTGCGGTTTGACGGGCGCGAGCGTTCTTTTCCGCCTCTTGTTGAGCGGCTTGCAATGCCGCTTGGCGGGCGGTCAACTCCGTCCTGAGTTCTTGGCGCTGGGTCTCAATGGCGGCTCGGGCCTTGGCGGCGGCGGCAATTTCGGCTTGCTGTCCCCTTTTGGACGCTTCAGTCTCACGCTGTTTGGCCGCGGCCAGGTCTGCCGCCAGCGCGGTTTCGCGA
>SHZD01000195.1 GCA_009692465.1 Myxococcales bacterium
TTGCTGGCAAAGGCATCGAATTTCTTGCGCAGCCGCGCTGCCGCTTGGCCTTGCTTAAGGGTGTAGGCCGCATCGACCTGAAACTGGGCGCCGGCCATAGGGGCAACCGCACCGCCCGGCCAACGCACCTGCACGTGATCGATGGCCGTCGCCTCGCCCACGCCAATGCGCAACTCCGCGCTCGACTGCGCCAAGAAGCCATCGCCCGCAGTCACAGCCGCCACGAACGGGCCGCGCGGGGTCCCATCGGCAGCGTGGGCCATGACCCGCACTTGCGCGCCGATTGCGTCGGCATTGCCCGCCAGCCCCAGCAGTCGCAGCCCAAGGACATGGCCGCGCGGCGCATCATTGCGCAACAGCCGCAAGCGCGGGGCACTGCGGTGGCTAATGGCCACATCGCTGTCGCCGTCGTCGTCCAGATCGGCGATGGCCAACGCGCGGCCATCTTCGGCAAAGTCGATGCCCACGGCCGCCGATGCTTCAGCGAATTGGCCGTTGCCGATGTTGATAAAGGCGTGATGCCGTTCGCGCCCTGAAAAGCTGCGCCCGCGCAAGATTTGCTCGCCTAACCGCTCCCAGGCCTGTTGGTAGCGCTGTTGGTCGGTGGCTTGTGGGTTTGCGGGGCTTTGCGACACGACCTGCCGCCAAAAGAAACTTCAGAGGTCGCCAGAGTCAGGTCGGGTGAACAAGCCGTTGGCGACCAACAAATCCTGCCGGCCATCGCAATCGAGGTCGACAAACCGGCTGCCCCAGGCCCAACCGGCAATCATCGCTCCAGAGGCCTCGCTGCGATCCGCAAAGGTGCCGTCACCCTGATAAGTGAACAGCGAGTTGCCACGCGCGTGGCGCAAGACTTTGTCGCGGTCGACAGCGTGAAATTGCGCTTGCGGCACTATGCGGTTGCCCGCCGACGAGTACATGTCGCTGACATAGAGATCGAAGTCGCCATCGCCGTCGGCATCGCCAAATGCTGCGCTCATGCTGGCGCCGATGTCCTCAACGCCGCCCGCCGCCGCGACCTCGCTGAAGTGGCTGCGGTCATTGCGATACAGCACGTTGCGGCCGTGGTCGTTAGCCACGTACAGATCCATGTCGCCGTCGCCGTCCAAGTCGTGAAACGCGGTCGCCAGCGTAAAGCGGCGGTTGTTGACATCGAGTCCTAGTTCATCGGTCGCATCGACAAAACGCAAGTTGCCGTCGTTGCGCAAAAGTACGTTGCGGCCGCCGTTGTCGGCGTCGTGGTACGGCACCGGCACCGGAAACCCGGCATTGCCGCGCTCGCCAGCGCCGTAAAACTTGCCTGCGTACAGGTCCAAGTCGCCGTCGTTGTCGATGTCAGCGGCGCTCAGGCAATGCACAACTTGGGTACCTAGCAGCGGCCGAGGCGGGCCAAAATGCACAGACTGGCCAGGTTTAGTGTCGTTTGGCGCCAGCATCAGTCCAGCCGACGTCGCTGTCACTAACTCGCGTCGCCCATCACCGTCCAGATCCAGCAGCAAGATGGCGCGCGTCTCTTCCAAGTAGTCGGCATTGCTGCCTGCCGTCCCATCGCGCAGTCCGCCGCCCGCCACCCCCAGCAGCAAGCGATTGGGCAGCCCACTGGACATGCCCACGTACACATCGTCCAACCCATCGCCGTCGACATCCGCCAGAGCCACGCCCGTATGCCCGATAGGGTCCGTCGGGATAGCGGCTGGCACCCGTTGCAGCACGGCGTCGTTGTCGAGTGCAATCTCTTGCAACAACGGACTGGCACCCAACCAGGTCGTCGTTGCGTCGCTCAGCCACGGGCCGCCTGTGCGTTGCACGACTTGGGTGTTTTCGGCCCGCAATTCAGTGAGGCGCCACTGGCCGGTACTGCCTGTTTTGCCCGCGTTGCCTCGCTGCCAGCGCGAGTGCAACCGGCTGGTGACATCCACCGCGCCCGTCGGCCCGCTGCTGGTGGCAAACAGGCGCAGGCTGGCCAGTGCCGAGTCCCCTGTCGCCTGCACCCCGTCGATTTTCCATTCAACGTGGGTCGTGGTCACCACACCCGGACTGCGCAGCGCGACAACGACGGCCTGAATGCTCGCCTGCAGCGCCTGTATGCCGGGCAGCCGTGGCTTGGGCGCCTGGTCGCGCACCACCAGTCCGCCTTCGGTCCGCACTGGTGACACATCGCCAGGCAACAGCGCCGTGCCGGCGACGTCCTCCATCGCGAGGTCGGCCCAGGCCAGCGGCTGCGCTTGGCCCAAGGCACCCGCTTGGACCGCCTCCGCAATCAAGCCGAGTTGTTTAGCGAGCAGGCCTTGCAGCACCTCGGTGTCCCAGCCGTCTTGGGCGGGGTCGTCCATGCTGCGCCAATCGCGCTGGTCTAGAGAAATGGTGCCCTGATCACGGGTTGGAATTGGCGCGGCCGCGACGACGGCTGGCGTTGGAGCTGGTACCGCAGGTGCCAACGGGGCTGGCGGCCGCCGATTCAGGAGCCCAATGCCGACCGCGGCTAAAGCTGCCACGACGACGAGCACGGCGATTAGGTGCTTGCCCTTGGTGCTTGCGGGGCGTTGTGCGGGCCGCTGCACGGGCACTTGCGCGGGCACTTGCGCGGAACGTTGCGCGGGCAGGGCAGGTTTTCCGGCGGGGCGCTTGGCCATGGCGCGATGGTAGCGCTGGTGAAGGCCGGGGGGCAATGGCTTGGGCTACCCCAAATTCCCCGCGGCCCACGATTTTGGGATGCCAGTGCCCTGTCGCTCGCTGTCGCTCGCTGTCGCTCGACAGGGAGCAAGGAGCTTTTCTGTCAGGGGCACACTCTCGTACGTCCCTGGCAGAAAAGTGACGCAGTGACGCCGAGATGCGCCCAAAGCGGGGGATCGCGGTTGAATGGGCATTGGGTTGCTCAGGTACCGCCGGCGCTTTTGACCAGCGTTTTCAAGCCGCGACCGCCCCTTGCACCCCCAAATACCTCAAAACCAAAGCACAAAGCTCCTCGCACAGCGCGTCGCCGTGCAGATCCTGTGGGCGTTCCAACACCGCCAAATGCGCCACCGCCTCGACAGCCGTCACCAGCACAAAACTGGCAATTTCCACATTATTCACCATCAGTTGCGGCTGCCGATCGCTCAAATAAGCGGCTACCAACTGCTGCGACACCTGATTGAGTTCGTGGACAAAGCTCATCCCCGCAAGCCGCGGAATTTGCTCAGTCAGCACGCTGTGCAACTGCGGATCGTGGGCGTGGACGGCCAGCATGGCGCGCACAAACACACGTACCGCGACTTCGATGGGGGCATCGGCCAGTTCGTCCATGTAGCGGGCCAGCATGTCGTTCATCTGACGGCAATGGCGTTGGGCCAAGGCCGCTACCAGCGCTTCTTTACTGGGAAAATACTGGTATAGCGTGCCGACACTCACGCCGGCGCGCGCGGCGATCCGGTTGGTGCTGGCGCGGTCGTAGCCAAGGCTAGTCAGGACTTGCGCGGTGGCGTCCAAAATGGCGTCAACCGTGACTTTGGCCCGCTGTTGACGCGGTTGTTTTCGCGGAGTTGTATCGAGCTGTAGCGACATGGGCGTGGTCCTCCGGTGGACGATCCAAAAATGTGAGCGATCGCTCAGGTATTTTACGGCCGGTTCTTGGCCTTGGCAAGTCTCTTGCCCGACCAAGGCCGACAAAACGTCGTCACACTCGTCGCAAAACCTGAGCACCGCGACCAAAACAGCAGGCGACTCTGCACGGGTTCGCCAGTATTTGTATTTCATTTTAGCTAGTTTCACGGCCAGGCCCCGTCGTAATTGGGGTTGCCAAAAAGCGATTCGGCAAATGCGAGTCATCGCTCATAAATTGGCACAGCGCTGAGGCACTTTGACGACCACCTCGGCCCCTAGGAAAACATGCTGCACCTCGCCCCGCTCGCTAGCACCAAGGACCTACCTCTGACCCCGTTGACACCCGCCCCCAAGGATGCGCCGCGCTATCCGGGGCTGCCGATCGTCGGGCCTCTTTTTGAAATGCGAAAAGATTACATAAGTTTTCTTCGTCGGGCCGCCGCGATGGGCGATGTGGTCAAGGCCGATGTCGGTCCGCACCGGGCCTACCTGCTCAATCACCCGGATGCCGTTGGACACGTGCTGGTCGAGCATTTTCGCGATTATGAAAAACAAACCCGTGGTTACACGGCTCTGCGCATGGTGGTTGGCAATGGATTGGTCACCAGCGAGGGCCCGTTTTGGCAACGCCAGCGCCGCATCGCCAATCCAGCGTTCAAGAAGCACAAAATCAACGACTTCGGTCCCGATATGGTCGGCGCCGCCCAGCGCATGGTCGCCAAGTGGCAACCGGCGATTGCCGCAGGTCAACCGATTGATATTGCGAACGACATGATGCGGGTCACGCTGGACATTGTGTGCCGCACGCTGCTGTCCGCCGATGTCAACGACCACGCCAGTGAAATTGGCAAGGCACTGCATGAACTGCTGACCCAAACCATGGGGCGCATTACCAAAGTCGTTGATTTGCCGTTGCACTGGCCAACGCCCGCCAATATTCGGTTTCGCCGCGCTCGGGCCTCTCTTGATCGTATTGTCCTTGGGATGATTGAAGAACGGCGCCAAAGCGGCCACGATCCCCACGATCTGTTGTCGTTGCTGATGAGCGCGGTGGACGAGGAAACCGGAGAGAAAATGAATGACGCTCAGTTGCGCGATGAGGCGATGACGATTTTCCTAGCCGGCCACGAAACGACCGCTAATGCACTCGGGTGGGCCATGTATTTGCTGTCTCAACATCCGACTGTCGAAGCGAAAGTCCGCGCTGAGTTGGCCGACGTCCTGGGCGACCAGTCGGTCCAAACCGCCGATTTTGCCCGGCTGCCGTACCTGCAGATGGTGCTCAAGGAGACGATGCGCCTGTACCCGCCGGTGTGGATTCTGGCCCGGCGCGCGGTCAAGGACGACGTGATTTTGGGCTACAAAATCGACAAGGGCGCCTATGTGTTTCTGCCCACTTACACCCTGCACCGCCACCCGCAGTTTTGGCAGCGGCCCGACTCATTTGAGCCCGAGCGCTGGGCGACGGACGGCAAAGGCATGCACAAATACCAGTACTTGCCGTTCTCGGTCGGTGGGCGCAAGTGCATCGGCGACCATTTTGCGATGCTGGAGGCGACGTTGGTGCTGGCAACGATGCTGCCGCAGGTTCAATTGAGCCTAGTGCCGGGGCAAAATATCGAGTTGGAACCAACGATTACTTTGCGGCCGCGCCACGGGCTTTGGATGCAGCCAACCCGCGCCCAACCCAGTGTCCACGCCGAACGGCCGCTGCAGTCAGCCGCGCCAGAGCAGACCGCAGAATGCGCGCATCCGCCTGAGGTGGTGGCGCCACTGACTAGGACACCCAAGACTAGTGGCTGTCCGTTTCATGCTGGGCGAACGCCAGTTGCGGGCTGACCAAACACGGCCGCAGCACTCACTTGACCACCAAATCCGCGGCACTAAGCGTCAATGAATACAGAACCTTGCCTTTTTCATCGCGAACTTGATGGGTCAGCGTCGCCGGATTCACAGTTGTATCGATGGCGATCCAGCCGAAACCATTGACCGCGGCACAAAATAGCTGTTCATTATCAGCTGCTTTGCAGGGACTCGGCACGTTGGCGATCGGTGAAGACGTCAATTCGTACAGCGGATACTGACCCGCTCCGGCGGCGACGATTTTGCGCACTTCATGGCGGTGAATGTCCCCGGATAGCAAGATCACTCCATTGATTTTGTTAGTAAAAATGAAGTCCACCAGCGCCGCCTGGGCCAGCGGATATGCCGCCCACGAGTCGCCCGAGCCTTTGGTCGTCCACCGACTGCCACAGGCAACCAACTTGAAGGTAGCCGTGGATGCCTTGAGCGCAGCCTTGAGCCACGCAGTTTGGGCACTACCCAGCAAATCACCTTCGATATCACGCCAATAGCGACCGTCGACCAGAAAAACATCGGTCTGCCCCCAAGCGAACTGGGTGAACACTCCCGCCGTCTGCGCCGTCCCCGCCGACGGATTGGCCCAACTTTGGGCAAAGGCCGCCAGCGCCTTCTCTTTGCCTGCGGCCTTGCCGTTGGTGTTATTGCCGACAAAATCGTGGTCGTCCCAAATCGCCCACGTTGGTGAGGCCGCGCCTACTTTGGCAAAGTGCGGTTCAGCGTGCATCTTGCGGTACCACCAGCGCAAATTGTCGAGATCAGCGGTGTTACCGTAGTGATTGTCGCCGACCATCAGCAGGGCGTTGGGTTGCAAGGCGCCGATGGCAGCAAAGGCCGGCTGGTCGTCGAATTTGGCGCACGATGCCAAAGCAAACGTCGACTTGGAGCCGGTTGACTTCGATCCACCTAACGGCGCCGTGATCACCGCCGATGGGCTTGTGTAGATCACTTTGCCGTCCAATTTGAGGCGGTACCAATACGCCGTTGCTGGTTGCAAACCTTCCACCGTCGCTGCGGCCATGAAGCCGTTGGCCTGAGTGGGCAGTAGCGGTGGACCGACGAGAGGCTGGGTAAACTGAGCATTTGTCGCCACTTCCAACTGGGTCGGCCACGCGGCGCTGGCATGACTCCACAC
The DNA here is from genome assembly GCA_009692465.1 of Myxococcales bacterium. Classification (GTDB taxonomy): domain Bacteria; phylum Myxococcota_A; class UBA9042; order UBA9042; family UBA9042; genus SXRM01. The sequence goes on from SHZD01000195.1 coordinate 6,578, forward strand.
GCGCAGACCGGTGGTGTGAGTATGGCCGACCATCGGGGTGGCGGTGAGCATGCTGGCATTGTAACAGCTTGAACATTCTTTGGATTTTGGATTGGCTGCTTGCCAGTTTGGTTTTTCGCTGCCGCCTTGGGTGGACAGCTTGGCGGTAATCGCGGCGTAGCAGAACAGCAACTCGCCATCGGCCACGACCGCCACGCAAGTCGGCATCCACGCGTTAGTTCCGTTGACGGCCTGCAGCACTATGCGGTCGATTTTGGCTTTGGTCAGGCCTTTGGCGGGCAGACGATAGTGGTCGACCGCCCCGAGTTCGCGGTCGTCGATCTCGGCGTTGTCCAAATTCCAGCAGGTTGCGTCGGCCAAGCACAGCTCAAAAGGGTCGTTCGTGGCGTCATTGATGCCGTCGCCAGTGCGGATAGTGACATAGAATTCCGATAGTTGCTTGTCATCGGCGTAGACCGGCGGCAACAGAACCGGCCAAGTGGTGGTGTCCGCAGTGGTATCGCTCGCCGCCGTGTCCGTGTCGATTCCAGCGTCGGCGTCGACGTCGGCCAGGGGCCCAGAATCTACAGCTGAAAGCGCATCGGAAAGGCCATCGTCCACGGTATCCGCAACCGCATCGACAGCCGCATCGACAGCCGCATCGCCAGCCGCATCGGCTATCCCGGCGTCTTGCTGTGCGCTTGCATCGGCCAGACTTTGTCCGTCTAAACCGCCCACGACACCGGCGTCGGCAACGGCAGAATCAGGCGAGTTAGTGGCTGTGTCGCCAACGCTGGTTGCGTCAGCCTGAGCCGAGGCGGCGCCCACCGACCCGGCTGGCTCACTGTTTGCGCAACCAATCAGCAGGGCGACCAGCCAGCAAAGTCGTATTTTTTGAGTCATTTGCTTGGTTTTGCGCCATAAGCGGGCGTGTTGCCATACCGTGCCCCGCGCAACGGCGGGTGTCAAGCCTCAGAGGCTGCCCAAATTCCCCACACGAAAACTCCGCGGCCCCCGATTTCGGATGCAAATCAAGGAGAAGTGAAGCCCGAAGCGGAAACGGCCTTCGCGGCCGTTGAGCATCGGACTGGAGCGCCGACGCAGAGTTGCGCCGAAAGCGGGGAATCGCAGGCTGCCCGATCCCATTGACGACCGACCGCCAGCCCTGCACCATCGCCTCCGCACGCAGTAGCCGCAAGACCTGCGTCAAAGGGTTTTTCATGGCAACTGATTCCCATCGCTTGGGCAACTTGGCGGCCACTTTGCTGTTCTGCATGTTCGCGAGTTGCGGCCCGCAAGGCAAGGTCATCGACAGCAAGATGCCGAGCGCCGCCGACAACAGCTACGCCGCTCACTGCCAGCGCTTTGCCAATGGCCACCGCGCCGACCTCGAGAAGGACCGCTACCTGCCGCCGACCGTCCAGGTCAGCCAGTGGCCCGCCAAAATCGGCGGTTGGTGGGAGGAAGCGCAGTTCGTTCAAGCCCTTGCTGCCGGCCAGCCCCAACGCATCCTGCTCACTGCCCGCGGCGGTCTGGGCAAGACCAAATTGGCCGAGTCGATTCGCGCGCAGTTGTGCGCTCAAGTGCCTGTGTTCATAGTGGATTCGCAGCACGTTGCCGGCAGCCGCGGCGAAGGCAACCCGATCATTGCGGCCATCGCCGAGACGACCAAAGTCGACGTCGCGGCTGCGGTTGTGCAGCACAACGGGCGTTTGCTGGTGTTGCTGGACGCGCTGGACGAGTTGGCCCCGGACCGCCGCAATGCGGTGCGCCAAGCCATCGATGATTTGTCACGCCAATTTCCCGCCGCCCAAGTGCTGGTAATTGCGCGACCGCCGGTCCTGGATGCCGATTACGGCCTGCGCGGTCTGGACGGACAAGTGCTGCTGCCCGCGCTCAGTTGCGCCGATGCCGATGCGGTGGTCGCCAAGCAATTTCCGGCTCAACAGGACCGCAATCAACTGCAGCGTTTCCTGCAAAAATATGGCATGGCGGAGCAGGAGACGACAGCTACGCGCTGCAACTACGCGTATCTCAGCACCTATCGCGACATCAAGAAAGTGCTCGAGTTTTATCAGCAGGCTACCCTGCCCAACTCGGACTTGCTGGTCAGCCGCAGCCACGCCCACGAAGCGCTGGCGACTGAGCGTTTGCACAAGGAACTCGACACCTTGCATTGGCAAGGCCCGGCCGCGCTGGCTTTGGTCGATGGCATGACCGCTGCGCATTTGGCGCGCTCCAAAACGGCGGCAATTCGCCTGCAGTTCGCCGATTGCACCCAAGCGGTGCCCAGACCGACGGTCGATGACACGGCCCGCCAAGTCTGCGAGCGAGTGCTGCAGTCCGCGCTGTTTGTCCAGCAACCCGACCAGTCGTTTGCATTTTCGGCCACCGGGCTGGCCGACCTGTTTATCGCCCGTTGGCTGGACCGCGCCATGGCTGCGAGCAAGACTTTGGATTGCGCGGTAGCGCTTCAACACTCCGAGTTGCTGCAAGCCGGTGAAGTGTTTCGTTTTCTGCTGGGACAGCCGAACGGCACCGCGTGCCTGATGCCGCTGCTGGACGACCGCTGTAGCCGGGACAAGAAGGGCGATCAGGTCGAGGCGCTCGACGACGGGCTGCCTGTAGGGCGCGCGCGCGTTCGGATTGTCAAAGCGATGCACGCTGGCTATGAGGCCACGCACTGGAAGTTTTGCACGCAAAAGACTTTGAAGTCCATGGATAATACCATCAGCATCCCGTAGAGAGTTCCGCATGCCGCCCAATTGGCACCCTCGACGCAGCAAACTCATTGAGCGGCGGGTGCAATGTGGGCCGCAAATGCGGACAACCTTGGGGGTTGGCGGCGGCGCGCCCCCAAGTTTCTAGTTAGGAACTGTCCCAGAATAAGTCATTGCGGGACTGGTTCCGTTTGCTTGCTTTGTTGGTCGCTAAGCTCGCGTCTTGAAAGGCCGACTCGCCGCTCCTGTGTTGCCCAGATCGATCGAGCTATCTGAGGACAGTTCCTTAGCCGATCAAACAAGATTTGCTCGGCGTCTCTGGGCTTGCTATGTGGGTCGCGAGCGTGGGCCCGGGTCGTCATGCCGCTTCAGGCTTGTTTGGGAATTTTCTTATTTCCGCGATAATTGTTGTCGTGTCCTGCAGATGCTAGGAGCCATGGGCCAGCCAACTACCCCAACCGCTGCCGTTCCTTTGCCTGCGACCGCCGTTCGCTTGGGCTGGACCTCGTTTCTGACCGATTTAGGCTCCGAGATGGTTGCCCCGCTGCTGCCGATGCTGTTGAGCGGTTTTCCGGTCGCCAGTGCCGTCTGGATTGGCGCCATCGAAGGCGGGGCCGACGGTTTGGCTAGCGTGCTCAAGCGTTTTTCGGGTCGGTGGTCCGATCGATTGCGGCGCCGCAAGCCGCTGGTGGTCGCCGGTTATGGGCTGGCTGGAGCGGTGCGCCCGTTGATGGCGTTGGCGACAGCGCCGTGGCATGTGTTGGCGATTCGCCTGACCGACCGCGTTGGCAAAGGCCTGCGCTCGGCTCCGCGCGACGCGTTGTTGGCGGACTGCGCGCCCAGTGGCCGTGAAGGCCGCGTATTCGGTTTTCAGCGGGCGATGGACCACGCGGGCGCGGTATTGGGTCCACTGGTGGCCGCGCTGCTGCTCGAACTGCATTGGCCGCTGGCGTGGGTGTTTGCTCTAACGATTGTGCCCGGTGTGCTGGCGGTGGCGATGGTGGCCGGCATCGTCGAGCCTGCGCGTGCAGTTCAGACTAAACCAGTAAATTCAGATAGGTCTCAGCCAGCACAACTACCGGCCAAGTTGCGCTCGTTCGTTGGTATCGCGGCGTTGTTTGCGTTGGGCAATTCGCCCGATGTCTTGATCTTGTTGCGGGCCCTCGAATTGGGCGCCCCGGCTTCGGCTTTGCCGCTGTTGTGGTCCGGCCTGCACGTGGTCAAGGTCGTGGCGTCGCGCTATGGCGGCATGTGGGCCGACCGTGTCCCTAAAGTACGCGTAGTTTTAGCCGGTTGGGCCGTTTATGCGCTGTGCTATCTCGGTTTTGCGGTGTGTACTGAGGTGGCGCACGTTGCGGCCGTGTTGGCCGTTTATGGCGTTTATCATGGGTTGTGCGAGCCGGCGGAGCGCGCACTGGTCAAAGAACTGGCCCCGCCAGACCAGCGCGGTCAAGCGTACGGCGCTTTTCACATGGCGACTGGGCTGGCGGCGTTGCCGGCTGGCTTGGCAGCGGGTTGGTTGTGGCAAGAGGCCGGGGCGGGCGCGGCGCTTGGTCTGGGCGCGGCGGTGGCGGTCGTTTCTGGCGTTGGGTTGGTGGTTTGGCAGCGGCGGTGGGAGCGGTGAGGGCGGCTTTGCGGCAATGAAGTCAGGCGCATGGAGCTGGCGGCTCGCCGAACGTGGCATAGTGTTGAAATGTTTTGGGATTGCTGCAAACTAGTTTGGGAATCTAGGAGCGTGTCGGAGTATTCCGACTCGCTCCTAGCGCCGTCTGGCTAGACGGCGGCAACTGTCCGAAACTGCACGGATTCACTCCGGGCAGTTCTCGGACAGTTGAGAATAGTTGACTGGCTAGGAGCCTGCCGGATCGTAATAGAT